>VFJM01000059.1 GCA_009886055.1 Geobacter sp. | reverse complement strand
TTGGCGGCCATCGGGTGAAGGGAATGATCCTTCAGCTCACGCTTCAGTACCTCTATTTCTGCCAGAGTCATATCGGAGAGGAGCTCATAGTAGCGCAACATCAGATCGTCAGAAATTGACATGATCTTACCGAAAATTTCGTCGGCCGGATCACTGACGCCGATATAGTTGCCGAGCGATTTCGACATCTTGTTAACCCCGTCCAACCCCTCCAGAAGCGGCATGGTCAGGATGCACTGGGGCGCCTGCCCCCACTCCCGCTGCAGCTCGCGTCCCATCAGCAGGTTGAATTTCTGGTCGGTGCCCCCCAGCTCAACGTCGGCCTTCATAGCAACGGAATCATACCCTTGAACCAGCGGGTAGAGAAACTCATGGATGGCAATCGGCTGCTGAGAGGTAAAACGTTTGTGAAAGTCGTCCCGTTCGAGCATACGGGCCATGGTACACTTGGAGGCCAGGGCGATCATGCCGCTTGAACCCAGCTCGTTCAACCAGGTCGAGTTGAAGACAACCTTGGTCTTTTCCGGGTCAAGGATCTTGAAAACCTGTTCTTTGTAGGTCTCCGCATTGCTCAGCACATCCTCGCGGGTCAGCACCTTGCGGGTCTCGGACTTACCGGTGGGGTCGCCAATCATGGCGGTAAAATCACCGATCAGAAAATTGACTTCATGGCCTAACTGTTGAAAATGGCGCAGCTTCTGCATCAGTACCGTGTGCCCCAGATGCAGGTCAGGCGCGGTCGGATCAAAACCTGCCTTGATTACCAACGGTTTTCCGGTTGAGAGGGACTTTGCCAGCTTCTCTTCCAGCTCCTTTTCGATCAGCACTTCAACTGCGCCTCGTTTGATGACGGCCATCTGTTCGGATACGGACATACGCAAAACTCCTCAAACTCTAACCTATAATATGAAGTTTTCTTACAGACTTCCTTTAGGTGCTGCGTTGCTCTGTGTTTCAAAAAAAATCAGCAGGAAATATTAATTCGTTCGATACTGACCGCCTTGCCGTTCTGTTCATCAACTCCGATAACAACACCATTCAGGCGGATGTCCTTCTTGGCCACTTCAAACTTGGCCGGCAACTGGGTCAGAAACCGGTGAATGGTCTCTTCCTTCCCCATCCCGATTACCGAGTCAAAGCTGCCGGTCATGCCGGCGTCAGTCAGAAAGGCCGTTCCTTGCGGAAGAATACGCTCATCCGCAGTCTGAACATGGGTATGCGTGCCGATCAGGGCGCTGATCTGCCCATCAAGATACCATCCTAACGCCGACTTCTCCGATGTCGCCTCGGCGTGAAAATCGACAAGTACAATCGGAGTCTCCTGCTTAAGGCGCTTGATTTCACGATCGGCAACCAGAAACGGGCACTCCAGGGTTTTCATGAAAACGCGCCCTTCCAGATTGAGGACCGCGACCTTGACCCCGCCGGGGGTCGTCAGGACAGAGCTCCCGAACCCAGGCGCCCCGTCGGGATAGTTGGCCGGGCGCAGTATCCGCCGGTCGGCAAAGATCAGCGGCACCTGCTCTTTTTTGTCCCAGATGTGGTTGCCACCCGTCAGCAGGTGAATGCCGTGACTGAACAGCTCCTTGGCGACCTCGACCGTCAGTCCGAAACCGCCGGCGGCATTTTCACCATTGGCGATGACAATATCGATCGTGTGCCGGTCCACAAGACGATGCAGCTCACGCGACAGCGCCTGGCGACCCGGTTTGCCGATGATATCGCCTATAAATAGTATCTTTATTGCCATAGAATTCTTTCCTGGAATCTTGGAATGGGTATTTTTTGCAAGATCAAGGCTGTCAAGGGATTGCGCGGAGGCGTACCACTCGGTACGCCGCACAAGTGATCCCGAAGACTTACGCAGATATTGCGAAAAAGAGCCGTTCCATCTTAACGGGCATATTCTACGGAACGGGTTTCGCGAATGACATTAACCTTGATCTGTCCCGGATAGGTCATTTCAGCTTCAATCTTCTTGGCAATATCACGGGCCATGACAACCGACTGATCATCGCTGACCTGCTCGCTGGAAACCATGACACGGATCTCGCGACCGGCCTGAATCGCAAATGACGACTGCACGCCGCTGAACGATGTTGCGATGCGCTCCAGATCGCCCAGACGCTTGATGTAGGTTTCCATCATCTCGCGACGTGCGCCGGGACGCGCTCCGGAAAGTGCATCGGCGGCCTGTACCAGAATCGCCAGCACTGAATTCGGTTTCTCATCTTCGTGATGCGCCATGATGGCGTGAACGATCTTGGGTGTTTCGCCGTATTTACGGGCCAACTCCGCTCCGATTACCGCGTGTGAACCCTCAACTTCGTGGTCGACCGCTTTGCCCAGGTCGTGCAGCAGTCCGGCACGTTTTGCCTGTTTGACGTTGACTCCCAGTTCAGCGGCCATGATGCCGCAGAGGAACGCGACTTCCAGTGAGTGGAGGTAGACGTTCTGGGTGTAGGAGGTCCGGTATTTGAGACGGCCGATCAACTTGAGAACTTCCGGGTGGATGCCGTGAACTCCCAGGTCGAAGGCGGCCTGTTCTCCCGCTTCTTTAATTGAAAGTTCTACTTCCTCGGTTGCCTTTGCCACGACCTCTTCGATGCGACCGGGATGGATGCGGCCGTCGGCCAGAAGTTTTTCCAGCGACAAACGCGCCACTTCACGGCGTACCGGGTTAAATCCGGACAGAATTACCGCTTCAGGTGTATCGTCAATAATCAGGTCGATGCCGGTGGCTGCCTCGAGGGCACGAATGTTTCTCCCCTCACGGCCGATAATACGCCCCTTCATCTCGTCAGAGGGCAACGGCACGACAGAGACGGTACGCTCGGCCACATATTCACCGGCATAGCGCTGAATGGCGAGCGCCATGATTTCCTTCGCTTTTTTGTCACCATTTTCACGGGCTTCATCTTCGATAGCCCTGATGATCTTGGCGGCATCATGCTTGGCCTCGGTTTCCATCGCGTTCATCAGCTCTTTTTTGGCTTCGCCGGCAGACATGCCGGAAATCTGCTCAAGTTTGGCGTTTTGAACATCAGCCGCCTTTTTCAGTTCTGCGTCCCGTTGATCGAGAGTTTGCTCTTTTTGAGAAACAGACTGCTCTTTTTTAAGAACATCCATCTCTTTCTGGTCGATCAGACCAGCTTTTTTATCGAGATTTTCTTCCTTCAGCGTCAACCTTTTTTCAAGGACCAGAAGATCCTTGTTTTTTTCGCTTGTTTTGCGCTCATGATCTTCCTTGGCCTGGATTGCCGCATCCTTGGCCTTGAGCTGCGCTTCCTTGGAAATGGTATCTGCTTCGCGACGGGCATCGTCGAGCATCTTGCTGGCAAGCTCTTCGGCCTGTTTCAGAATTGATCCGGTATCCTTCTTGTTGAGCTTGTTACCGGCAAAATAGGCCCCGGCAGCGACAATCAGAGTAATGACAACCATAATTACTTCCATGCTAAACCTCCTGTATATGAATCCGGGTCGCCTGGCGAACTCCGGTTACTTCTTCATGCGTATTATTCGTGTATCAGTAACGATGATTTCCATCGGAATATCGTGAATATCCGCCGGAATGGCTCCATCCGTCAGCTGAAAATCATGGCAGAGTCCGACCAGATGTGCTCTGCAGCCGGGGTGATGCAGAAAACGGTCATAGAACCCTTTTCCGTAACCGATCCGGTGTCCTGACAGGTCGAAAGCAACCCCCGGAACGACGATCAGATCAGCTTCATCAGCCTCATGGTCGGGCACGGTCGGGCACGGTTCCAAAATACCAAAGGCCCCTTCCTGTAACGCCTCAACCCGCTCGACGCGGCGCAACACCATCCGATGACCGCAGACAGCCGGATACAGCACCCGTTTCCCCGCCTGAAATGCAGCGGCCAGAATCAATCCTGTATCGGTTTCGTTATGTGCAGGCGCATACAGCGCAACGCATTCAGCCTGGGCATACTCATCAAGAGAGAGCAGGTTGAGCTGCGCCGCATGACTTGAGGCGCACCACGAATCATGGCTGAGTGCACGGCGCTGTGCCAGCAACTGCGAACGGAGCGAACGCTTGGGCATACAAATGCTTTCTATACACGTGCGGAATGGCCCCGAAGTGGTATCGGGAAGGTCGACCAGGGAGGCTGAAGAGAAAAAAGGCTTGAGTAGCGTCAGGTAAAACGGTTGATTACGGTCATGCTACTCAAGAAGCAATTTTTCCCCTTCAGTGAGGATATATTCAACGGGCGTTACATTATTTCAATCAGACGTGTAAATTACAGCGTTTGACGAACCCGACCGGCAGTGCTGATTATGCGAATATATGATCAAGTCTCCCTGAGAGACCATGTAAAATCAGACCGTTTCCAGCGCTGCGATTATCGCAGAAATTCTGCTATCGGCAGTAGCATCCTGCTCACGGGAGCGAAGTTCAAGCAGCTCTTCCGAGGTATTCAGCAGAGCCAGCGTCAGTACCAGCTGTGCATCGCCATTTTTAAGAGCGCTGCCGATTTCTTGAAGCTTTGAATTTACAAAGGCTTCAACCGCTTTTACCTTCGCTTCGGGAGCAGAACTCCGAACCGAAAGTTCGCGGCCAAAAACTGTCACTGCATGGCTTGCTTTCATACAATGACCACGGTCACGTGTTAAATCCCGTCCAGCTTGCCAAGTATGGCGTCAACACGGGACTTTATTCCCTCACGGTCGCTTGAGAGCCGCTGGATTTCTTCATTCAGACGCGCGTTTTCCTCTTTCAGGGCGCTATACTTTTCGACGATATCGCCGATTTTTTTTTCGAGTACTTCCAAGAGTTCCTGATTCATGAGTTCTGTTTCCTTTCGAAGGGGGACACTATACGAAGTGGCACTCACAAAGTCAAGCCCTAATTGATTGAAATCGCAGAGTTCCGTGACGACATCCACCTTTCGGCGGTCTCCTTTTTCAGGGTTGGAAAAGGGCATCCGTGAACTCCTGCGGGTCAAAGTCGCGCAGATCTTCGATCGATTCGCCGACACCGATATAGCGAACCGGCAGGGCGAACTCGTGACTGACCGCCACCACAATCCCCCCCTTGGCGGTACCGTCCAGTTTGGTCAAAGCCAGCCCGGTGACGCCGGCGGCCTCCTTGAAAAGCCTGGCCTGGGAGGTCGCATTCTGGCCGGTTGCGGCATCCAGAACCAGCAGGGTCTCATGCGGTGCGCCGGGGATCTCGCGGTCGATGACGCGGCGGATCTTTTTCATCTCCTCCATCAGGTTGACCTTGGTATGCAGGCGGCCGGCAGTATCAATGATCAGAACATCCACGCCACGGGCGACCGCAGCCTTACAGGCATCAAAGACAACCGCTGACGGGTCGGCCCCCTCCTTGTGGCGAATGACATCCACCCCGGAGCGATCCCCCCAGGCGATCAACTGTTCGGCTGCGGCAGCCCGGAAGGTATCAGCCGCAGCCAGCAGCACTTTACTGCCGGAGGTCGAGAACCGCGAGGCCAGCTTGCCGATGGTCGTGGTCTTGCCGACGCCGTTGACGCCGATCACCAGCAGTACGAACGGCTTCCGGCTGCCGATATCGAGCGGCCGATGGTGGGCGGTCAACCGCGCCAGAATCTCATCTTTCAGTGCACCCCTGAGCGCTTCGCCGTCCTTCAACTCGTTGCGCCCCAGACGCTGTTCCAGGGTCCGGATCAGCTCCACTGTGGTCTTGACGCCGATATCCGAGGTGATCAGAATCTCTTCCAGCTCCTCCAGTGTATCGGCATCGATCGTTTTTTTGCCCAGCACCAGTGCATCGATGCGCCCCACCAGGCCATCCTTGGTCTTTTTCAACCCTGACTTCAGCCGTTCAAAAAAGCCGGGCTTCACCGCCGTTTCCTGCACTGCGGCTTCCTGCTCTGTCGGCGCCTGAACCGGAACTGATTCCGGGACTGATGTTTCTGGCGACTGGAGCGGCGCTTCAATAGATTCCTCCCCTGAAATCTTGTCGATCAGACCCCTGAAAAAACCCTTTTTCTCTTGCGGTTCCATCAGATATCCTTTTTCAGCGCAGTGATTGCCCGGCGGAAATGGTACAACGCCAGTGCCACCGGACAGCTGCGCTCGATATTCATAACGAGCGAATAATCCTCATCGACGCACCCGATGATCAGGTGACCCTTGTCGGAGGTAACAACGACGTCCTCCACCTCTCCAACTTGAGCGGTACTCTGCATCTCCTTGAGGCGCGACAGGATGATCCCCTTGTGGGCCGCAATGAAGCGGATATCATAGGGTTCGCAGTGGCAGTGTTCCATGACCGCTTCACCTTCCCAATCTACCAGGATGGCACCGATCGCCTGCGGCACATTATCTACCAGATCCTTCAGAATTACTTCAAATGACATGACAAACTCCTGATTCACGTAGATAACAGCAGACAAATTACTATCGCCGCCGAGCCGACTCTGCGGCTCCTTCACGGTGCTGCCCTGCTCGCAGTGAGTATAGATTCACGGTTGTTGTGACATCCTCATTCCCGGGCAGTTTCTTGATCGTACGTATATCATAATCTGCCTGCAAAAGGGGAGTGGCAAATGAAGGGAGAACGGTGAATCTCCGGTTATTTTTTTGCAGCGTACCGCAACGGGCAGTTATTTGAGGAGGAGGTCAAGGCTCGGCAGTTTTTACCTCTTTGAAACAGCATCCTGTGGCCAGAACCGCCCCTGGCTGCTGCTCCCGATACCTGCCGCACACCTAACTTTACATTCAGCTTCTGTTTTCTGTTAACGTGCGGGAGATCAACTCTTTCCATGCGAGGTCCTTTTGAAGGCTGTAAAATGGCTGGCGGCAATCGCCCTCGGCGGAATCGCCCTCTATGCTCTCTACATCGGCATTGCGCTCTACCGTCTTCCATCGGTAGCATCACTTGCCGACCGCACGGTGAACCTGACCATCCAGGTGAAGGACTGGAAGGGTACGCTCCACCCCTCTGTCGTCGGGCCGAAAAACCCCTGGTGGACCCCGTCGGAAACCATCCCGGCTGAAATGGAGTGGGCGGTCATCGTGGCGGAAGACGCCAACTTCTACCAGCACGAGGGGATCGATGTACAGGCTATAAAAAATGCCATCAAGTATGACCTGGAGAAGAAGCGCTTCGCCCGCGGCGCCTCGACCATCACCCAGCAGACTGCGAAGAACCTCTTCCTCACCCGGGAAAAGAGCGTTACCCGCAAGATCGAGGAGATCTACCTCGCCAAGCGGATGGAGCAGGAACTGACCAAGGGGCGGATTCTCGAACTCTACCTCAACATCGTTGAGCTGGGACCAATGGTGTACGGGATCGGCCATGGCGCCCGCTACTATTTCGACAAGCAGGCCAGCGCCCTCACCCCCCGGGAATGCGCCTTCCTCGCCGCCATGCTCCCCGGGCCGCAGAAGGTCTACAACCCGTACCGGCACCTGGACCGGGTGCTTAAACGTTCCGACATGGTGCTGCGCCTACTGCGGGAGAAGAGGGTGCTGACCGAGGCGGAATACCGTCAGGCCTTGGCGGAGACGCCAAATATCGGCGGGATGCAAAAGAAGGTGGATAAAAGCTTCACGGGGAAGGTACGGAGTTTTTTCAGGAGCCTGTTCGGTTCTTCCCGGTAAGCCGGGTGCGTCAGGACTGATGGGACGGGGCCTCAGGAACTTCGTCGCAGGGAAGTAGGCACGCCTGCCACGGCTGAAATAGTTTTAGTGTGACATCAATCACATCTGTACCGGTTTTTTACCTCTATGATGCTAATCAAAATTACAAGCAGCAGCATTAGCATGCGTAGACGATAATACTAAACCATTCGTGAGGATGGGACGGAAAGCCTACTGGGTCTCACCGAGACAGCCGGGTCGCCGAAATATCATGAAGATATTCGGTCCCCGGCTTTTTTTGTGCCCGAAGCGCCCCACGTTACCGAAAGGCAGCACACGTTAACAAAAGGAGTTTACATGAGAAGAATCGTTACACGTACATTTATCGCCTTTTCCGCACTGGCCTTGATGGCTGCCGGACTGACGCTGGCCGGTTGCGGCGGCTCCGGGGGTGGGGGCGCGATGTCATCTCAGGTTCTAAGCGGCAACGCCTCTGTTGGAGCCCCGCTGTCCGGACAGGTGAGCCTTAAGGACTCTTCCTCACCGCCGCTACAAAAAACAGCTGTTATTGGCAGCGACGGCTCTTTCGCCTTCGATGTTACCAGCTTGAAAGCACCCTATATCCTGCAGGGGAGTGGTAACTCCGCAGGAACGGCGTATAAGCTGCATTCCTTTGCCGACGGGGCGGGTATCGCCAATGTCAACCCACTCTCCAACGTTGTAGTGGCAAGTGCCGCAGGGGTCAAGGATCCGGAGCAGGTCTATGCGGCGCCTGATCAGGCCACGATCCAGAAAATCAAATCCGGGCTCCCTGACGCCACCCGTGACATCCTGAGCCAGCTTCAACCGTTGCTCAAACTGTACAGCGCCGATGGCAAGGATCCCATCAAGGACCATTATGATGCAGATCATCAGGGTCTGGATGGACTGTTCGACAACGTAACGATCACCATCCCCAACGGAATCGTCACGGTTACCAACACCAAAACCGGTGCCGTGATCTTCACCGCCGCTGTTACCGATATCAAAAACGGGCAGTTCTCACCCGATCCGAACAGCCTGCCGCAACCTCCGGCGGTGCCTGTTGCACCGGGCGGTGTGTCAGCGGTCGGCGCCACAGGACAGGTGGCCCTCTCCTGGAACGCCGTCAGCAATGCGACCTCGTACAACGTGTACTATGCGGCCACATCCGGGGTGACAACTGCCGGCGGCACAAAGATTCCCAATGTCACCAGTCCGTACGTACAGGCCGGTCTTGCTGCAGGTACCACCTGTTATTATATCGTTACTGCGGTCAACAGCGCCGGCGAAAGCAGCGCTTCGGCCCAGGTTTCGGCCGTCACGGCAGCCGCGCCGGCTGTCCCGACCGTCCCGTCTTCCCCGTCCGGGGTAATTGCCACCGGCGGCACCAGACAGGTAACACTCTCCTGGAGTACAGTCAGTTCGGCCACTTCCTACAACGTATATTACTCGACAACCCCCGGCGTGACCAAAGCCAATGGCACAAAACTCGCCAATGCCTCAACTCCTGCGGTCCAGAGCGGCCTGGCCGACGCTACAACCTATTACTACATTGTTACAGCGGTCAACAGCACCGGTGAAGGTGCAGCTTCGGTTCAGGTGGCAGCAGCCACCCTCAGCGCCACACCCACCCCGACCGCACCGGCGACACCGACCGCCCTCACTGCCGCCGGCGGCGCCAACCAGGTGAACCTGTCCTGGGCGGGAGCTGCCGGAGCAAGTTCGTACAATGTCTACTGGTCAGCCACTGCCGGGGTAACCACTGCCAACGGAACGAAAGTCGCCGGTATTACCAGCCCTTACGTTAAAACAGCTCTTTCCTCGGGTACTGCCTACTATTTCATCGTTACGGCAGCCAACAGCACGGGAGAAAGCGCTGCTTCGGCCCAGGCCCAGGCAACCACCAATGCCGCGCCTGCGGCGGTCCCTCCCGCTCCGACCGGCGTAGCCGCCACCGGCGGCGCCAACCAGGTCTCCCTCTCCTGGGCGGCGGTTCCCGGTGCAACCACGTACAACGTCTACTGGTCAACCGCATCCGGGGTGACCACCGCTTCCGGAACCAGGATCTCCGTTGCCGGCAGTCCCTATCTCCAGACCGGCCTTGCTGCCGGGACTACCTACTACTACATCGTAACGGCGGTGAACAGTGCCGGTGAAAGCCCAGCCTCGACCAGGGTAACAGCCGCAACCAGCGCGCCCGTATCCAAGCAGCTTACCCTTGCCTGGGACCCGGATGCCGGCGCCACCTCCTACAATCTGTACTGGTCAACAATTCCGGGGGTCACCCCCGCCAGCGGGATAAAAATCAGCGGCGTCAGCAGCCCCTATGTTCATACCGGGCTTGCCGCCGGCACCACCTATTATTACGTCGTCACGGCCGCAAACAGTTCCACCGAAAGTGCGGCGTCGGCCCCGGCCTCGGGAACCACGCCATTGTGACGGCTGCCGGGGTGCAGATGGCTGCATCGCAGTATCAATGACAGTACCAGTTCCACAGGTCTGAAAAATCAGAGGGCTCCGTTCAGCGGAGCCCTCTTTTGTTTAATGCAGCCGCACAGAAACAACCCGCGACACCCCCGGCTCTTCCATGGTGATGCCGTAGAGGGTATCGGCCACCTGCATGGTGGCTTTGTTGTGGGTGATGATGATGAATTGCGAAATTGAGCTCATCTCCCTGACCATTTCGTTGAAGCGGCCGATATTGGCGTCGTCCAGCGGCGCATCGACTTCGTCCAGCAGGCAGAAGGGGGTCGGTTTGATCAGGAAGATCGAGAAGATCAGTGCTACGGCGGTCAGCGCTTTTTCACCACCCGAGAGGAGCGTCACATTCTGCAGCTTCTTGCCGGGAGGCTGCACGATGATTTCAATGCCGGTCTCCAGCAGATCCTCTTCGTCCGTCAGGCGCAACTCGGCCCGTCCGCCGCAGAACAGGCGCGGAAAGACCTCCTGGAATTTGGCATTGATCAGGTTGTACGTTTCCAGAAACCGCTGGCGGGTGGTGCGGTTGATCCGCTGGATAGCCTGCTGCAGGCCGCGCAGCGACTCCTCCAGGTCATCCTTCTGACTGGTCAGAAACGTGAAGCGTTCCTCCATCCCGGCACACTCCTCGATCGCCATCAGGTTGACTTCACCCATCTCGTCCAGAAAGCGCTGCAGTTCCAGCTGCCGCAGCCGCCGGGGCGCCTCGTCAAAGTCGGCCGATTCGAGCTTTGCCAGTGCTTCAGACATCGCGATGCGGCTCCGCTCCTGCAGAGCCTGTTCCAGATGCTCGCCCTGCATGGTCAGCGTCGAAAAGCGGAGGTTAAGATCGGCCTGCAACTGCCGGACGGTGTCCCCCTCTTCGCGGACCTTCTTGAGCTGCACCTCGATCAGGTTCAGTGCCGCTCCCGACTCCTCAAAACGACCCCGCAGGGCGGTCAACCGCCCCTCGGATTCAATCTGTTCCCGCACCAGACCTTCCAGCCGCTCCGTCGCTGCACTTATCTCTGTTTGAAGCTGCAGCCTGGCAGCTTCACCTGATTCAATCTCCTGCCGGTCGGCCGTCATGCGCCTCATGATCTCTTCCGTCTGCCGCTCAAGATTCGTCAGGGCGAGGAGACCGGCATCATGCTGTTCCTTGACCGTAGCGGTCTGCACCCGGATCGCGGTCACCTTTTCGCGGACAACGGCCAGTTGAGCGCGGCGGGCATCAAGCTCACCCTTCAAGCGGGCCGTTTCCTGCTCCAGCACCTTTGAGGCGTCGCCGGTCTGGATCATCTGCTCTCCGGCCAGCTTCAACTCACCCTCCAGAGCGGCCTGCTCCTCATGTAGATCTCCGGTTTCCAGCGACTGGACCTCCAGACGCT
The DNA here is from genome assembly GCA_009886055.1 of Geobacter sp. GTDB lineage: Bacteria > Desulfobacterota > Desulfuromonadia > Geobacterales > Pseudopelobacteraceae > JACRCG01. The sequence goes on along the minus strand of VFJM01000059.1, from coordinate 7,111 downwards.
CTGCAATGCGGGCGCTTTCATCAAGCACCTGCTGGCGATCCTTGAGCAGCCCGGTCAGCTTCAGTTCAGCCTGATGCAGCTGTGCGGCGCCGCTCTTAAGCCCCTCGGCCACCTCCTGGCCCTGGCGCCGGAGATCGTCGCGCTCTGCACCGAGTGTCGCCGTCTCCTCCTCCAGCCGGGCCACGGCCAGCTCCAGCTCCCTGATTTCGCGCTTCTTGTGGATCAACCCCATCCCGACCTGTTCGCCCGAACCGCCGCTGACGATCCCCCCCTGTGCGACCATGTCGCCGGCGCGGGTGACAAAGGTCAGCCCGGGGTGCTGACGGGCCAACCTGAGCGCCCCGCTGATGTCATCAACCAGCATGACAGCCGCCAGCAGGTTCAGGATCAATCCGGAAAACGGGCCATCAACCTGTACCTGTTCCACCAGGGGAACGGCTCCCGCTACCGCGGGCCGGGCGACAGCCGGGAGTTCCAGCGGCAGTGCAATCCCGGCCCTCCCCCCATTGTGTGCTTTCAGAAACTCCAGCGCCCCGATGGCATCCCGGTCATCGGAGCAGAGGATGCACTGCAATCGTTCTGCCAGAGCAGATTCAAGCGCCGGCTCCAGTTCGGGAGGGACCTGAATGGCATCAGCCAGCACACCGCTGAAACGGGAACGGAGGGAGGCATCCTTCATCAGCGTGCGGGTTCCCTGGCCAAAACCGGCAAACTGTGCCTCCAGCTCTTTAAGCGAATGGAGTCGCGAGGAACTGCGATTCAACCCGTCCCGGCTCGACTGCCACACTTTTTCAATCTCGGAGAGCCGCCGTTTGAGGTCGTCCTCGCGGCCGCGCAGGGAGGAGAGGTGAACCTGCAGCTCTTCCTGCTCCCGCTGGCCAGTGGCGACCTCTTTCTCCAGCGCATCCCCCCGCTGGCGCATCTGTTCATGGCGCTCACCCAGCTGCAGAGCTTCGCGGGCATGACGATCGGACCGCTCACGAAGAGAGGCCAGGCGTTTCTGGGCATTCTCAAGGCGGCTCTTGAACTGGGCTGCCTCGGCAAGGGCGGTAAAGAGCTCCCGGCGACGGTTCTCCAGATCCCGGCTCAACCCCTCTTCCGCCAGCTGGTGTCCGGCCAGCACCTCTTCGGACTGTTCCAGTTCAGCCTGCATTCCGGCAGCATCAACGGCCCCCGTATCACGGCGGAGTTCGAGCAACACCCGCTGTGCGCCGCACTCCTCCAGCCGCTTATCCAGTTCGGCCGCCTCGGCCGCCAGCCGCGCCATCCGCCCATCCAGACCGGCCTGCTCCTTGCGCTGAAATTCCAGTCCATTCCCGGTCGAACTGAATTCACTCCTGACGCGAAAAATGTCCTCCTGGGCAACCGTCAGCTGCTTTTCCGCCTCCAGCAGCGTTATCCGGGCCCCCTCGGCCCGGGATTCTCCCACTGCGGAGGCGGCAGAAACCTCGCGGATACGCTCGTTGAGCGCCGCAAGCTCACGCTCGGCCGTTCCCCGTTGACGCTGCGTTTCACGATATTCCCGCGCCGTAAAGAGGAGTTCTATTTCACGCAGTTCGTCGCGATACTCGCGGAATTTCTCGGCCTTTTTGGCCTGACGCTGCAATGATGACAGCTGCCGCCTGATCTCTCCCAGCACGTCTGCCAGACGGGCCAGATTCTGGCGGGTCCCCTCAATCTTTTTGAGAGCCAGCTGTTTGCGCGACTTGAATTTGGTAACCCCGGCCGCTTCCTCGATCAGGAAGCGGCGTTCTTCCGGGCGAGAATGAAGGATCTGGCCGATCTTCCCCTGCTCGATGATCGAATAGGCACGGGTGCCGACGCCGGTATCCATGAAGAGTTCGGTTATATCCAGCAGGCGGCAGGGGGTCTTGTTTATCAGATAATCGCTCTCGCCATCACGGTAGAGGCGACGGGTGAGCTGAATCTCGGCATAATCGAGGTACTTGGCCGGTGCACGCCCATCCTCTGTGGAAAAGACCAGTGACACCTCGGCGACCCCCAGCGGCTTGCGGGATTCACTGCCGACAAAAATCACATCCTCCATCGCCTTGCCGCGAAGGTTCTTGGCGGATTGTTCCCCCATGCACCAGCGGATAGCGTCCACGATGTTCGACTTGCCGCAGCCGTTCGGGCCGACCACGCCGGTCACATTCTGCTGGAAGTCGAGCACCGTTTTCTCGGCGAAGCTCTTAAAACCGGATATTTCGAGTCGTTTGATTTTCATGGGTTGTGCACTTTATCAGAGGGGGGGAAGGCATGTCCAGAAGGTTGTTGTGGCGCCGGGGCAAAGTCACTACTCTTCACACCTGCATCGATGCAGGCGGGATTGCTTGCTCACAAGGCCGAAGACCTTGTGAGCGGTTGGTCTGTCGTGGGTGGTCTCCGGGATAAGACCGGGCAGTCAGAATCCGGTTACTTGCCAAAGGCGACCAGGAACTGCTGCAGAAGTTGCGGGGCATTCGACTTTATGGCGCCCCCCATGAAATCCATGATCCCGGGACGGTAGCCGTCGTTCCAGATTCTGTTGAACATCGCCGCGCTGGTTTTGCAGACGCAATCGGCATCTTCAACCGTTTTCCCCTCCTCGACGGTACACCCCTCTCCATCCAGAGTCAGCGTCTTCTTGTTATCATCGATTGAAAAATAAAATGTCGTCGGCACGGTGAATACGCCCTTCTGATAACTTTCCCGCAATGTGCTGAAAATGTCTTCCTGCATCTGTTTCCTCCAAGTTTTAGTAATTGATCTGCATGACTGAAGGCGGAGCCAAAGCTCCGCCTTCAGTAGTACCGTACGACGAGATTCTGTTTAGTATCCGAGTATATCCACTACAGGTGGCAGCATAATCTCCCGAATCATTGAAGGAGCAGTGTAGGCCGCTTTGGCCAATGGACCAGCTGTTGTCGGATCAATAACCACTCCCTTAAGCAGGAACGCCACCATTTGAGTCTGGGCAAGCGCGGTATTTGCCGGCGTACCGTTGTCGATCAGGAAGCCGTGACTGATACCGGTCTGATTGAACTGGAAATACCCTTCTGCAGGTGAGGTTCCCGACACATTCTGAGCCCTGGCAAAATCAGTTTTTCCTGTTGGAGCACCATCTACAACGCCCCCTGTACGGGTCAACATGAAAGATGCCGGAAGTGTACCGTCAAGATATTTGAGTTGACTGAATCCCGGTGCCACCGCAAGGGCAGCGGCTGAATTCAAGATTCCGCGCCCTCCCAGGGCATTGCCGAAGTAGCGGGTGTAGTCGTTTGGAATGACCTGGTCTCCAACCGCTTCCTGAATGGCAATACGGCCTGAAAGACGGGAAGGAAGACCCGCTGCGAGCGGAGAGGTCATTGTTGCCGGATCAACCGTATCTACAACGCTCTGAGTTACCTGGAAAAAATTGTGGTAGGTTGGTGTTCCTGCCGTGATCCCCTTTGCTGCCAATCCCGCATTAATGCTTGGACCGAATGCGGGGCTGTTCTGCAGCAGGTATGCGAGACGGCCGCCGGGGACACTGAAGAATCCTTTCATGTCTGCATTGAGCGTTGTTTGATTATACGGATAGGGAAGCGATCCTGCCGTATTGAGCGACGTATTTCCGGCCAGGTAGTACGACCCGATAACGGAACCGAGACTGAGGCTGACGTATTTAATATCGACACTTGCCGGAGGCGCGGGTGGAATTATGCCTTGAGCGGCAAAACCGCCAGTTCTCATGGTGAGTTCAAGCCGGTTTAGGTTGAATGCACCCTGCTGAACGTTGGTGCGGGTTGCCAGTGGTGCGCCAAGCGCCATGAAGTCCTGGCCCCATTGTGCCCCTGTTGTATGTCCGGAAATCTTCAAATCACCATGTAGCGGCTGGTCGATTGCCACGACCGTGTAGCCTGCCGCCGTAAGTGATCCTGCGACGGCCACTACCTGCTCTTTCTGACCGGTGATACCGTGCTGGAAAATGACTACTTTCCCGTTCGGGGTTGTCGACGTCATAAGTACAAATGGAACGGGGAGGTCCGTATGATAATAGCTGGTCAAGGCTCCGGTTCCGTCACGGAACGGTTGTGCAACGCCGGCGGCAGGATTATAGGCCCCTGCTACTGCAGGTGAAGAAAGATTACCGCCGGCAGCAGCTGCATTCGCCTTGGCCACAACCGGATCAATCGAAAGCTGTGCGCTGTTTATCGTACCGGTTACAACGCTTGCCACCGTGGCAGGAAGAGTCGCTGTGGAACCGGTCACTGCTGTCCAGTAAGCGCCGGGGGTAAGTCCGGCCGGAGTTGTGTCGGTTACGGAGTTTGTCCAGGTTTTTCCCGTCAGGCCGCCCAAAGCCGATCCGGCAGCAAAGGCCCGCAGGGCGCTTTCCACCGGCATCATGGTGCCGATTGCATCCTTCGATACAAATCCTGCTCCAGTGGTGATGAATCTTCCCATGACTGCGATGGCATCACGACTGGTAACCGTTGTGGTTGCGGAGGCTGAGATCAGATCGTCCATGACCTTGGCATACCCGGATAATTTAATATTGGCTCCGCTCATGACGTTGGCACGTACCGGCTCCAAGCCGGCGAACGGACCAACAAGCGGGAATTTGGATTTAAGGTAATTAAAATAAGTAGAGCTGACGACCGGCATTCCGCTGGCGGCGTCAAGCACCCTGTTTGTTACGACGTACATGTAGCGCGTTCCCGGAGATAAGGGGAAATTGGGGAAGAGGAACAAATCCGTACTTCCGGCGGTATACTTGAAGGTAAACATTGCGGTAATATCGGTGAAGCCGAGCGGGGCGTTTTCTGTACTCGAGCTGGTTGCATTGTCCGGCGTCAGCTGAAACACTTTAACATTGGCAGCGGTAACGGTCGAGTCGGCAACCGGGCTCGAGAATCTGATGTAAATCGGGGCATTCACCCCTGATACCGCGTTTGTAGATGCCATTTCATATTTGTTGATATATGACAGGGCCTCCGGCGGGGTCATCGGAGTGTTTGCCGGGCGGGCAACGACACCACCTGCCGCGTTTACGTACTGGGTCAGCGGATCTTTAGCGGTGGCGGTAGCAAGGACGTTTGGCAGCGGTACCGACCCGGTTGTGGGGTTGAATATCACCTCATTGCCGGTGACGGCGGTGGAAATGTCGGTTCCGGACGGGTCGGAGCTGGAACAGCCGGCGGCCAGCATAAAGCTCAAATATAACAGAAGTCGCATAATACGTGCATTCATGGCATTACCTCTCTAGGTGTGGTGTAATAGTAGTGTGTCAGCCGTTGCGCTCACTCCTTGATCGTCAGACTGCAAACGGACGGTCAAGGGGCAACTCAATTAAAACTTTACGGTGACTGAGGCGCCGAAAAGATGGACATCGCTCTTGAAGGTGCCGTTTTCCCCGAGAAGATCCGTCATGTTCTGGTTATTGACCGTTCTATCCACGAAGTGGGTCCACATGTAGGCAAGATCAAGTGAAAAATGGTCGTTGTGAATGCCTTGACCGATGCTGAAACTGTGGCGGTCGGAGTCGGGGAGTAACGCCCCGAGGGTGGAATCAGGAATCGGGTTTTTGTCGAACATATATCCGGCACGGAGATCCAGGTTCTTGGTCAGCGCGTATTGGCCGCCAACCTTGTAGCACCAGACATCTTTCCAATTCAGGGTTTTCGGCTTGTTATTGAAGCTGGAAAGTTGCGTGTTGTCAAATTTGAACTCCAGTTTATCCATTGAACTCCAGCCGGTTCGCTCGGCATCGAATTCCAGGGTAAACTTGTCGGTCGGCTGCCAGGCGACACCGAGGCCCAGGCTGTCAGGAAGGATGATCGTGGTCGAGACGGTTGAAACGACTCGACTGCGGGAATAGGATGAAGTCGAGCCGGTTGTCATCCCGATAATGTCAAAACCTGCGGGTGTCGTCGCAAGGAAGTTGGCACTGCCGGAGATATTGAGAGAGATCTCGCTCCGGTAGGCGGCACCAAAAGAGAGGCTTGGTATCGGCTTCCACTTGAGGCCGGCGTTCCAGCCGACATCGGTTGCGGTCCCGTCAAGCCCCATGAGACCCAGCTCATAGGCCGAATTGGTACCCGCCGCACCGGCGACATTGGGCGCTGTTTGCATGGTAACTATTGCATGGGTAATATCAAGTCCGGCTGCTACTCCGAGGTTCCAGTCATCAAAACGATACGCTACGGTAGGTTGAAAGTTTACCGGTTTAACCGCGATGTTCATAATCTGGTTACGGAAGGCGCTGCTGTCATCCCAGCTTTTGGCCAATGGATAAATGGAGTTTATAGCGAGTCCTATAGAGACTGGCGCACTCTCAAACGAGTGGGTTACATACACGGCTGGCGCGATGAAAATATCATTCTTGGCCTTTTCGTACACCGGGGTGCTGCCGCCATTGCCGCTGAGGGGGGTCGTGCCGGTAAACTCGGATGACGGCACATAAATAATCGTAGAACCGATGCTGGCTTGAGTCCCCTTGAGGAACGCGATACCGGCGGGGTTGTAGAAGAGGGCCGAAGGGTCATCTGCCTGTGCGGTAAAGGCATTCCCCATCGCCATCGCCTTCGCCCCCTGCTCATTGACTTTCAGCCCTGCCGCCAGAGCCAGGGAGGCTGTCCCTGGGAGAACCGCCAGTATACACGCTAGAACCAGTTTGTTTTTCATTTCAAAACTCCTTTCCGTATGTGTGTTCTCCACTTTGCTGCATATACATCTTCAATGCATCCCTCATGACCTCTGACACGCGTGCGCCCCTTTGATGTGCGCAGTTCTGAATCACCCCCCGTTCATCGTCGCTGACTCTCATGGATAGTATGTGGTTACGAAGATGCCTTGATTGCCGCTTCATTGTAATTGTTGCACCAGTCCACAGTTATTTTAAATTATAGAACAGCATTTTTGCGAAACTATGTCACCTTAACGCTCATGTCAAGAACTAAATACGCCCTGATCATATAAAATAATTCCAAAGGGGCGTCGCACGTGTCAATCATCACAGCGGCAGAGGCCATCATGGATATGGATTTTAAATTCATCCTGTTATCAAGCTGTTATTACATTGATCTCCAAAATATTTTTCGCTGTTGAGCGGGATATCCATAAAAATATGCGTTCATGTGCATCCATTCCT
>VFJM01000257.1 GCA_009886055.1 Geobacter sp. | reverse complement strand
TTCTGAAGCAGATCGTTGACTTCTCGACCTGGCCGCAGCACAATACCCGCGAACAGGCCGAACTGATGCTGGCCGCTTCTGCCGAACTGATGGAGATGCACGCGGATCAGAAACAGTTGGTCTGCGCTGAATTATCCAGGATTGTCTTCCTTGCCACCGGGCGGCTGATGCTGCACAACTCCTGGAACCCGGCCTCACCGGCCGTATGGCTTAATCACGACATAATCAGCCGGTTGCTGGCTGACCAACGCGGCACGGGAATCGTATAATGACATCGTTTCAAAAGGGATACCTATGAAAACAGCGGCAAAACTGATCGGCACCCTTATTTTCGCCTCTGCGCTTTTGCAGGGGTGCTCCACCCCGCAGGTGAACAAGCCGGCTGATGTGCTTTATAAAGAGGGTGAACTGTTCTATCAGGACGGAAAATATGAAGATGCCATCGCCCAATGGAAAAAGGTGAAGGAAACGTATCAGTCCCCTGACCTTACCACAAAGGCCGAGCTTAATATCGCAGACGCCTATTTCCTGAATAAGGATTATATCGAAGCTGCCGCAGGGTATGAGGACTTCCGGAAACTGCACCCCAAACACCCGCAAGCCGACTTTGCGCTGTATCGCATGGGGATGAGCTATTTCAACCAGATCCACAGTATTGACACCGACCAGACTCCGGTGAAAAATGCGCAAACAACCTTCGATTCCTACCTGAAGCTCTACCCGGCCGGGGCCCAGCTGACAGAGGTGCAGGAGAAGCTTCGTGAGTGTCGTGACAAGCAGCTGCAGTACGAACTGTACGTCGGGCGCTTCTACTTGAGGACGGATGCTTATAAAGCCGCTATTGCCCGCTTTGAAGAATCTCTCAAGATGTTTGCCGACGCGGCGCGTCGCGATGAAGTGCTGTATTATCTGGGCAGGGCATATCTGGAGGATGGTCAGAAAGCGAAAGGGCGTGAGGTATTCGGCCAGCTTGCCCGGGAATTCCCCGGGAGCGCATACATAGCTGATGCCAACAAGGCCATGGATTCGTTCTTTTAGTGTTTGGGAGATGGTTCGGCATACTCGTTGCGGCACTGCTGCTCGCATCGGGCTGCAGTGAATCAGACCGGGAGCGCCCGGAGATACGCAGAACGCTTTCAACCCGGGCCGACGCCCTGAATTCAAGGGATATAACTCACTACCTCTCCGTTGTATCGCTCCAGTACAACGATAAGGGTAAGGGTTTTACTCCGCTCAAGGAGAACCTGGAAAAGAATTTCAGGGATTTCGAGCAAATCTCGTACGAAGCGGGTACACCTTCAATAACCGTTGACGGCAACAACGCCGAGTCGGTCGCCAGCTACCGCATGAAAGTACAGGTGCGGGGAAAAGAAATGACTCTGAACGGCACCGAACATCTCAGGCTGGCAAAAGAGCCGGAAGGATGGAAAATCATTGCAGGGATATAAGCCGTGACAGGAGACCAGACCATCATATTAGCGCTCCTTATCGGGTCTGCCTACCTGATCGGATCGATCCCCACCGGGCTTCTGTTCGGCAAGGCATACGGGATAGATGTCCGCAAGGAGGGGAGCGGCAATATCGGCGCAACCAACCTGTACCGGACTGTCGGCCGCAAGGTCGGCATCTTTACCCTGGTCGGTGACTGCCTGAAGGGACTGCTCCCCGTGATGTTCGTTAAATTCAGCGCGCTCCCGCCTGAATTCGCCGCCTGGGTCGGTCTGGCCGCTTTCTGCGGGCACGTTTTTTCCGTCTTTCTCAAATTCAGGGGAGGCAAGGGGGTCGCCACCGCGTTGGGTGTTTTTCTGGCACTGGCACCTCTGGCTGTTGCAATTGCGATAGCACTGTTTGCCGGTATGATGTTTGTCTGGCGCTACGTCTCACTCGGGTCGATCTCTGCCGCGGCAATCATGCCGCTGGCGGTGTTTTTTCTGGGAGGGAGCAGAACTGTGACGGTCGTGACGCTTGTGATTGCCGTGATTGTGATAATCCGCCACCAGGAAAACATCAGGCGGCTCATTTCCGGTAATGAGAGCAGGTTCAAGGCATGAAAAAGGCGGCTCTCAGCCCCCCCTTTGAAATGTACTATGCCGCCGCTTCACAATGTTAATGCCCCTGCAGCTCCCCCCGCATAACCCCTGGCGGCCTGATGAACGCCAGGAAGCGTTCCTGCAGCAGCTCCGCCTCCGCAATTTTCCCCGTTAGACGCAGTACTTCAATGACACATTCGGCCGTACACAAACCGGATTCCTTCTGATTTTTCCTGAGGTTGTACGCCGATTTTTCACCAGTTCTCAGACAGATCCGACGGATCTTCTGCAGATATGGGCTTCTCTGATGGATTTTGCGTGCTTCATGCCAGGTACCGTCGATGATTATGAACTGTGTGATGCCGCTTAGATCGCCATCATTCTCGCCTGCGGCACCTGGATAGACCAGCGCCACGCCACCCGCCTCAATTTCCTCGACCAGCTGGGCAGGCGGATTCATTCTGTCCCAGCGGACCTGTTCGGCAGCACTCCCCAGGACGTCAACTACCAGGCGACCGGTATTGGATCGTTTCTCGAATTCTTTGAAATGAGTTAACAGAGTAATTTTCATGAAATTCAACCTGTACGCGTTTTTTTATGCTCCTGGTATCAACAGACCGCAACAACCGTAAACGACATTGCCTGAGCACCATCGCCTGCCTTCACCTCATCGCCGCTCCGCAACCCCAGCAGAGACCGTCCCAGAGGAGAAGCGGGGGTAATGACCACAACCTCCCCGTCACCATCGGCAATCTTCATACCTCCGGCCTGGGGGCCGAGAAAAAGCCGCCGCAGGTCTCCCTCCACCCCTGCCAGGGTTACCAGAGCCGTCAGCCTGATCGGCGTGTCGTCGTCGAAGTCATGCAGCACCAGGGTACGGTAGCTTTCCAGCGCAACCCGGATCTCCTGGGCACGGTTGGCCTGCCCCTGGGCTATGTACGAGGCCTCAAGCGCAGTGGTGTCATACTTGTTGTCGGGGAGACACTCCGCGTGGGTTGCTGCCTCGTGGGACGCCCGTGCAGCGGTGGAGAGCACCGCCAGGTCGGCGGAAAGCGCCGTGATTATTTCCTGAACTATTCGCTCTTTGGTCATGTGTCTGAAGGATCCTTTTGAACTGTTTCCTGGCGGGACTCCTCAAAAAAAACAAGAGCGAGCGCCAGGATTACCGGCCCCGCCACTACTCCCGTAATTCCGAACGCCAGTATTCCGCCGAGTACACCGAGTAGAATGATCAGAATGTGGAGCTTGGCCTTGCCGCTGATAAACAGGGGGCGAATAACGTTGTCGATGCTGCTGACTGCCACGACACCCCACCCGATCAGCAGCAGACCGTGCACCGCCTGCCCCTGCATCAGCAGGTAGAGTGCGCCGGGGAGCCAGATCAGGGCGGTCCCTATGATCGGTATCATGGCGCAGAGCGCCATCAACGCCCCAAACAGGATCGGAGAGGGGAGCCCGGCAACCCAGAATCCGAGGCCTCCCAGTGTCCCCTGCACCAGGCAGGTCAGGACGATCCCGTACATGACCGCACCCAATACACGTGTTATCGTTTCAATCAGGGTTGTCCTGAGACCATCCCTGATTGAAACAACCACCCAGAACCGTTGCAGAAACCTTGACCCATCCTTGTAAAGGAAAAAGAGGGTAATCACCATAAGAATCAGTTTAAACAGGAATCCGAAAAAGTTTTTCACGATCCCGGTCGAATAGTTCAGCATGGCCGCAATCCCTTTTTTTACCGCCGGGAGCAGCATGGCATCCAGATCCAGCTCGAGCGAACTGGTCAGCGGCCTGATCCTTTCAAGCCACGGAACAAGTAACGGATGATTCAGCATGTCACCGAGAGCGACAGAAGAGCCCCCCGCTGTCGCGTTTTCCAGGTATTGATACGCCTGGGCAGCCTCCCGTGAGAGGGTGGAAATCAAGCCGACCAGCGGGAGGACGACCGCCAGAACGACGGCCGCGGTCATCAGCGCGGAGGCGGTTATCTCCCGCCCGTTGCAGCGCTTGAGAAGTTTTTCGTAGAGCGGAAAGGTAATAATGCCGATTGCGCCGCCCCACACCAGTGCCGCCAAAAAGGGGGAGAGGACAGAGTACAGCAGATACATGAGCAGCAGGGCAAGGGTGTATACAATCAGTGTTGTGAATAAGGAACGTTCCATGGTCGCGGAGACCTCCGTGGTATGATGCGCAGGGTGACCTGCTTCAGCTCTACAGGGAATCCGCCGTTCAATCAACGAAAAAAACCTGAATAGACTCCAAAATGTCATCAGAGAGCGGGCGAAAAAAAAGTTGAATCATGAGGAGTATCATGTGATAGGGTAACGGCACCATCAGGAGCACCGGGTCTGGCGGGATGCTCATGAAAAAAGACAGGGCACGAAATGCCTTTATCAAGCGGGCTTAAAGCCATAGAATTGGAGGACGAATGATGGGTGAGGAAATAAAGAAAAAGGTGATCAAAATCGCTCTGCTGCTGATTGTAGCCGTAGTTGTTCTCTGTACCGGTTATGTTATGATTGTGCTTAACTGGAGCTATTCCAAGGGAGAGAGAGTCGGTTACGTCCAGAAGTTTTCAGAAAAAGGGTGGTTCTGCAAAACCTGGGAAGGGGAGTTGCAGATGCTGCCGGTACCGGGTGCGCTGCCGGAAAAATTCCTTTTTTCAGTACGTGACAAGGCGGTGATCGGCAAGATCAATTCGTCCATGGGTAAAAAGGTTTCGCTCTTCTACGAACAGCACTCGGGAATCCCCACCACCTGTTTTGGTGAATCGGACTATTTTGCTGTTGATGCCAAGGTGCTGGAATAACGGCGAGAAGCCGGCGGTGATTATCAGCATGACAAAAGGCCCGGTGCATCCGCATCGGGCCTTTTGAAAACAGGGATTTGCCGTTTATGCCGCTACGTCTGTTCGGTCAGTACTTCACCTTGAGAGAATTCAACTCCTCCTTCGTGACGTCCTTCCCGCGTTTCAGGTTCCAGTTGCCGACCCAGGCCTTGAAAGTATTCAGGTTGGCCGAGCGCTCTGCTTCATTGGCACCCAGGTGCTC
>VFJM01000020.1 GCA_009886055.1 Geobacter sp. | reverse complement strand
ACCGCATTGCACCGGAGCATCTGGAACTGGCAGTGGCCGATCCGTTTGCGATTCTTTCTCGGATCACCAACGCCGGCGCGATCTTCATGGGGCACTGGACTCCCGAGGCTGCCGGAGATTATCTGGCCGGACCGAACCACACCCTGCCGACCGGCGGTACTTCCCGTTTCTTCTCCCCGCTCTCGGTAGATGACTTTGTCAAAAAATCCTCTATCGTCTATTTTTCAAAGGGTGGGCTGCAGCGACTGGGTGCCGACATCGTCAGAATCGCCGGATTGGAAGGGCTGGAAGCACACGGCCGGTCGGTATCTATTCGACAGGAGACATAGAGTGAGTTATCTTCGCCCCAACATAGCAACCATGAACGGTTACGTCCCCGGTTTTCAGCCGGACGATGCGGCTTCGTGGATCAAACTCAATACCAACGAGAACCCCTACCCCCCTTCACCCAAAGTTGTGGAAGCGATCCTGACGGAGATCGGGAGTGACGGCGCCTCACTGCGCACGTACCCGAGCGCCTCCAGCATGAAACTGCGGGAGGCTGCCGGCGAACTGTACGGCTTTGATCCCTCCTGGATCATCATGGCCAACGGCTCCGACGAAGTTCTCAACAACCTGATCAGGGCCTGTGCCGGAGAGGGGCAGGATGTCGGCTATGTACATCCATCCTACTCCTATTACTCCACTCTGGCTGAAATTCAGGGCGCGGCCGTCTGTACCTACGGCCTGACCGATTCGTTCACTATTGAAGCGTTTCCCGAGTATTACCATGGCAAGGTGTTCTTCCTGACGACCCCCAATTCGCCGCTCGGCTTCGCGTTTCCACCCGCATACATCGAAGAACTTGCGCAGAATTGCGGCGGCCTGCTGGTGATTGACGAGGCGTATGCCGACTTTGCCGATTGGAACGCCCTCGAACTGGTGAAAAAATACGAAAATATTGTCGTCACCCGCACGCTGTCAAAAAGCTACGCTCTTGCCGGCATGCGCCTCGGACTGGCCATTGCCCGTCCTGAAATCATTGCCGCACTGGACAAGATCCGTGATCACTACAACCTTGATCGGCTGGCCCAGGCGGCGTGTGTCGCGGCGCTGCAGGATCAGCCATATTTCCGTGAGTCCTGCCGCAAAATCATTGCAACCCGTGAATGGTTCACCCGGGAGTTAACGGCAATCGGCTACACCGTGATACCATCGCAGGCAAATTTCGTATTTGCTTCACCGCCGGACAAAAACGGCACGCGGGTGTATGAGGGTTTGTTCGAACGCAAGATTCTGGTGCGGCTGCTTTCCGATCCGCTGCTCACTCACGGTCTCAGAATTTCGATCGGGACGAGAGAAGAAATGGAAGCAACGCTGACCGCTATTGTAGAAATCGGATAACTTGAATTACGGGGGAAAATATGTCACGCACAGCAACCATTGAACGGATCACGAAAGAAACAAGAATCAAGCTGTCTCTGACGGTTGATGGCTCCGGAAGTGCCAGAATATGCACTTCGGTGCCGTTTCTCGACCATATGCTCAATCTTTTTGCCCGCCATGGTCTTTTTGATCTGGACGTTGAAGCGTCCGGTGACATCGATATCGATTTTCACCATACGGTTGAAGATATCGGCATTGTATTGGGCGAAGCATTCAAACAGGCGCTGGGAGAGAAAAAAGGAATCCGCCGCTATGGTCAAAGTACCGTTCCAATGGATGAAACAGTGGCCAGTGTGGCAGTTGACATCTCCGGGAGGCCGTATCTGGTATATCATGTCAACTTGCCAAAAGTGAAGATCGGCGAGTTCGACGTAGAGCTGGCGCGGGAGTTTTTCCAGGCATTTGTCAACCACTGCGGCCTTAACCTCCATATAAACGTCATGTATGGAGATAATGTCCACCACATCATTGAAGCGTGCTTCAAGGCTTTTGCCCGTGCGCTGGACGGCGCCAGCCAGCTTGACCCCCGCGTGGAGGGGGTCATGTCGACAAAAGGGGTACTATGATATAAATGGTGCTTTCACGTAAAAACAAAGGGCGGCCCGAATACCGGAGCCGCCCTTTGTCGTTTGTTATCAGTGGAGCTGTTACTTGATTACCTTCAACATAGCCTTGGACTTCTTGGCTTCCTCACTTTTTGGAAAACCCTCTATCAATTTTCTCAATACAAATTTGGCGCTCTTGGTATCCTTGATTTCATTGAAGGCCATAGCCTGCTTCAACATGGCAGAAACCACTTTCTCCTTGCCGGGATAGTTCTTGATGACCTCCTGGTAGGACAAGATCGCCGATTCATAGTTTTTTTCACTGTAGTAGGTCTCGCCAATCCAGTAGTGAGCATTTGCAGCCAGCTCATGCTTTGGGTTCTGGTCTAGAAATCTGGTGAACAGTTCCCGCGCCGTAACAACATCACCCGCCTTAAGCGCGTCAAGCCCCTTCAAATAAAGCGCATCAGGGGTTGAAGCCGCCTCATCGGTTTTTGACTTGTCCATTTCTGCCATTTTTTTCGAAAGGGAGTCCAGCAACGTCTGCTGTTTCAGGATGCGTTCCTCCAGGGCGATAATGCGTTTGTCAGCATCCTCGCGGTATCGGGCAAGGTCTTCGGCAGGTTTTTTTACGGCGATGGCAGTATCGTCAAACTTGCCGCTCAGCGCCTGCATTTCACTCTTGGTACTGTCAATGGTGGCCTGGATATCAGCCGACATTTTCCGGACGGCAGACACGTCAGCCTTAAACCCCTTTTCGATAGCGCCGACAGTTACCTTTGACTCTTCACGGACAGTGGCAAGATCCCTGTCGATGGAAAAAAGGCGGGTTTTTACAGAGTCAATATCATTTCGAACATTATCAAGCGCACTCTGTGAGGCGCATCCGGCCAGAGATGACACAAGCAGCAGCACCATGACATTCATATATTTCATAATTAAGATTCTCCTGTCTCCATTAAGTTGCGTCGCACATATATCACGAGTGAATTCAGTTGACAAGTATCTGTGGCTACAGCTTCAAACCGCTGCGACGAATGCACGAAAGGAATACTCTGGATTTACACTTGACAAAAACGGGGCATTCCATTAACTATCTACCGTTTTTGGGCCACACAACAAGAATGCCGCCGATTGGCTATTCATATTTAACAGGAGGAATTGAAAAATGGAACAGTATGCAGTTGTTTTTGCCCTGGTCTGTGCCGCCGCAGCCGTTGCTTACGGCCTGTTCACGGCAAGCTGGATTCTGGGGCTGCCTCAGGGCAATGACCGGATGAAGCAGATCGCCGCAGCGATTCAGGAAGGGGCCGGCGCCTACATGAAGCGCCAGTACACGATCATCGCCATGGTTGGTGTGGTCATGTTCATCGCCCTGTTTGCAACGCTTGGCGCTAAAACTGCCGTCGGCTTCGCCGTTGGTGCGCTCTTCTCGGGTCTGACCGGTTTCATCGGCATGTTCGTTTCGGTCCGGGCCAATGTCCGCACCACCGAGGCCGCCAAATCCGGCATCACCAAGGCTCTCAACGTCGCCTTCAAGGGTGGCGCGATCACCGGCATGCTGGTGGTTGGTCTCGGCCTTCTCGGCGTTGCCGGTTACTACATGATTCTGCTGAAACTTATGCCGGGAGCACCGGTCAAGGACGTGGTCACCCAGCTGGTAGGCCTCGGCTTCGGCGGTTCGCTTATTTCCATCTTTGCCCGCCTCGGTGGCGGCATCTTCACCAAGGGCGCCGACGTTGGTGCCGACCTGGTAGGTAAGGTTGAGGCCGGCATCCCGGAGGATGACCCCCGCAACCCTGCCGTTATTGCTGATAACGTTGGTGACAACGTCGGGGACTGCGCCGGCATGGCAGCCGACCTGTTTGAAACATACGCCGTAACTCTGATTGCCGCGATGCTGCTGGGCGCCATCACCTTTACCGGTAATACCAGCTCCGTCAGCTACCCGCTGATCCTGGGCGGCATCTCGATCATCACCTCAATCATCGGCACCTATTTCGTCAAGCTGGGTGCCAGCCAGAAGATCATGCCTGCTCTGTACAAGGGGCTGATCGCTTCGGCCGTGCTCGCCTGCATAGCCTTCTACTTCGTCACCGTCCAGATGTTCCCCCAGGGGCTCACCAACGCCGGCGGCCAAAACTTCAGCTCCATGGATATCTTTATCTCGGCCATCGTCGGCCTGGTCGTTACCGGCGCCATCTTCTGGATTACCGAGTACTACACCGCGACCGAGTACGGCCCGGTTCAGCATATTGCCCAGGCATCCACTACCGGCCATGGCACCAATGTCATTGCCGGTCTGGGCGTTTCGATGAAGTCAACCGCCGCTCCGGTGATCGTCATCGCCGCCGGCATCATCGTCTCCTTCCAGTGCGCCGGAGTCTACGGCATTGCGATCGCCGCCGTATCGATGCTCTCCCTGACCGGTATCGTCGTTGCCATGGACGCCTACGGCCCGATCACCGACAATGCCGGCGGTATTGCCGAGATGGCTGAACTTGACGACTCGGTTCGCGCCGTAACCGATCCGCTGGACGCCGTCGGCAACACCACCAAAGCTGTCACCAAGGGGTATGCCATCGGTTCCGCCGGTCTGGCCGCCGTTATTCTCTTCACCTCATACGTTGACGAATTGAACCACGCGCTGCTCCTGGCCGGCAAAGAGATCATCAAATTCGACCTCTCCGACCCGTACATCATCGTCGGCCTCTTCATCGGCGGCATGCTCCCCTATTACTTTGCCGCACAGTGCATGGAAGCGGTCGGCAAGGCGGGTGGTGCGGTTGTCGTCGAAGTACGCCGCCAGTTCCGCGAGATCAAGGGTATTATGGAAGGAACCGGCAAACCGGATTATGCCGCCTGCGTTGACATCGTCACCAAGACCGCTCTGAAAGAGATGGTTATTCCCGGCCTCATCCCGATCCTCGCACCGGTCATCGTCGGTTTCACCCTCGGCCCCAAGGCTCTGGGCGGTGTGATCGTCGGAACCATCGTCACCGGTATCTTCGTTGCCATCTCCATGACCACCGGCGGCGGTGCCTGGGATAACGCCAAGAAGTACATCGAAGACGGCCACCATGGCGGCAAGGGTGGCGAAGCCCACAAGGCTGCCGTTACCGGCGACACCGTCGGCGACCCCTACAAGGACACTGCCGGCCCGGCCATCAATCCGATGATCAAGATCATCAACATCGTCTCGCTGCTGATTGTGCCGCTACTTGCCAAAATGATGTAGTTCCGGATATATTTTTGCTTCAGCATGGCGGTACGGGGATTTGCCCTGTGCCGCCTTTTTCTTTGCTTTCAGCGTTAAAAGGGATATAATCTGCCTGTTTTGCATATAACTCGGATTTCAAACTATTGATTGAATCTAGGGGGGCGAGGATTCAGGCGGCGAAGACGTGCAAAGAGTACGTTGAGAAGCCGGATACGAGCCAACGGAGATAACAACTTGATTTGGAATCGGAACAAGCTGGCAACAACCACCTGAAACCGGAAAGGTTATCAATTAAATGAGCACTCCCATAAGCAAGAAAATGCTGATTAATGT
>VFJM01000367.1 GCA_009886055.1 Geobacter sp. | reverse complement strand
TGATACGGCAGCGACATGGAGGTATAGCGGATACGGGTCGGGAACAGCTCGACCAGGAAGGCGGCGATCGGGCCGTAGGCGGCAGTGACGTAGATCATGAAGATAAACAAGATCAGTATCGTCATCGGATAGTTGACCTTCTTCGGATCGGCCTTGGCCGGATAACCCTGGGCTTTGAGTGTATCCATTATAACCTTTGCATCAAGCCCCTCGATCACGGTTGTGCCGATAGTGGTAACAACCGTCTTGCCGGGAACTTCAGCAATTTTCTTGAAGCTGAGACCGGATTTGGTCAGCAGGTCATTGACACGGTCAACGTCCGAGAACTTGGTCCAGGGACCAACGAACAGATTGAAGGTTTCATTGGCCGGATTTGCCGCTACTGTGATGACGGTTCTCTTCTGGAATGCTTCCAGATCCGGGTTTACGTAATGAGTAAGTGCCGCAAAGAGCGGGAAGTACGTAAGTGCAGCGATCAGACAGCCAGCCAGAATGATTTTCAGACGGCCGATCTTGTCGGAGAGCCAGCCGAAGAAGATGAAGAGCGGTGTGCCGAGGAGCAGCGAGATACCGATCAGGGTGTAGGTTGTCAGGAAGTCAAGCTTCAACGTGATCTGCAGGAAGAACAGTGCATAGAACTGACCGGTGTACCAGACAACTCCCTGGCCGGCGGTGGCGCCCAGCAGTGACAGCAGCGCATACTTGTTGTTCGGGTATTTGAGGAAGCTGTCGGAAAGGGGCGACTTGGAGCCCTTCCCTTCTTCTTTCATCTTCGTGAATACCGGTGACTCATTCAGCTTGAGACGGATATAGATGGAGATTCCCAGAAGAAAGATTGACATCCAGAACGGAACTCTCCAGCCCCAGTCAGAGAACGTTTTGACATCCATCTGCGTACGGCAGAGTCCGATGATGAGCAGCGCCAGGAAGAAACCGACTGTGGCGGTTGTCTGAATCCATGCGGTATTCAGACCGCGCTTGGAGTGTGAAGAGTGCTCGGCGACGTAAGTCGCTGCGCCACCGTACTCACCACCAAGTGCCAGGCCCTGGGCCAGGCGCAGAGTAACCAGAATGATCGGGGCCCACCAACCGATCGTCTCGAAGCTCGGCAGCAGACCGACAAAAAACGTAGCGAGACCCATAACCAGGATCGTCACGAGGAAGGTATACTTGCGGCCGACGATGTCGCCGATACGGCCGAACACGAGAGCGCCGAAGGGGCGGACGAGGAAACCGGCCGCGTAGGTTGCAAAGGCCGAAAGGAGTGCCGCAGTCTCATTCCCTTTCGGAAAGAAAATCGCCGCAAAAAATGGAGCCAGTGTTGCGTACAGATAAAAGTCGTACCACTCAAAAACCGTTCCTACCGATGAAGCGACGATAACCATTTTCTGTTCCTGGGTTATCTCTTCTTTTGCTACGAGCACTTCAGTTTCAACTGCCATGTGATAATCCTCCCATTGTGTGATTAAAGTTCCCTGTGCATGTAAACCATCTTCATCAATGCTTTCTCGTTGAACCGCTGCTCCTTTCCTAGATTTTATAAAACCGCCCTATGCCGGCGCATAACCAAACTTTCCCGAGAGAAGTTCTCCCCCGGCGAGCAAGGAAGGGATTATTTCGTTTTCAATACGATCCGCTAACATCCTGAATGAAGGGCCGATCAGGGTAATGGCGCCGACCACTTTGCCCGAATAGTCTTTGACGGCGACAGCCACGCTGATGATCCCTTCCCCCAGACCGCCTCTGTTCACCGCTACCCCGGTGGCTCGAATCTCGTCCAGTTCCAGATTAAGCTTGTCAAAATCGGGTCGGTCGCTTTTATGGGTAATTTTTTTCAGGAGCTTTTCAAGAAGATCCTGTGAGTCGAGCGATTTCA
Organism: Geobacter sp.; assembly: GCA_009886055.1. GTDB lineage: Bacteria > Desulfobacterota > Desulfuromonadia > Geobacterales > Pseudopelobacteraceae > JACRCG01. The sequence continues at coordinate 8,033 of VFJM01000367.1, read as the reverse complement.
GGACCATGCCGGCCGCATTGCTGAAAAACGGGAAGCGCATCCCTACCAGGGACTCCGCCTTGATCGGTCGGTCACAGTCGACCATGTCAAGGAACAGCACATCGACATCCTGAATCACCGTCATGTAGACCGCTTCATCATGTTTTCTGACCAGATCTTCAAGGATCGGGTGGGCATAGTTGACAACACTCATGTTTTTGAGGATTTTCTGGGCAAGCGGTATGGACAAAAACCCCAGTTGATAAGTCCCACTGGTTACGTTGTGTTGCACCAGCCCTTTATCGCAAAGGGTTTTCATGAGGCGAAAGGTTTTGTTGTGCGATAGACCCAGCTGCTCCGCAAGAGTCTGTATTCTTGCCCCGGACGGAAACCCGGCAAGGAAGCCAAATATTTCGAACGCATTGTCGACGCTTTTAACGGCATATTCAGAATCATTTTTTTTTCTTTGCATTGTCATGTGTAGCCCCTCTTTTCCTTGGGTGCCTATATTTGATGGAGTAACGTTTCAAATTGGTTTTTAGGGATTTCCGAGCCGGATGTACCAGCTGGTCTCTCCTTCAATTTCATCCCTTTCAGAGTTGTTGCGATAGATGTGTCTGAAGTATTCATGAGTCGAAAAACAGTATTTCATAATTATTCAAACACGAGATATTCAAACAGCCATACGTCGGAAAGGGCTTTTAAAAAAATAGTCACTCAGATGGTATACTGAAGCCGTAACTCGTGATCAGGATTAGGGAAAATCAAGCTGTTACTTTGTGTCATAAATTTAGAACGATTGTTTTTTTTGCATCACGAGCAAATTGTATAGCAACAGTGATGCCAATAATGTAACTACTGGATTAATGAGATTATTGGGCGCAGATGTTGTTTGGCAGGGGTATGCAAAATGAATAGCGGTGGGGAAAACGGGTAGGCAAAATGAAGAGTGCTGGAGCGTGTTTGAAATGGCGTTTCGAGTGGTCATACCCAAATGTATAACAAGGTTTGGGCTAAGCGGGTGAGCATAAATGCTGGTGCAGCAGGGCTGTGTCGGGGATTGGGTTCTTGTTACAGGTTATACTTGTCAAGCATGCGTTTGAAGCTGCTGTAATCGATACCCAGCAGTCGAGCCGCCTCCATTTTTTTGCCACCCGTGGCGGCCAGTGCCTGCCTGACAGCCTGGCTCTTCACTTCTTCAAAGGAGCGCGGGGCGGCACTGTCCTTCCCGATCGGTTTAAGATTCTTAACAGCCAGCAGATGAATCAGCTCTTCGGCGGTAAGCGTTTCTCCGGCAAAGAGAGCCGCACGCCTCATTACGCTTTTCAACTCCCGGATGTTCCCCGGCCACGGATGACGGCTCAACTGCAAGATCGCATCAGGAGCCATGCGGGGAGGAATCCTGTTCAACTCCTGTGACGCATCATGGAGGAATGCACGAGCCAAAACCGGGATATCATCACCTCTTTCACGCAGCGCCGGTATCGTGATCACGAGGTCCACAAGGCGGTAGTACAGGTCCTCCCTGAAGTTGCCCTTGTGTACTTCATCGAATAGATTGCGGTTGCTGGCTGTGATGATACGTGTGTCCATCTCGACCGGCTTTGTCCCTCCGACCGGATAAAATCGTTTCTGTTCCACGGCATGAAGTATTTTGGACTGGATTGCCGGCGGTGCGCAATCTACGTCATCAAGAAACAGCGTCCCGCCATGGGCCTCCTCAAAAAGCCCTTTCTTTGTGGAAACGGCCCCACTGAAGGCCCCCTTTACGTGTCCGAAGAGTTCACTTTCTGCCAATGCTTCGGGTAAGGAGCTGAGGTTGACTGTAAAGAAAGGGTGATGTTTGCGTTGGCTTAATCCGTGAATGAGCAAGGCGAGATGAGACTTGCCCGCGCCGGTTTCCCCCTGGATGAGCAGTGAATAAGTGGTTCCTGCAACACGCTGCGCCTCCAGGATGACACTCCGCATTGCCGGACTGTTTCCCATAAGCAGTTCCAGCGAATCCTGCTCGTGTTGTTTCGCACTTTCCAGCTCGATTCTTTGCAGGATTGGGGTTGCAGCTTGCTTGATGGTCTTGACGAGCTGTCTGCAATCAAGCGGCTTGCGAACATACGCAGACACCCCCAACTCAATCGCCTGAAGAAGATAGCTGGTTTCCGTGAATGCGGTACAGAAGATGACCGGGGTTTCCGGCGCAAGGGCTCGAATACGCTTCGTCATTTCCAGGCCGTCCATTGTCGGCATCATTATGTCGCTCACAACGACATCGGGACGTTCCCGTGAAAACAGTTCCAGTCCCTCCGCGCCGTTGCCGGCGGAAAACACCTCCTCGAAATGCATCTTAAGCACAATGCAGATACGTTCGCGGAGTTTTGGTTCATCTTCAACGAAGAGGATTTTTAAATTCGCTTTATCAGCCATTATTTCTCTCGCCCGAGAACTCTCTTGGCACTTCGATCCTGAAGACGGTGCCATCCGGTCCGCTTGTGAAGTTAAGGCGCCCCCCTATGCTTTCCTCAATGATAAGCCTGGTCATGTAAAGCCCTATGCCGCTCCCCTTATCCGCTGATTTGCTTGTGAAATAAGGTTCGAAGACCTTATCGGCGTACTCATCCGGAATCCCGCAACCATTATCCCGTACTTCGATGGCAACGAGATCTCCTTCACCAGCCAGAGAGATTTCAATCAGGCCAGTGGGGTAAACTGTTCCGTCAGACCGGTTCCCCTCATTTGCTTTGGCGATGATAGCGTCAAACGAATTACTGACCAGGTTGAGAACGGACTGTTTAAACTCGTTTTGATACCCTTTGATTTCCAATCCGCAGCCTGGTGAATTATCGACTACCTGCAGTTTTACGCCGGAGTTTGCGAATTGGGGAGCAACCAGTAACACTACTTCATGTATCCTTTCCTTGACGTCGAATCTCTCGATTACTTTTTCATGGCTGAAGAAATTTCTGAAGTCCTCAATGGTATCGGACATATAATTGAGCTGCATTTGCGCATCAGCCTCGGCGCTCTCAAGGAATGCATCGTCGATGCAATGCTCCTCCCAGGCCATTCTGATGCTTTGGACTGTTACCCCAAGCGTGGCCAATGGTTGCCGCCACTGGTGGGCAATAGCTCCAATCATCTCTCCTATCGCTGCAAGGCGGGCATTACGCGCCAGCAGACGCTCATGCATAAGGCGACGCTCTATTTCATCATCAACCCTCAGCGCCAGGTTTTTATTCAGCTCGTTGAGCTTGCGTTCGGCCTCCTTGCGCTCAGTGATATCGTACATTGTATTACGGCTGAGGAGGAATGAACCATCCTTGTCATAAAGTACAGTTGCATTTAATGACACCGGCAGAATTGAACCATCGCTGCAGACCAGATCCAACTCCAGATCGTTCATCCGCCCCCGTTCTTTGAGCAGGGCGAAATTCTCCTCGAATTTATTCCGCTCCGCGGGGGTGACAATGTCGGCAAACAGTATTTTCCCGACAACCGCCTCCTGACTGTATCCCAGCCTTTTGAGCTCGGTGCCGTTCATGCGTGTCAGCATCCCGTCCTTATCGAGCGAATGATACCCGCACGGCGCATTGTTGTAAAGATCATCCAGCTCTTCACGGCTGTCGCGAATCGCCTGTTCTCTCGCAGTGAGTTGTCGGGCCATTTCATCAAAAGACGCCGCTAATTCGCCTAATTCACCACCTTTAACAAGATCGGAAGCCCTGACTTGAAGATCACCTGCGGCAAGGCGGTGTGAAGCATCTTGCAGTATCTTTATTCGATCAACAAAACAAAAATTACCGATAGGAATAGTCAGAATAATTATTGCGAGTAAACAGGGGGAGAGTAGGGCTAAGTTCCTAAGCTCGACAATGTTCGCTTTTTCCAGAGTTTCCTGGAAAGGAATGCTCGCCAGAATGTATAAGTACGGTGACTCCTCACCTTGCAGACGCAGCTTGCGGTACGCCAGGATTTCGTTAATACCGCTCAAACCCGAAATGAAAGAATCCTCGTCCGGACCGTTTTTCATGCGCTGGAAGAGATCTTCGCTGTTTTCCTCCCCGAAGTGTCTCTCCGGGCTGTTACTTATTATATTCCCGTCACTGCCGAAGAGGCTGTACACCGAGCCTTCGGACAACCCTGAATGTTTCAGCAGGTCGCTCAAGTAATCGAAGTTAAAGTTTAACGATATAACATCTTCGGTTGCACCCTTCGCGTTGATTACCGGGTACAAAAAATTTATTGTGGTTTTTCCGGTGATTTTGTCAACACTTGGGCCACCCGAGGAGAACTGTTTCTTTGTCACATTGTTTCTATCTTGTACCGGCAGTGAATTTGTCAGTGGTGAGCCGGAAGCCCAGACATCTCCGGTCGGGCCGGCAATGACAATGTTATCGTACTGATGGTTGATCCTGATGATGTTTGATAAAATCGTATGTACGGCTGCCGCATTGCGTTTTTTAACTTCCGGCAGCTGGGCCAATATCGTTAGCAGCTGTTCCGTGTTGCCTGTCAGATTGTATTGCTCGAATGCTATGTTGTAGACCATCCTCTTCGCTTCGGATAGCCCATTATTATAAGCATTCTTGCGCTGCACCACAACCGAATGAATTATCAATATAAAGGAAGGAAGGGCAAGCAGTAAGGCCAGCAGGAACAGGTGGGTGCGTAATGACCAGGAAAAAAAGCGTTGCGTCCAGAAATTTTTCATATGTATACCCTGGGGCAACCTCTGTGTGCGTAATCTCTTTGATAATATTGCTCAAAGTTTACTGTGCTGAATTTCGTACAGGAGGCATGAACGTTCAGAGCCGGAATACCGGGACCTCCACTGATTGAATTCGGCCTATCCCCCAAACCGGTTGCGGTAATACTCCCCGCCCCTCCTGCGCAGGAGCGCGAGGTGGTAGAGCTCATCGTATTTATGCGCGGCGGCTTCCCAGGTAAAACGCTTCTTCATGCCGTTTTTACGGAGTGCGGCCATCCCTTTGGGATTGTTAAAAAAGGTCCAGGCCGCCCAGCCAACGGTGTCGAACAGCGCCTTTGCGCTGTGATTCCAGAATTTGAAGCCATCGCCGGTCATGACCGCTTCGTTGAAGTTTTCGACACTGTCGTCAAGCCCTCCAGTGGCGCGGACGATCGGGGGAGTACCGTAGGCAAGAGAATACATCTGGTTCAGCCCGCACGGTTCAAAGGAGGAGGGCATCACGAAAAAGTCTGCTCCCGCCTCAACCTTGTGAGCGAGTGCTTCGTTGTAGCCGATATAGCAGGCAAACTTTTCAGGATACAGGGCGGCGATGTCGCCGAAATAGAAATGCGCCCACGGCTCGCCGTTGCCGACCATCACAAACTGGCAATCCATCGCCAGAATACGGTGGATCGCTTCTGCAAGGATATCGGTCCCTTTCTGTTTGACCATCCGCGAAACGATCCCGAACAGCGGCACGTCTTCGCGCTGCGGAAGCCCCATGGCCTCCTGAAGATCGCGTTTGCAGACCGCTTTCCCTTTTTTTACGGTGCGGGCCGTATAGTTGACCGCGATGAATGGGTCGGTCGCCGGATCCCACTCCTCATAATCGACACCGTTCAGGATGCCGCTCAGATCGGCAGCCCGATCACGTATCGCACCTTCAAGCCCCCAGCCGAATGCGGCGGTCTGAATCTCCCGGGAATATTCCTCGCTGACCGTATTGAGCAGGGTGGCGTGATAGATCCCCCCTTTCAGCAGGTTGACCTGATCGTCCATTTCCAGTTCAAGGTAGTTGAAATGTTTCCAGCCGATCCCGATCACATCCATCAGGCCTGGGTAGAAATTCCCCTGATGCTGCATATTATGGATAGTCAGCAGTGAAGCGGCGTTGCCGACGAAACGGTCATGGAGATAGGAGGTGTTGAGCAGCACCGGGATGACGCCGGTATGCCAGTCGTGGGCATGGATCACATCCGGTGACCACTCCAGCATCTTGCAGAGTTCAAGCGAGGCTTTGGAGAGAAAGACAAAACGGTTGTCGTTATCGAGGTATCCCTCACCCCCTTGCTGATAAAGGCCGGAACGGCCATAATACGCTTCGTGTTCCAGGAAGTAGACCGGCACGTCGCTTCCCGGCAGATGCCCCTCCCAGACGCCGCAGTACTGGTGACCGATTATTCCCATCGGAACGACCAGTGTCCCCGGCAACAGTTTCAACCCGTATTTTTCGGGTTGAACGCTGTGGTAGCGCGGCAATACGATCCGCACATCATGCCCCATGCGGGCAAGATACTTGGGGAGAGCGCCGACAACATCGCCGAGCCCCCCCTCCTTGGCAAAGGGAGCGGCCTCGGAGGCGGAGAAGAGGATGGAAATGGGTCTGACTGGCTTCACGAATGCTCCGGGGGCATGTGCAGAAGTATAGTTCCCTGAGCTGAGTCGAAAGGAACCGGGTGTTACTTCGGTACACTCTCCCAATCCTTCAGGAATTTCTCGATGCCGGCATCGGTCAGCGGGTGCTTGGCAAGCTGAATCATGACCGAGTAGGGGATAGTGGCAATATCGGCGCCGATCAGGGCAGAGTTGAGGACATGGATAGGATTACGTACGCTCGCCACGATAATCTCGGCCATGTAGCCGTAGTTGTCAAAGATGGTGCGGATCTCTTCAACGATCCCCATGCCGTCCTGTGAAATGTCGTCAAGCCGGCCAACAAAAGGAGATACGTACGAAGCGCCCGCTTTGGCCGCCAGGAGCGCCTGCATGGGTGTGAAGATCAGGGTCACATTGGTTTTGATCCCTTTTCCGGTAAGAGTTTTACAGGCCTTGAGCCCTTCGGGGGTCATCGGGAGTTTGACGACGATATTCTTGTGAATCTTGACCAGATCTTTCGCTTCTTTGATCATGCCCGGTGCATCCAGCGAGATCACCTCGGCAGAAATCGGCCCGTCAACGATGGAGACGATTTCCTTGATGACATCTTTGAATTTGCGCCCCGACTTGGCAATCAGCGACGGGTTGGTGGTTACGCCGTCAACCAGTCCGAGTGCGTGTGCTTCGCGAATTTCCTTAACATCTGCGGTGTCGATAAAAAATTTCATCTTGTTCCTCCGTGTAGTAAGTTGGATATTGTTTTCTGCGTAATATTGCAGGAAATGATTTTGTTGACGCACGCATCCTGCGTGATTTTTATGATGGTGAAGAGTGGTCGAGCTGTTCGCGATATTTTTCAAGGCAATTCATGGAGCAGAAATAGTGCCGCTGACCATCATGCCTGCCGATGACAGCCGCCGCCTCGGATACGTAGACCCCGCAGACCGGGTCGCGGTGGGTCTCTTCGCCGGGCTCCCGTCCCCCGGCAGGTCTTGCCAACGGTTTTTTAGAGGAGGTCAGTGAGATAATAATGCGGTATCCTATGTACAGCAGCAGGCCCACAACCAAAAATCTAATCACATCGTTCCTCCGGCAGTAATTTAACAACGGTCTCGTCGGATTCCAGCGAGGCGAGGAGTTCGTGCATGGGCTTCCCCGTCAGGGGGTGCAGCAGTTCCGGTGCTATTTCACAGAGCGGCTGCAGGACAAAGCGGCGCTCCGCAAGGCGCGGATGGGGCACTACAAGGTCTTCTTCATTAATTACCCTGTCGCCGTACAGCAGAAGATCAAGATCCATACTGCGAGGTCCCTGGTGAATCGTCCTGACCCGTTTAAAGGTTTTATCCTCTATCTGCAACAAGTGGGTCAGCAGGGAACGAGCGTCAAGCCGTGTCGAGAGTCTGAGCACCGCGTTGTAGAACGCATCCTGCCGTACAGTGCCGACCGGTGAAGTTTCATAAAACGACGAGAGCGCCGTCACCCTGCTTTCCGGGAGCCTGCCGACTTCGGCGACGGCCCTCAGCAGGTTGTGCTCACGGTTCCCGAGATTGGATCCAAGTGCTATGTAGGCCTCTATTTCCACGGCGCGATTAAAGCATAACGCCTACGGTGCGTCAATCGTAACCCCTCCGCTTTCTTAAAAAACACCCTGGCAACTAGGAGGGGAAGTTACCAGGGCAGATGAGGATTCGTTGGAATCCTCGCAATCATTTCTAAT
>VFJM01000254.1 GCA_009886055.1 Geobacter sp. | reverse complement strand
GTCTGAATCCGTATGAGGTTTCGCAGAAGTCAGCTTCAAAGATCGGCTCTATGACCAGTTTTGCAGCCATTTGAGCCACCCGGTCGCGGATGGTCGGGATACCCAGGGGACGCTGACTGCCGTCGCTCTTTGGTATCATGACCCGTTTAACCGGATCGGGTTTGTACGTCTTGGTTCTCAGTGCTTCTTCCAGCTCCCCAATGAATGCAGGTGCCCCTTCGTTTTCCTCGATGGCCTCGAAGGTTACGCCGTCAATCCCGGCGCTCCCTTTGTTGGCACGGACAAGGCGGTAGGCAAACTCAAGGATGTCGGCCCGATATACCTTGTCGTACAAGGCGTGGAAGCGGCAGGCCGGTTCCTGCTTGGCCTTGAGGTAAAGCTTCCTCTGTAGCGTTCTGATTGTTTCCGGGGTTATTAGCTTAGGCAATCCCCTTCTCCTCCGCTCTTTGGTTGCATGAACAAAGCAGGGTTCCTTCCCTCGGGCAGGGTTATGTTGTCCCATGCCCTCAAGCGGTACTATGAACCCCTCCGACTCCCGTTACAGCCCACCGCGATTTCGTTTCCTTATACGCGCCGGTTGATGTTCCTTAGGCATCACCGTAAAGGGTCTCCAGCACTGGACTACTTGTCTTCCAAAACATGCCGTCCCTTCTACCCCGGAAGATCATACTGGCCGCTTCCGTTATCAGAACCAGTACACATCGGCCTTCCCCGTCTGTCCATCAGGTCGGCATCTTCACTTAATTTTACGAGGCTACATCCAGGTTCACTTGCGTTACGGCCTGCTTCTTTGCCAATTGGGAACTTACGACCCTCTGTTACCAGAACGCCGCTCCCTTGAGCTACCGGGGCGAATCGGACAACTCCCCGGACAGGACTTTAACCTGTAAAATCAAGCAGTTGTTACTGCGTACGGACAGTATATTTAACCCCAAGTCAACCATTTCCTGCTGAACACATCGACTCCCCCATCCGTCCAATCGCCCAAACCTCAACCACCCACCCATTCATATGTTCACCCGTTGCAACATTTCAATTGCGCTGTGATCCATCTTTGAAAAGGCGAACCATCTCTTCCCCAAGTCTTTCAGCGATGCACCAATGTGATAAATGTCATCATCGATAATGAGAAAACGGTCGTGCGCAGATTTGAACGCTTGCACGTCAATAACGGGGTATTGCCGGTTAAATTTTTCGATATCCAAGACCAATGCCTTGCCGATGTTATTTGTCAGGATTTGGGTGGTTACTCCTGCTTCTCTCTTGGATAACAGAGTCAACACGCTTTCATCCACGTAGTTGTCGATAAGAATAATCCGCTGCGTGGCGGAACGAATCAGGTCGCAGACAAATTTGTAGGCATCGAAGATTTGTCCATCAAAAAATATGCCTTGCTTTGGTTTGATACTTTTGTCTTCAAGTGCGTTGAAAAGCTGCTCAAATTTTTCATCGACTTTGATTTCATGCAGCAGTTGACGTTTTTCGACACTCTCCAGTCGCATAAAGAGATCGGCATTGTTCGCCATAAACTGCCGCATTTTCACAAAAGCGTCGATAATATTAATACTGGTTTGTACGGCTGTTTCACTGTGCAAAACGGCTGACAACATCGCAACACCTTGCTCGTTGAAAGTATATGGCAACGAGCTGGAATGTTTCAGATTGCTGAACCGGTCACAATTTGTGACCAGTTGATCGGTTTCCAGTCGTGTAAGCTGAAAACGAAATTGCTCGGGAAACCGAGTAATATTTCTTTTGACCGCCTGGTTAAGGACTTTGGTCTCCACCCCGTACAATTCTGCCAGATCGCGATCTAACATCACCTGAACTCCACGGATGGTGAAAATACGCTTTTCAATCTTCACGGCCTGGACTAATTCACTCATAGCTTCATTTTCCTTCGCGTTCTTTGCGTCTTTGCGGTTCAAATGCTTTTTCTAAGCTTATTGATCAATAACAAATCAATATCCCAAACTTAAAACCCCGCGTAGAGCAACGTTTGCAGTTCATTCACCGCTTCCCGCAGTTTTTCCGCTCCACCAAAGTACCCGGCAATCTCAATCACATTCCCACGCTCAGATATTGGCGGCACTTTCAGTATATCCGGCACCACAAATTGCGCCGTACCGTGTTGAGCATATTTCTCCAGAAGTTCTTCGAGAACAGCCCGAGCCTCGGGGCTGTAGTGATCGAAGAAATCCTTCCGGTCATTCTTCAACCGTTCGGCCCGCTCCCGGCGTGTCCGTAGCGGAGCGTTAAAGGCAAGATGACAGAGGAGATCGAAAGGATCGGCTTCCGGCTGGCCGACTGATTCGGCCAAATCGTTGAAGCTGATCCCACGCTCCTCAAGCTGACGGATAATCTCGGCCCGTTCCCTGGGATTGGCCCACTGTTCACGCATCCGGATGGCGCCGGGGAAAAGAGTGCGTATCTTGTCGGCGGCATAATCGCTATACTTGACGACACGAAGTTGCTTGCCATCCGGGTCCAGCTCATAAACCAGATGGGCGGCAATCGCTACCTGTCCGCCATCGAAAAAGTACTTTCGGGGTTCTTTTGCGCCGTCATCAATGACCACTTCCGCCGGGCCCCCTGTCGGGCCGTACTCATCCTGAACGCCGCCATCTTCCACAACTGGAGTTTCCTCAATGATGGTTGTCTCGTAGGTAGCACCGGTCTTATCGATCTTCTCTTCGCTGACCAGGGCTGGATCTCCGTCAAAATCATTATCGGCAAAGAGCCTTGTGGCGCTGCCGGTATAATCGAGGATGCTGAACCAGAGCTTTCCGTAATCGTCCCTGACACGGGTGCCACGGCCAATAATCTGCTTGAACTCCGACATGGAACCGACCACGCGGGCCAGGACGACATTTTTACAGGTAGGAGCATCGACGCCGGTGGTCAGCATCTGCGAGGTGGTAAGGATGGCCGGTGTCTCGGTCTCCAGTTCCTGAAACCTGCCAAGATGCCCACGACCTATGTCGCCCTCATTCGAAGTCACCCGGCAGACGTAATCCGGGTACTGGCTTACCAAGTCCTGGTTAAGGTTGGTGAGAGCCCGTCGCATCTCGTCGGCATGATCCTGATCCACGCAAAAAACGATAGTCTTGGCAAAACGGTCAGTCTTTCTCAGAAAGTCATTCAGGTGACAGGCAATGGCCTCGGTACGGGCCTTCAGAGCGACAACCCGCTCAAAATCCTTGGTCTGGTACTCCTCGTCCGGTATCTCCCGGCCATAACGATCCAGCTCACCCTTGCTGGGGCGCCACCCGGCGGCATCGAAGTCAGTGATAATGCGATGGACCCGGTAAGGGGCCAGAAAGCCATCGTCGATCCCCTGCCGCAAACTGTACTGGTAGATGGGATTGCCGAAGTAGAGGTAGGTATCCCGGTTGTCTTCCCTGAGCGGGGTAGCGGTCATTCCCAACTGAAACGCCGGGGTGAAATACTCCAGGATCTCCCGCCAGTTGCTGCTGTCGCGGGCGCTTCCCCGGTGGCATTCATCGACGATGATCAGGTCGAAGAAATCCGGCCTGTACTCCTTGTAGAGCCCCGGTCGCCGTTCGTCCTTGGCCAGTGACTGGTAGATGGCGAAGTACATCTCCCGGCTTTTGTTGGCTTCACCGTTCTCGATCTTCCAGCGGGCGTCTGCGAAGGGCGCAAAAATTTTGTCCTTGGGATCATCAACCAGGATGTTCCGGTCAGCAAGGTACAGAATCTTGGGGCGACGGTGCTCGCCGGTGGCATTCCAGCGGGCGCTCCAAAGCTTCCAGCAGATCTGGAAGGCAACCACGGTTTTGCCGGTGCCGGTGGCCATGGTCAGCAGGATTCTCTTCTTGTCCTGCAAAACCGACTGCACGACCCGGTTGATGGCGATTTCCTGATAGTAGCGGGGACTCTTGCCACTGTGATGATAGTAAGGTGAGAGAATGCGTTGCGCGGATTCGGGGGAGAATGCCTGAGAGCTTTGCAGGCGCTGCCAAAGTTCCTCAGGTGGCGGGAACTCAGTCAATACCCGTTCCTGGCCGGTCAGGTAATCGAACTCAATAATCTCGATGCCGTTTGTGGCATAGGCAAACTTGAGCCCCAGGATCTCGGCGTATTCCTTGGCCTGCTGCAAACCATCCCCGGCTGACAGGTAATCTGGCTTGGCTTCAACAACGGCAATGAGATAATCACGGGTATAACGAAGCAGGTAGTCGGCCCGTTTCTGGGGGCGACGCCTCACCTTGTTGCCCGCAAGAACAATGCGGCCATCGGTAAAGGTAATCTGCTCGTTGATCCGGTGAGGTTCGTTGTCCCAACCAGCATCAACCAGCTTCGGCAGTATGTATTTTCGACAGGTATCTGCTTCGTTGCTCATGTGGTGGCCTTGACTTCATTGTTTTCAGTGGAACAGCTCCGAACCCGACTGTTTCCGACTCGCAACGAATTTAGAGCCGACATAATAGCTTAAACGTCATAAATAACAACTAATTAGTTACTGTTCGGAAACCAACAGTTTCTCACCCGGAGTTTCCGGATGGAAACTATATAAACAACTTGGGGAACTAATATAGCAAATACCATATCAGTTCCCCAAGTAAGCTCCGACTAAATTACATCATCCAACCGCTATTCCAACTGCTCCGCAAGCAGTTCTGCCGTATGCATTACAGTTATATCAGCCCCATCCTGATCCATCCCCCCCCTGATCTGCATGACACAGCCAGGACAGTCCATGGCAACGACCGGCGCACCCGTTTCCTTGATGTTCCTGAGCTTGCGCTGCAGAATCGGCGCAGATATCTCCGGCAGCTTCATCGAATATGATCCCCCCATACCGCAACAGGTATCGCATTC
>VFJM01000061.1 GCA_009886055.1 Geobacter sp. | reverse complement strand
CATCACAATCCCTTCTGTAAAACGTACCTGTCCGACCGAAAGAAAGAAAATCAACGCAACAAAGTTACTGGTAAAGTTCATGACCTTCGTGGTGGCGGTGGCCCGCATCATGGAGTAGCCGAGCAGCATCATGAGCGCCATCGTCCAGAACGAGCCGGTTCCCGGGCCGAAAAAACCGTCATAAAAACCGATCGAAACTCCGAACAGCAGGTAGAATAGACCCGACTTCATCCGGGCGTGAGAATCCTCAGCTCCCAGGCGGGGCGAAAGGAAGGTATAGACCGCGATGGCCCCCAGCATCCAGGGAATCAGCTGCTTGAGAGATGCCGCATCCAGGAGTTGAACCGACCAGACGCCGAGCGCCGCTCCAACAGTTGTCCAGAGGATGCCGACCCAGCAGTCGCTCAGTTTTACGGTACCCGCCCGCACAAAATGGAGCATGGCGCTGCCGGAGCCGAAGGATGCCTGGAGTTTGTTCGTGCCGAGTGCTACCTGGGGGGGGAGGCCGATGCCCATCAGGACCGGGACGGTGATCAGTCCGCCGCCTCCGGCGATGGAGTCAATAAGTCCGGCGACGAAGGCTGCCCCGAAGAGCAGTGGGATAAGGATTTCAGGAGACACGGCAGGGTTTGTTTCCTAGATTGCTTTGGACCATGACAAGCGCCCCTCCAGCCAGCGCGACAGGCTGGTGAAGGCGTAGCAGAGGAGAAAATAGACTATCGCGATGAAGATGAATATCTCGGTCGGGAAAGCCATGGTGCGGTTGTTGATCTGGGTGGCAACGTGGGTCAGTTCTGAAACGCCGACGATGAACGCCAGTGAGGTGTCCTTGATCAATGATACGAACTGGTTGACGAATGAGGGGATCATGTTGCGCAGCCCCTGTGGGAGAACAATATACAGCATGACCTGCCAGGGGTTCAGCCCGGTGGAGAGGGCTGCTTCGGTCTGTCCTTTGGGAATGCCTTCGATGCCGGCCACGACGATGCGTGACATATAGGCCGAGGTAAAGAGGGTCAGCGCCATGATGACGGTGTTATTCTCCGCTACCTTGCCGAACAGCGCCGGCAGCAGGAAATACATCCAGAAAATGACCATCAGGAGCGGCATGCCGCGCACCAGATTTATGAAGGCGAGGGCCGGGTAGCGTATGAGAGGAAAGCGCGAAATGCTGAAGAGCCCCAGAATCATGCCGCCAAAGAAGGAGAGGATGCAGGAAACGACTGCCAGATACAACGTTAACCCGACGCCTCCCAATGGGCCGTGAGGAAAACGACCGATCATGAAGTAGGTGAAATTGTCGGAGATGACCGAAAAATTTAAGAATGGTTCCATATCAGGCGGCCTTGTGGACGTTGAGGACTTTTTCGTTATAGAGGTTGACCAGAGCGGTGATGATAATCGAGAGCACCAGATAGACCACCGTTGCAGCGGTAAAAGCCTCAAAGCCTTTGAACGTGTAGCTTTCAACCTGGCGGGCCTGGTAGGTCATTTCCATGACGCCGATGGTCATTGCCAGCGATGAGTTCTTGGCCACATTCAGAAACTGGTTTACCAGCGGCGGGATCGTAATGCGAACCGCCTGCGGCAGAATAATGTACTGCATCGAACGCAGGTAGGAGAATCCGGCGCTGCGGGACGCTTCCATCTGCTCTTTCGGGATCGAGAGTACACCGGAGCGAATATCTTCAGCGATAAAAGCCGAGGTGTAGATGGTCAGGGCAATGGCGGCTGCAGCAAACTCAAAATTTGTACTGACCAGCCATTCGTTGACGGCCGCGGGTAGAATTTTATAGGAACCGAAGTACCAGAAAAATATTTGTACCAGGAGTGGGGTGTTGCGGAAAAATTCCAGGTAGGCGTGGGCGAACCAGCGCAACGGCTTGCTGTGCGACATGCGCATGACCGCAATTACGAGTCCCAGAATGAAGGCCAGTACGATGGAAATCGCCGACAGTTTAAGCGTCGTGATCAGTCCGGAGACCAGCCAGTCAAAATACTGCCCGGAGGTTACGACTGACCAGTCGAATGTGTAGTTGAGCACAAAAACTCCGTGAGGGGTAAGGAGTAAGGAGTGAGGAGTGAGGAGTGAGGAGTAAGGAGTCACCTCTTACCCCTCACCCTTCACTATTACTTGTCAGCGGTAATTTTAAACGTACGATCCAGGTGGAACTGTGTGCTCGGGCCGAACCATTTAT
>VFJM01000398.1 GCA_009886055.1 Geobacter sp. | reverse complement strand
TCGACCCAGGCCATCCAGCCGGCATCCTCGGCGCTCTCGTTGACAATTTCGGGGGCCACTTCCAGCGCGTCATTCACCTTGATCACCTTGCCGGAAACCGGGGTAAAGATATCGCTGGCAGCCTTGACCGACTCGATACTCCCCAAGACTCCAAACTGCTTGACGACGGCACCCATCTTGGGCAGCTCTACAAAGGTGATGTCGCCCAGCTCATGGGCGGCGTGCTCGCTGATGCCGACCGCGCCGATCCCCTCTTTAACCTTGACCCACTCATGTTCCTTGGTGAAATACATGCTCATCGTTCATTCCTCCTGAATATTTGATTTTGAAAACAAAAAAGAAAGCCTATTTTAACAGGGATGAAGGGGATAAACAGGATGAAAAACTTTAGGGTCACCTCAAAAAAAGGCTTCCGGTTTTATCCTTCATCCTGTGTATCCCTGTTAAATAGCTTTTGATGTTCGTTGTGCCTCGTTACGAACGCAGCGACCCGCCCCGATAGAACGGCAGCTCGCAGACGGTCGCATCCATGCTGACCCGCTCGTGGCGGATGGTGAGCGGCGCACCGACCACGGCGATCTCCGGCTTGACAAATCCGATGCCGATACCTCTGCCGAGCATCGGTGAGAACACGCCGCTGGTGACAGAGCCGACGGCCTCCCCTTCAAAGCATATTTCGTAATGATGGCGCGGCGAACGACGGCCTATAACCTCGAAGGCTACTTTTTTCCGGGAGACACCCTGCTCCTTCAAGCGCAGCAGCGCATCCTTGCCGACAAAGGCCTTATCGAAGTTGACGAATCCCTCCAGCCCCGCCTCCAGCGGCGTGGTCTCCTCGTCGATATCGCTGCCGTAGAGCGAATAACCCACTTCAAGCCGCAGCACGTCCCGCGCCCCGAGCCCGGCCGGTTTGACGCGCTCATCCTGCAGAAAAAGATCCCACAGTTCGCAGACTTTTGTCGAAGGGATGAAAATTTCATACCCCAGTTCACCGGTATAGCCGGTACGGCTGATAATCGCCTCGACACCGAGGATATTCATCGTGACAAATTTGAAATAGGGGATAGTTGCGACCTCCCCCCCGAAGAGTTCGACCATGACGTAGCGGGAGAGCGGCCCCTGAATGTCCAGCTTGCCGGTAGCGGCGGTAATATCGGTAAAGACGCCACCATGCAGACGCCCCTTGATAGCGGCGAAATCCTTGGGTGCCGTGGCGGCATTGACCACGATCATGACCTTCTCCTCGGAAAGACGGAAGACGATCAGATCGTCGATGATCCCCCCCCGCTCGTTGAGCAGAAAGCCGTAGCGTGAGCGCCCGAGCGGAATCGTTTTCACCGAGAAGGTAAAAACATCCTCAAGGCCGCTGGCCTCAAAATCACCCTGAAAGATGAACTCCCCCATATGGCAGATATCAAAGAGTGCGGCCTGGCTGCGGCACCAGCTGTGTTCGGCAATTATCCCCTCGTACTGAATCGGCATGTCCCAACCGCCAAACGGAGCCATAAGGGCATTCAAGGCACGGTGCCGACCACAGATCGGCGTTGCTTGAAGCTGTTCATCCATAGTATATTCTCCCTGTGCAGTTATTGTTTTTCTGATGATGGTGTTCCGACAGGAGATAGTCGCGGAATAATCGAAAGCACTATGTAATGTATGGCAGGTTTAATTTTCGACATGTTAGTGTAATTGCTTCTCCCGCGCAACCTGAAAAACAAGATTTTTTCGAGAAAGAATGCCATGCAAACAACTAAACGCCCCCCGGCGAAATATCAGCCCAAAGGGCTCACGGTCCTTTACGAGGACAAGGATATCATCGTAATTGAAAAACCGTGCGGCCTCCTGACGATGGGGACGGAACGGGACAAGTCGAGAACGGCCCACACGATTCTCAACGAGTATGTCCGGAAGGGGGATCCCCGCTCCCGAAACCGGATCTACATCGTCCATCGCCTGGACCGCGAGACCTCCGGCATCCTGATCTTTGCCAAGAGCGAAGCGGCCAAGATCTTTCTGCAGGAGCACTGGCAGGAGACCGACAAGCGCTACCTTACGGTCGTATATGGCTCACTGGCACCGAAAACGGGGATGATAAGCAGTTATCTGGCCGAGAACAGCGCCTTTACGGTCTATTCCACCCCCGACCCGGCAGCCGGGAAGCTGTCCCATACCGAGTATACGGTTCTGAAAGAGACCAAGGGGTTCACCCTGCTGGAAATCCACCTCCTCACCGGCCGCAAACACCAGATACGGGTGCATTTGTCGGAGAAGGGGCACCCGGTCGTGGGGGACAGGAAATACGGCACGGGGAACGACCCCTATAACACTCTGGCGCTGCATGCCAGGTCGATCTCGTTCACCCATCCGGTCAACGGCAAACGGCTGACTTTTGAAACCGGCATCCCTGAGTTTTTTACCCGCCTGGTCGGGAAGATTGAAACGCCGGCACCCTGATTCCTGCGCGATGGCACGTAAACCATGATCATTTCCGCCAGCAGACGCACCGACATACCGGCCTTTTATGCCGAC
This sequence comes from Geobacter sp., assembly GCA_009886055.1. Lineage (GTDB taxonomy): Bacteria > Desulfobacterota > Desulfuromonadia > Geobacterales > Pseudopelobacteraceae > JACRCG01. The sequence goes on along the minus strand of VFJM01000398.1, from coordinate 21,096 downwards.
TGGTTCATGAAGCGGGTGCGGGAGGGATACTTCTACCGGGTCAACCCCTTCAACAGCAGACAGGTCACCGGTTTCAGCCTGAAGCCGGAAGATGTCGACGCCATCTGTTTCTGGACGAAGAACCCGCGGCCGCTCATGAGCCACCTGAATGAGCTGGACGGGCGCGGCCTGAACTACTACTTCCAATTCACCCTCAACCCTTACGACACGACCTTCGAACCGGGTGTCCCGCCGCTGCCGGAACGCATCGAGGCCATGGCCGAACTGGCAGGACGCATCGGAGCGGACCGGGTTGTGTGGCGCTACGACCCGGTCATCCTGAGCAGTGCTACGCCGGTATCATGGCATCTGGATCAGGTGGGACGGATCGCCGGCCTGCTTAACGGCGCCACACGCCGGCTGCTGTTCAGCTTCTGCGACTTCTACGGCAAGGGACAGGGGCGCTTGAACAGGGCTCTAACAGGAACCGGCATCACGCTGGAGGACATCGCCGCGCCTGAGCTGAGGGAGGCGCTTGACCTGGTCGCACGGGGATTCAAAGCCGCCGCCGACCGCTTTGACCTGAAGATATTCACCTGCAGCGAGGAAGTGGACCTGGCGGCCATCGGCATCCAGCACGGCGCCTGCATTGACGGCACCCTGATCCGGGAGCTGTTCGGCGCCAACGTCCCTTCAAACAAGGACAAGAACCAGCGGGAAAGCTGCAACTGTGCCGAATCGGTTGACATGGGGATCTACAACAGCTGCCGTTTCCGCTGCATCTACTGCTACGCCAACTTCAACGAAGGGTTGATCGAGAGCAACTGCCGGAAGCACCACCCGGACTCCCCGTCGCTGCTGTACGAATACGATGGTGAGATTGAGATCAGGACAAGGGCTCAGCAGAAGAAAAAGAAGCAGAGATCGGATTTACGAGGAGAACAAGTAACGAAATGGACTGGAAGGTTTACATAATCCTCTGCTCTGACGACACGCTCTACACCGGCATTACAACCGATCTTCAGCGCCGCTTCGGTCAACATGCCTCGGGGCGGGGAGCAAAATACTTTCGCGGCCGCCAGCCGGCAGAGGTGGTCTATCAGGAGAGCGGACATACACGCAGCTCCGCCTGCACGAGAGAATTGGAGATCAAGACGCTGGCTCGCGCCGGAAAACGCATCCTGATCTCTTCAGGGATGAATGAGATCACCCCCCCATAGCTCGAGGAGGGAGTGCGCCCACAGTTTCGACTGGTCTCAGGCGGCCCGGGGCAGGACGAAATCGGTCCCGGCAAATTGAATGGCCGTCGGATCAGTGGCGCGCGGAGGGGAAACCGCATGCACGCCGCCGCAGGCGGGGCAACTCTGCACGAAGGTCTCAAGCACAAACGGTTTTCCGCACCCCTGGCAGTTATGTTCCAGGGCACCGGGGAGTGCCGACAGCGCCACTGACCCGCCATGGGCATTCAGAACGAACTCCACCAATGCCCTGCCGGAAGCAAATGGTCCTACTCCCGGTGTCCGGGACGATCCGCACTCACACATAATTTATTCCTCCTGTCGTACTGCATCTGTTTTTATGATACAGTGCAGACTGTACCCGATTGCGCCCCCCGAAATTATGACCTGAGTCAATTTTTCGCAGAGATTGCACTCAATTACTCCCGGTCGGATCAGATCGGGAAATATATCTGCATCAGAATGAGGCACTAAAAACATGGCACAACCCTGGAAAACAGTCGAGAGCATTGCCACCGACGAAGGAGCACTCGAACTGCGTCAGCGCGGAGAGCGGGACTTTTTGATCACCATAGGCCCCCAGGTGCTTATGAACAGCCTGGCAAACCGTTCCGAAGTGGTGCTCGGCCAGCTTGGCTGCGGCCACCTGAAGGGGAGTGAAGGTGCGCGGGTGCTGGTGGGAGGCCTGGGGATGGGCTTTACGCTCAGGGCGGTGCTTGACACCCTCCCCGCCACAGCCCGGGTCGTCGTGGCCGAACTGAACCCGACCGTACTCGAATGGTGCCGGGGGCCGCTGGCCGCTCTCACGGAAAACGCCGCCGCCGATCCGCGGGTAACCGTGGAGATCTGCGACGTTGCCCGCCGGATCCGCCGGACCGCCGTGGAAGGAGGCGAGTCTCGCTTTGACGCCATCATCCTCGACCTGTACCGCGGACCGCACGCAAAAACACACCACAGCGATGACCCGCTCTACGGCAGCCGGGCCATCGAGAATATGCGGGCCGCCCTCAAGCCGTGCGGAGTAGTGGCAGTGTGGGGAGAACAGTACGACGAGAGCTTCGACAAGCGCCTGCGGAGTGCCGGCTTCACGGTGACCACCGACCGCCCCGGCCGGGGCGGTCTCCGTCATGTGGTTTTTCTGGGGCACCTGAAACAATCAATAAAGACGGGGAAACACGCCTCCTGAGGTGCGGGAGGCGATTCCGGGCGAGAGCAGTTACCCCCGGGTAAGGAGCGTTTTCAGCCGTGCCATCTCTTCTGGACAGATACTCAGACAGTCATGCCCTTCCAGAAATTCCACCAGAGAGTTGAGAAAGACTCCAAACGAGAGCGGCACAGTGGCCTTGTTGTAATAATAAGTGCCATTATTGAAGAGGACATTGACGGCGAAGCCGGTGTTGGGTGAATCCAGTTCGACAAGCCCCTTGATCAGGCGGTAGATTTCCTTTTCCAACCTGCGCTGGGTACCGCTTTCCGGCTTTGCCTTTTCATCCCTCGCAACGGTTTTCATAGCGGTCTTGATGGAAGCAAGGTTTACCCCGGTACGCTTCGACGTACACCCCAGCAAACCGTCGAATATCCTCATCATCTCCTTGACGATGTTCTCCCGCGCAACCTCCGGTGAAGCGTCTTCCTCCATAACCGGCGTCTCTTTGACCGCCTTACTGGCTGCCAGCCGGTCAGATGGCGAATCTGCTGCTAAACGCCTCAGCTTGTTGATACTTTGTTTTTCTTCCATTACCACACATACTCCCGACTTCAATTTTATTTCGCACTTCCGTTCTATACTCTGGCGAAGAAAGTGTCAATTCGCCGCTGTTACGCCCTGCTCCGCCTCCTTGATCGACAACGCGATCCGTTTGCGCTGCGGATCGACGGACAGCACCTTTACTTTCACTATCTGCCCCGCCTTGACGGCGTCATTGGGGTCCTTGACATAACGGTTGGCCAAGTGACTGATATGAACCAGGCCATCCTGGTGAACGCCGATATCGACAAAGGCGCCGAACGCCGTCACGTTGGTCACGGCTCCCTGCAGGATCATCCCCTCCTTCAGGTCGCTGATCTCACGGATATCATCCCTAAAAGATGCAGTCTGAAACTGGCTGCGCGGGTCGCGCCCCGGCTTTTTAAGCTCTTCGATGATATCGTTAAGGGTCGGCAGGCCGACGCTCTCCGAGGCATACCGTTTCAGGTCGATCCTGGAGGCCAGGGCCGGGTCGGCCGTCAGCTGCGCCAGAGAAACGCCCAGATCGGCGGCCATCGCCTCCACCAGCTTGTAGCGTTCGGGATGAACGGCACTGTTGTCCAGCGGATATGTGCCCCCCCGGATACGGAGGAATCCGGCCGCCTGTTCAAAGGCCTTGGCTCCGAAGCGGGGCACCTTGAGGAGCGCCTTGCGCGAGAGGAAGGAGCCGTTCTCGTCACGGTAGCGGGTAATTGCCTTGGCCAGCGACGGCCCGACTCCGGAAACGTAGGCCAGCAGCGCCCACGAAGCGGTGTTCAGATCGACCCCGACGTAGTTGACGCATGACTCCACCACGCCATCGAGCGACTTCTTCAGCATCCCCTGATTGACATCGTGCTGATACTGGCCGACGCCGATACTCTTCGGATCGACTTTGACCAGCTCGCCGAGAGGATCCTGAAGCCTCCGGGCGATGGAGATCGCGCCGCGCACCGTCAGGTCAAGATCGGGAAATTCCTCACGGGCGATATCCGAGGCCGAATAGATGCTGGCTCCCGCCTCGCTGACCGACACTACGGGGAGCTGCCGTCCTGCGCCGCCCAGGGTCTCCTTGACAAAAATTTCCATCTCGCGCCCGGCTGTGCCGTTACCGACGGCGATCATCTCGACCGCATGAGTTTCAACCATCCGGAGCAGATCCTGCCGCGCCTGTGGAATCCGCCCTTCACCGATGTGGGGGTAGACCGTCACATGCTCGAGGAAACGACCGGTCGCATCGACCGCTGCCAGCTTGGAGCCGGTGCGAAAGCCGGGGTCGATCCCCAGGACCCGTTTCCCCCCTGCCGGCGGCGCCAGCAGGAGTTCGCGCAGATTCCGGGCAAAGATCAGAATAGCCGCCTCGTCGGCGCGTTCCTTGCTCTCCAGCCGGAGTTCCACCTCGATGGAAGGCGCGATCAGCCGCTTGTAGGCATCCTCTGCCACCCGCTCCAGCAACGGGCCGAATATACTGTCCCGCAGAATCAGACGAGACTTCAATCCGGCATGTATCTGCTCGACCGGCGCGCCGATCGACAGGTAGAGGACTTCCTCCTTCTCGCCTCGCCGCATTGCCAGCATCCGGTGCGACGGCACTGCCTTGAGCGGTTCCTGGTAGTCGTAATACATCTCGAACTTGGTGACCTGTTCCTTGTAGTCGGCCGCCACCCGCGAGGTCATAATCCCCTGTTCCTTCGTCAGTCGCCGCACGGCGGCGCGGGCGTCGGCGTTGTCGGAGAGGCGCTCGGCCAGGATATGACCGGCACCCTCCAGCGCAGCTGCCGCATCCGGCACTTCCTTCCCGGGATTGATGAACGGGAGCGCTGCATCCTCGGGAGGTCCTGCAACCAACTCCTGGGCGGCGATGATATCGGCCAGCGGCTCAAGTCCCCGTTCCCGGGCAATCGTCGCCTTCGTGCGCCGCTTCGGTTTGTACGGCAGGTACAGGTCTTCTATCTCGGTTTTCTGGCGCGAGGCCTCAATCCGCTCCCGCAATTCAGGGGTCAGTTTCCCCTGTTCATCAATCGATTTAAGCACCGTGATCCTGCGCTCCTCCAACTCGGAGAAGTAGGCCAACTGTTCCTCAATCGTGCGGATCTGCACCTCGTCCAGTTCGCCGGTATGCTCCTTGCGGTAGCGGGCGATGAAGGGGACCGTGCCCCCCTCCTGCAGCAGTTCGACGGTATGTTCCACCTGATACGGTTTGAGTCCGGTCGCTTCGATGATGTATGAGATCAATTTTCGGGTTTGTTCGTCAGTCAGCTTCATTACAACTCCAGTTTGTGGGGATCGGTAAAGTCATGGTACTACAGATGGCATCAGAATTGTTCAAGAGAATGTTTGAACGGGAGGGAACAGACCGTAACCGGTACCGTACGGGCGGTTACGTTTAGCCCAGAAAAAAGAATCCGCCAACTTAGCAAAAAGTTAGCGGATTCTTTAACTGATTGACATCCCCCGGCGGGCAGACTTCGAACTTTTATCAGCAAAAGACGCTGATCTCCCCCCCGGATACCTGCCCCGTTTACAGGTGGAAGATCATCAGGGGTTTTTGACCAGTGGGATAGTCCCAAGGTCTGTTGTCCGGCTTTGCATCACACTTACCGCTGAAGACGAGTAGAGACGGAACCCGTTTGCAGTTATGAATGTCTTGTACGAGATCGTTGAGGAACTGGGCGGAACGAATGCGGCAAAAGGGGACTGCCATGCGCCGCTCGTGTAATTGGCGAAGATCCTGCCTGCCGCGATCGGATCAGCGTCATTGATCGCTCCTCGGCGTTTGACGGAAACGGTTGCGCTGGACCAGTCCTTGAACGTCGAGGAGACCGTCCCCGAGATGGAGCCGAACTGGGTGAGCATGCTTGACATCCTCACGAGCCGTATTCCGGTCGGTTTAAAGTTATAATCACCATTTCCCCGTGCAACGATGGCCGTATTCGGGTCAAAGTCGATCATTACCGCGTTGATTATGCCCGGTATGATCTCAATCGGGCCAAGGACTTTCAGGCCGGACTGCTGGGCGCTGGGAGTGGTGAGCGGAATTCTGGCATTGGTGAGATCCGATTTCAGCACGAGGTAGTTTGCCGGTTGCTGCTGTCCATTGGGATTGGGTTCAAGTATCAGGCGGACCTGGCTGTAGCTGCCTGCCGGAAGGACAACATCACCAAGTGCCTGCTGCACGAACTGCAGCTGCATGACATCGATGACTCTGGGCGTTGCAAAGCTCGCCACTACGGGAAGTCCGGGATCGTTATCCGGGGCGTCTTCCCTGCCGGCAGGCACAACCCGTACTTCACGTATGCTGATTACGACATTTTTGAAATCATCGCTCATCTTGTCGGTGATCGAGAGCTTCAGCGTACCTGTAGGCGCGGTGCTGCTGCCACCGCTTCCGCCGCACCCCTGTAATTGAAGCAGCGCCACTGTTGCAGCCGCCAGAACTGTTGATACTTTCACTACTGATAGTGCCTTGCGAAACATGTTGCCCCCTTTTCCCGGGAATTTGTAAAAAAAGCCGGGTTGCCGAAATATAGTGATATTTCGGCAACCCGGCTGTCTCTGTAAGACCCTGTGGGCTTTCCGCCCCACCCTCGCGGGCGGTTTAGTATTATCGTGTACCATCTATTTTTTGTACTGTCTTATCTTTATACCATCTATTTATGAGAAAACAAACCTAATGGTTTTACCACCCTCCTCGAAAACTGAGATCCGGAAGGGCAGTGCGGTGGAGCAGCCATGTCAGCTATGCCTCGTCAGCAAGGGAGGTTCCCTATCACCCGGACAGTGAATATTTCCCGATAGAAACCATGATCCATGATAATTATATTTGCCGCTTGCTCATAGTTTGATAGATGGTACTATTCCGTATTATCGCCACTGCAGCCTCAATCTAACCAGAAAAGGAGACACCTCATGTCACAACAGCCATCTGTACTTTATCTCAAACTCAAGGAGCGTCATAGCAACCTGATTGATGCTGTCGAGGCACTTAGCAAAGCGGCCCGCGCTTCTGGCCCGCTAGATGACAAAACCGTGCATTTGATCCAGCTGGGGGCGGCGGCGGCTATCCACTCCAAGGGGTCGGTGTGCAGCCACGCAGCACGCGCCTTGGATTCAGGCGCTACACCTGAGGAGATCCGCCACGCTATCATAGTTCTCACCAGCACCATCGGTTTTCCCACCATTGCTGCCGCCCTTTCCTGGGTAGAAGAGCTGTTTGAGAAAAGAGTCTAAATGTCTCTGCTTGTATCGGCAGCAACTAAGCCGCTTCCGATACGAAGGGTTCCTTCCCGTAAAAAAGAGACCGACTTCAATCAGAGTCCCAGTAACTCCGGTTTTTTGCCTGCATCCGGAAAGAAAAGCGGTGCACCGAACTTCTCCACTCCGAAGCGGCCGATGATCTCCTGGGTCTTCTTTGCTACCATGAAGTCGGCAAAGGCCCTCCCTCCCTGGGCGTTGACCTTGGGCCATTTGGCTGATTTAAGCTCGATAACGTGATAGACGTTGAGTAGTTTGCCGTCACCCTCCACCAGAATTTCAAGTCCCAGACTCTTCTTCAGTGACAGGTAGGTAGCGCGGTCAGTTATGGCGTACCCCTTCTTCTCGGCAGCCACATTCAGTGTCTGCCCCATGCCGAGGCCGGTCTGCTGGTACCACTTCTGGCCATCGGGAGTAATGGCAGCGACTTTCCAGAGCCCTTTCTCTTTGGCATGGGTACCGGAATTATCGCCACGGGAGGCGAACACAGCACCGGCAGATGCGATGCGCTTCAGGGCATCAGCGGCGCCGGCACCTTTGATCTTGGCAGGATCAGCGGCAGGACCGACGATGATGAAGTCGTTGTGCATTACCAGACGGCGGGTGGCTCCGAAACCGTCGTTCATGAACTTCTTCTCGGCATCGGGGGAGTGCACCAGCAATACATCCGCCTCACCCTTCTCTCCCATCTTCATGGCCTGGCCGGAGCCGACTGAAATGGTCTTGACCTGAAAGCCGCTCTCTTTTTCGAAGAGCGGCACCAGTACATCCAGCAGCCCCGAATCCTGGGTACTGGTGGTGGTGGCCAGGATGACCGTTTTCGAAGCGGCTTGGGCTGCGCCCCCCCCGACGAGGATTGTAAATAATGCGGCGAGAAGTGTGATGCGGTTCAGAATTTGTTTTACGATCATGGAGATCTCCTTTGATATGAATTAACGGTTATGCAACCCTATGCGGTTGGATTCCCTTGAGCCATCCGATTGAAATTGAGCAGATTCTTGCAACCGATGTTTTTGTAATGCAAGCCACTTTCAGAAGTACAAAAAAGAGAAAGCCCCTTCTCAAGAGAGAAAAGGGGCCTGGACAAACCACGGGTATGGATTGTTTAGCACGAGTTCCCCTTTTCAAAGGAGGGCGGCGCTGTTTCCGGCGACACCCGCAGGTTGTACGCCATGAGGATTTTTCCCTGGTAGGCGCAACAACTCGGAGACTGGCAAAATGTGGCAGGACGATAATGGGATCAACATTTTCTGTCAAGCAGTAATCACTCATTGTGCTTCGTGTGGGTCAACGATGACGGAGAAGCCAGTTTACATTTTGTAGAGTTCTACGGCTGGCTGGAGGATGGTCTTGAATACTACATCAGAAGCCACATAAAGAAAAAGAGCTTACGGCATTTAGCTGTAAGCTCTTTATTTTATTGGCGTCCCCTACCGGATTTGAACCGGTGTCGCCGCCGTGAAAGGGCGGTGTCCTGGGCCAGGCTAGACGAAGGGGACGTATGAAACCTGCCACGCCGCTCCATTTAAGGAATCAGGCCCATGAAGCGCGGAAGGATGAGTTTTATACCCAACTATTCTATGTAAGTCAATTATTTTTTTCCGGAGTGTGTAATTTATCCGCCTGGCCCTGACAAACAGGGTACTGAGCTGGACATATTTAATCTGCCAAAAAAGCGCAGAACATATTTTGTAACGTACCAACTCGGTTCATCACGGGGCTTGCCAGCGCCTGACAACAAAGACACCCTGGCGTTTTTTGCCGCCCGGCCACGCATCTGCCGGGCGACGCGTGCGCATGATTTCAGCAATCCGGTGCGACAGTTGCGTCATCACCACTCCGCCTTTGCCCGGCTTGCCGCATTCAAGGCGGCTTTCTATCGCGGTCTGCGGGTCAAGAACAATAATGACATGGCCATTCCAGACAATCAAATCAAGCGGTTGAAGCATCGCCGCAATTTCTGCACTCTGTTTGCCGGCGATTGCCACACCCTGGCCAAACGTAATCAGCTGTGACGTGTTGCGGGGAGTCCAGCCGCCGGTGGCGTGATACAGCAGCCCTGAACAATCGAGCCCTGCCAGTATCAGCCCCCCTTTGTCATCATCCCCGATGCCGTTATAGAACCATGCCGCCAGCTCTGGCACTCCGTTCAGAACATTGCCGCCCCAGACATACGGGCTTCCGACAGAGGCCTTGAGCGCTGAGACTATTCTCTCGCGCGGCGGGAGCGCTGACCTGCGCGGCGCGGGCGCCGTATGCTCCAGCGTTAGAAAACGGCCGTCAACATACAGCCGAACATCCGGTGGAGCTGTGTATTCATCCGTTTCAACCTGGTAGATGTCGGCCGTTCCTGAGCGTTCTTTTTTCAAGATTGTAAAGAGTGTCCCCGGCAGGGCGATGTATTCAAGCTCGCGCACCTGGCCGCACCTATCTGTTTTCAGAGAGCGCCCGTTTGCCCCTCCAAATACCGCTTTGAACTCGGGAGAATTCAAAACCGGGGTTGAAGTGCGTGCAACTGCGTATTGGGCGGCTTCAGCCGGCAAGAGGCAGGCATAACCACACAGAATAATGAGAACTGTAATTCGTATCATCATCTGTGAGAATGGGGGCGGGCCTGGCGCACCAGCTCTTTTTGAGCGAACGTCAAGCGGGGCGAAGCCAGCAGATCGCGCACGGTGGCGGCAGGGAGTCCCGGCAGAAAGATGGTGAACCAGATCAACGGCGTACGGGGGTTTTTGAGGATTGCCAGGCGGATATTGGGACGGCTTTTCCAGCGGCTGTTTCGGGCAACCAGTGAAACAGACTCTGCTGTTGCGTGTGACGAAGCCAGAAACTGATGCAGGGAGCCCTCTTTCAGATGCGGATTGTCGAGACAGGTTTCCAGGACATTGTGCACCCCTTCGCGGAGCAGAGCATCCAGAATTGCAGATGTTCCGCGCCGTGCCAGCGCCAACTTGTTTCCGAGCGGCTGCGTCGGTATCATCTGGACGATTTTACGTTCGGCGGCCAGGTGAATGTCGGCAGATACCCCGGGTATGTGACAAAGTTTCAGCAGATCGAATATATACAGAAGCGGGAGCAAGGTTTGCGCGATATGAGGCGGGGTGGCCGGATGAGCAACCAGGGCGAATTTGACAGAATACGCGTCAATGTGACGTTTGGCGGCATAGATTGCGGTGATAACAGATCCAAGATCCCGGCGTTTAAGGAGCATTAACAGATGCTGGTCATCAAGGACGGGATTGCGCAGTGCTGCCAGCAGCACCTCCTCCCGGGGGTTCCGGATGACGGCAAACAGGCGATCCCTGTCGGCCGTGAGGGCTTCCAACAGTTCGTCCGCCTGGTTCAGGGAGCCACGTACTTTTTCCCGGTTTGCGGTTGTTGGCGTCTTGATTGACGATTCCTGGGACATACCATGCTCTCTGATCCAAGAGTACTCCCTGTTTCAAATCAAGAATGAAATCAAGGAGGTGAAGGGAGGGAGTTCACTTGAGTACGTGTAAGGCCCCGAACACGAGCCTACGAAGGAAGCGCCTTGATCCGGAATAGGGATAATGGGTCACACTGTAGCACTCCGCCGTACCCAGCCGCAATAATTTTTCAGGGGGGGAGGGACAGGTGGATTACCCGTAATTTTTCACTCCTCTCTAGCAGTTGCGTCGCAGACAGCTTCGTGCTACTTAAAGATATCCGTAATGAACGTGATGGAGAGATTACCGTGACACACATTCTGTCTGAAGACACCTTGACTGAGTCATTGGAAATCGGTGATGATGCACTGGCCGAGATCACCCTGATCCTCGAAATGCGGCGCAATTTCAGCATGTCCATCTACAAGGACAAGTGCATGAAACGCCGCATCGCCATACGGATGCGCTCATGCCGTTGCCTTGACGCGGCCGCATACTGCAACCTGTTGCGACAGAACGATCAGGAACTTGATCTGCTGAAAAAGACTCTTACCATTCATGTCAGTCAATTTTTCCGCAATCCCTCAATGTTTGAAAAGCTGCAGTCCGAGATACTCCCCTCTCTCTTTCAAAAGGCATCGGTTGCACAGGAAGGGCTCAGATTCTGGAGTCTCGGCTGTGCCGGCGGTGAGGAGGCCTATTCTCTGGGTATCATCCTGCAGGAGTCTTTTGCCCGGGAACTCCTGCAGACACCGACAGAGATTCGTGCCTCCGATATAGATGCTGATATTTTGCAGGCTGCCGACCGGGGTGAATACAACGAGGACCGCCTGAAGGATCTCCCGTATTCCATCAGGGAACGTTATTTTGTCCCGAATGGGCCCCGCGTGCAACTTTCGGCGGACATCAGGAAAATGGTCACGTTTCATCAGCAGAACATCATGGATGTTGAGACGTTTGAATCCTGCCAGCTGGCCCTGTGCCGAAATACACTCATCTATTTTACCCGGCCGGATCAGGAAAAGATATTGCACGGCATCGCGCATATTTTGCCACCCGGTGGTATGCTGGTGCTCGGAAAATCAGAAACGTTGGTAGGAGACGTTCGCAGACTTTTTACGACCATCTGCCCTCTTGAGCGAATCTATTGTCGGCTATGACCAATTAATTTTAATTTCATCCGCTCATTTTTCTGTGGAGGGTCGAACATGCGCATTCCCATAGGGCATAAATTTATTATCGGCTTTGTCGTTGTCGTTGCTGCAGTGGCTTTCAGCCCGCGGCTCGTAGGGCTGTTCGGTTATTCTGCAGAGATCAGCGGGGTTCTTGGCTATGTGGTTGCACTGACGATCGGCCTGCTTCTGGGATGGCTGTTTTCAAAGGGGTTTACCGCAAACATCGGGCGATTGACCGATTCGGCTGAATCCATCAGTCGTGGCGATCTGACCAGGGATGTGACAATTCGTCCATCCCGGATTCCGGATGAAAGTCATGAACTGGCGCAGCTGATCAATCTAATGCTTCAGAACCTGCGGGAGTTGGTCCGACACATTAAGAAAACCTCCGGGCAGCTCACCGAATCAGCCCGTGAAATAAATTCAACCGCCCTGGAGATCAACGCTTCGACCGAAGAGGTCGCCCAGGCTATCGAGCAGATTTCACGTGGTGCGGAAACCCAGGCCGAACTTGTTAAAAAAGGGTCCCAGACTATTCGGGAAATGGCGGTTTCAATTGAGCTGGTTGCCGCACGTGCCCGAGAGACCGCCAAGGCCGCCCGCGAAACCAGCCTGACTGCTCAGCATGGCGGGTCACTGGCCAATGATTCCCTGGAGAGAATGAAAGAGTTTATTGACAAGCAGGAACAGATCGGCAAGCAGTTTGATACATTTAACAGCAAACTCCAGAAAGCCGGAAAAGTTGCCGATTGCATCGGGGATATTGCCCGACAGACAAATCTGCTTGCGCTTAATGCATCGATTGAGGCGGCCAGAGCCGGTGAATACGGCAAGGGTTTTGCCGTGGTTGCCGAAGAAGTCCGCAAACTGGCAGATGGCTCGTCGCAATCGGCGGCCGACATCAGCGACATGATCGAAAATCTGCGTGAAGAGAGCCGCAAGGTTCATGAAGTCATCGTGGATAGTTCCCGCAGCATAAATGAGGGGAAGAAAAACATCAATGTTACCGCCAGCGCCTTTCAGGAGATACTCAAGACCGTTCTTGACACCGAACGGAAAGCTTCCAGTATTGCCGATCTTTCCCTGATGCAGAAAGAGGGCTCAGCCAGGATGGTAACCGCAATTGATGAGATTGCAAAAGTCGCTGATGACAACGCGGCATCGACCGAGCAGGTTTCTGCAGCAACGGAAGAGCAGCTGGCAGCAATGCAGGACATGGCTCTGGCAACCAAAGAGCTCGCCCAGCTTGCAGAAGAGCTGATGACCGTTGTGTCACGGTTCCAGGTCGATAACGGATAGCGTGCCCGTCATGATCGAGCAAAACAGAAGTTTTCTGATTTTTTCACTGCCGGGTTCGTTCTATGCACTTGATCTGGCGCAGGTTGCCGAAGTCGGCGACCCGCTGCAGATGTCGCCAATACCGCTGGCGCCACCCTGCTACGGTGGCGCTCTGAATTTTCATGGGGATATCGTCGCAGTAATAAACCTGGCCCTCTTTCTTGGTCTGACCGTATGCAGCCAGCCCGGAAAGATTGTGGTACTCCACAGGGAAGTTGCCTCACTTGCTTTTCTTGTTGATACGGTAATCAGAATTGTTTCCGAAGAGGATGTCTCCTTCAATGCACCACCCGATAGCGGCTTTGCTGCCGCCACGCTGGCTCTGCATGATGGCAAAGCGATCCTGCTTGACCTTGAGGCGCTTGTACATGAAGCAGAAAACGGCATGCAGAGAAATTTATGGGTAAGTTAGATATAAAATTATCTCAGACGTGCAAAAAATGCTTGACTCCTCAGATTATCTGCGTATATTCCTAGATCGATTTAGAAACCATGCGCTTTGCGTTCAAATGGTAAATACAAAAAGAAAGAGGTAAAACACATGAAAAAACTGATCTCTCTGACCCTGGTACTGGCATTGGCTACTGTATTCGCAGCTGGCTGCAAGAAAAAAGAAGTAGCTCCTGCTCCTGCTCCTGCTGTTGAGGCACCGAAGCCTGTTCAGGCTCCGATGTCTGCTGCTAAAGCCGGTGCTGCTCCTGCTGCTGCACCTGCAGAAGCTCCCAAGAAGTAATTCGCTTTCCAGTTACTGGATTGCTCAAGCCTGCGGGGTAACCCGCAGGCTTGTTTTGTTCAGTGAGGTGCATGCCGATGCATGAAATGTCCATAACCCAGGGAATCATCGATCTCTGCCTGGAGCATGCCGGCGGTCGCCGGGTCCGATCGCTCGATGTCGAAATCGGAGAACTGAGCAGCGTGGTGCCGGAAGCGATAGAATTCTGCTTTGAGGCGTGCAGCCAAGACACCTCGCTGGAAGGCGCCCGACTTGTCATCATCCGGGTTCCCGGCACAGGACAGTGCCAGGAATGCGGACGGGAAACGCCGTTAACGGAGCTGTACGGTTCATGCCGGCACTGCGGCGGTAACCGGGTAACTATCGTGACGGGGGAGGAGATGCGAGTGCGGGAAATAGAAGTGGATGATTAAAAAAGGGCACTGCCGAAGCAGCGCCCTTTTTTGTACGTTAGAAGTTAACACACGTATCCTGTTTAGCAGCCTCGACCGCTTAACTATTCTTCAGCTACGGGGTGAAACTGCTCCCAATGTTCCGGTGAACGCCACAAGCCGGACAGGATCAGCTGGCGGATGTGCAGGAACTCTTTGGGGAGCCGATCGTACATCTTGACGAACAGCTCCTCGTGGGAAACGATCTCTTCCTTCCAGACATCGCGGTCAACCGACATCATTTCATAGAACTGTTCGCGGGTGACGCTGTCCAGACCGGTCCAGTCCAGATCCTCATAGCGCGGCATCCATCCCAGCGGGCTCTCTACCGCAGCGGCATTGCCATTGACGCGCTCCACAATCCATTTCAGGATACGCATATTTTCACCGTAGCCAGGCCAGAGGAAGTTACCGACGGCGTCCTTGCGGAACCAGTTGACACTGAAGATGCGCGGCGGCTTGGGAGTGGTACGTCCAACCTGCAGCCAGTGAGCAAAATAATCCGCAACGTGATAGCCGCAGAACGGCAGCATGGCGAACGGGTCACGGCGAACGGTTCCGACTGCACCGGTTGCAGCAGCAGTTGTCTCTGATCCCATGGTAGCAGCCAGGTAGACACCAAAGCTCCAGTTGAAGGATTGGTACACCAGCGGAACCACGTCGTTGCGGCGTCCCCCGAAGATGAAGGCTGCCATCGGAACACCTTTCGGGTTTTCCCATTCCGGATCAATCGAGGGACACTGCCCGGCAGGCGATGTGAAACGGGAGTTCGGGTGTGCTGCATTTCTTCCGCAGTCAGGCGTCCAACGATTGCCCTGCCAGTCGGTCAGAAGAGGCGGCTTGGCGGCGGTCATCCCTTCCCACCAGACGTCCCCATCCGGCGTCAACGCCACGTTGGTGAAAATCGAGTTTGCAGCACATGAAGCCATGGCGTTCGGGTTCGTCTTTTCCGATGTACCGGGTGCTACTCCGAAGAAGCCGTACTCGGGGTTGATGGCATACAGTCGGCCATCCGGACCGGGCTTGATCCATGCGATGTCATCTCCGACAGTCGTTATTTTCCAGCCGCTTTTGTTAAAGCTTTCAGGTGGCACCAGCATCGCCAGGTTTGTTTTGCCGCATGCGCTGGGGAACGCTGCACCCAGATAGGTTTTTTCGCCCTTTGGTGATTCGATGCCCAGAATCAGCATATGTTCGGCCAGCCACCCCTCGTCCTTGGCAATTTTGGAAGCAATCCGCAGAGCAAGGCATTTCTTGCCGAGCAGGGCGTTTCCGCCGTAACCGCTGCCGTACGACCAGATCGAACGTTCTTCGGGGAAGTGGACAATATATTTTTCCTTGTTGCATGGCCAGGGTACATCTTTCTGACCAGGCTCCAGCGGGGCGCCAACAGAGTGAAGGCAGGGGACGAATTCACCATCGCCGAGGACGTCAAGAACGGCTTTGCCCATACGGGTCATGATGCGCATATTGACAGCGACATAGGGGGAGTCTGTAATTTCAACGCCGATTTTGGCAATCGGTGAGCCGAGCGGCCCCATGCTGAAAGGGATGACATACATGGTACGACCGCGCATGCACCCCTTGAAGAGCTTGTTAAGAGTTTCCTTCATATCTTTGGGATGCATCCAGTTGTTGGTCGGGCCGGCATCCTGCTTGGAGATACTGCATATGAAGGTACGGTCTTCAACCCGTGCCACATCACCGGGATCAGAACACGCAAGAAAACTGTTCGGACGCTTCTCCTGGTTCAGCTTCTTGAAGGTGCCGCACTCAACCAACTTGTTACAGAGCGTATCATACTCCTCCTGCGAACCATCGCACCAATGGATCGTTTCAGGTCCACACAATGCCGCGACTTCTTCTACCCACTTAGTCAGTTGCTCGTTCTTACCCTGGTTACTCATGCCGCCTCCCCAATTGAGGTATTAAAATTTAGTTTTGATTAAATAGCATACCGATGGCTAAAAAAAAAGCACTTATATGAACGGTATACAGAATTCTTTTCATATCGGCTGATCAAGGGGTTTACGTTATCAAGGGGGGGTGATTCAAAGGGGGTGTGGATGAACGGGTTTTAGGGACAATGAAACCGGATACCCTTCTGTGGCATATCCGGTTTCATCGGTTTGTGCGTCAGGAGATGGAGTTTCCCCTCACATAATCGGATTTCAGCGCAGCAGAGCTTCAGCCATCACTTCGGCCACATCGCGGACCCTGACGTTTTCGGCCTTGACGTCTTTGAGCCCATCTTCAAACATGGTCATGCAGTAGGGGCAGGCAACACAGATCGTATCGGGGCTCTGTTCCAGCGCTTCGTTGACGCGCGTCAGATTGATCCGCTCCCCGACATGCTCCTCCATCCACATCCTGCCGCCGCCGGCGCCGCAGCAGAAGGCTTTGTTCCGGTTGCGCCCCATTTCTGCCGGCGCGTCACCGGTGGCGGCTTTTATCACTTCGCGCGGGGCGTCGTACACGTCGTTATGACGTCCAAGATAACAGGAGTCATGAAAAACGGTCGTTCCCATTTCCCCTGTCGTCTTATCCAGAATGAGTTTGCCATCCTGAACCAGATTGTGCAGCAGTTCGCTGTGGTGGATGACTTCCAGCTCAAGACCGTACTGCCGATAGTCGTTTTTCAGGGTAGTAAAACAGTGAGGGCATTGGGTGATGACCTTTGTGACGCCGCGCTCGATAAACGTGGCGACGTTCTCCCGGGCCATCTTGTCGAAGACGAATTCGTTCCCCAGTCTCCGCACACTGTCGCCGCAGCATTTTTCATCCTTGCCGAGGATACCCCACGAGATCCCGGCCTTGTCCAGCAGTTGGGCCATCGCCACGCTGACATGCTTGTTGCGTGAATCAAATGAGCCGGCACAGCCGACATAGAACAGGTATTCCGTCGTATCCCTGTCGAACGGTTTAATGTCCAGCTGGCTGCACCATTTGGTCCTCTCTGACGGTGCAATCCCCCAGGGGTTGCTGCGCCCCTCCATGTTTTCGAACAGGTTCAGCAGTTCTTCTGGAAATGTTGCTTCGCTCTCGACAAGGTGTCTCCGGAGCTGGATGATTTTAGGCATCTGCTCGATCAAGACCGGGCAGGCTTCCATACAGGCACCGCAGGTGGTACAGCCCCAGATTGATTCCTCGGATACGCTCCCTGCGCCCCCTTCACCGATCAGCGGGGTCTGTGGCGGCTCCCCCTTTTTGAGAGAGGCCCCGTTCTCGAGCAGGTTGACCTTGATATCGTGGATGACTGCGCGCGGATTAAGCGGTTTGCCGGTGATGCTGGCCGGGCAGACGTTCTGGCAGCGCCCGCATTCGGTGCAGGAAAAGGAATCCAGCAGGTCTTTCCAGCTGTAGCGATCGACCCGGCCGACGCCGAACTGGTTTCCGGCGGTGAATTCTTCTCTGGGCTGGGTGTTCGGCTTTTCGAGCCGGTGGAAAAAACAGTTCGGGATGGCGGTCAGGATGTGCATATGCTTGCTGTTCGGCAGATAGCAGATAAAGGCCATCAGTGCGACGGCATGAGCCCACCAGGCGGCGGCATGGATCGTTCCCAGCTGCAGCGGCGGCAGCAGGCCTGTCAACAGCGCCGATACCGGCATGACCTTGCGCGCGGCAGAAAGAAATGATGCCGGATCTACCCCGGATTTTAACATGTATGTTGCCAGTTCCGAGGCGTTGAGAGCAAAGGAGGCGAGCATGAGTGTTGCGATCAGCCCCAGGATAAAAAACGCCTCCGCTGTACGGGCCTCCGGATAGGGGGGAGCGATAATCCGTCTGACGGCTGCCACGGTTACTGCAACCAGCGCCAGCAATGATGCAATATCGATCATGAAGGCGAGCGGCACGTACAATTCGAAGGGGAGCTTGATGAGCTTGAACGTATGAGGGAAAAGTCCGTTCAGGATGAACTCGGTGTTTGCCACCAGCAGTATCAGAAACGACCAGAAGATGATGAAATGGTTGAAGCCGAACGGTTGGGCTACCACACGTTTCTGGCCGAAGGCGTATAGCAGCATGTCACCGAAGCGGACACCTAAGTTGTCGAAGCGCTCTTCCGGCTGTCCGAGTGAAATCAGACTGAAGCGTTTCCAGCACCCCCAGGCGAATACGGCCAGGGAAGCGATCAGGAGCGGGGTGAATATGGACGGGCTTGGTATCATGTCAAAACCTCATTATTTTTGTTTCAATTCCCGGATCCTCTGCGTAATCGCCGGGACAATCTGGAACAGGTCGCCAACGATTCCGTAGGTGGCAACCTCAAAGATCGGGGCGCTGCTGTCGCGGTTGATGGCGATCACCATATCTGAATCCTGCATGCCGACCAGATGCTGGATGGCGCCGGAAATCCCGCAGGCGATGTAGATCTTGGGGCGTACGGTCTTGCCGGTCTGGCCGACCTGGCGATCGCCCGGCATCCAGCCGGCATCGACGGCACTACGCGAAGCTCCCACCACCCCCCCCAGTTCGTCGGCAAGATCCTGCAGCATGGCAAAGTTCTCCGGGGCCATCATGCCGCGTCCACCGGAGATGATGAACTCTGCGCCGGTTATATCAACAGCACCCTTGCTGTGCGAGTCGCGGATGATCTCGATGACTTTGGTTAAAACGCTCTCTTCGGGAACGGTGAACGGGTCGCGGATGATCGCTCCCTCTGCCCCCTCCTTCCGCTCCGGCATCTGCATGACATTGGGGCGTACGGTAGACATCTGGGGACGGAATTTGTCGCACATGATAGTGGCCATGATGTTGCCGCCAAAGGCCGGACGAGTCTGCATCAGGTTGCGTTTGTCGTCGATGGCAAGTCCGGTGCAGTCGGCGGTCAGGCCGGTGCCGACACGGGTGGCAATTGCTCCGGCCAGGTCGCGCCCCATGCCGGTTGCACCCATAAGGATGATTTCCGGCTTGTATGCGGCGATCAGGTGGCAGCATCCCTCCACATAGGCTTCGGTGCGGTAGTGGTAATATACCGGTGCATCCAGTAGATAAGCCTTGGACGCGCCGTAGGCAAACGCTTCCCTGCAGAGGTGTTCGACGTTTTCACCGATCACCAGTGCGCAGAGCTCTACACCCAGGTTGCGGGCCAGAACGGCCCCTACTCCCAGCAGCTCCCAGGAGACCTTGGCCGGTTCGCCTTCGGTCTGCTCGACAAAAACCCACACACCCCGATATTCTGCCAGTTTCCGTGCAAGGACGGCGGCTTCCGGGTCGATCTCCTCTTCGACGGGTACGGCCGAGGCGGCCAGTTCGGCGAGTATCTGCTGTTCCTCGGCGGTGTAGAACATCTCCAGGGCGCTTGCCGGACAGATCTTGACGCATTTCTGGCAGCCGATACATTTAGCTGTTTCGATGATCGGTTCACCGGTTTCAGTCATCTCGACGCAGTTAACCGGGCAGACGCTCTGGCAGCGGGCACCGCAGGCGATGCACTTGCCATCGAGCAGGCGGGCGACGCCCCGCGGTTTTTTCAGTTTTGGTTTTGGTTGTGGTTCGCTCATATCGGCAACATATCCTTCGCCATCAGTTTGTCAATCAGCAGCGCCGCGGTTCCAGCCGGATCGGCGTAGCCGTCACCAAGGATTTCTCCTTTGTCGCGTTCCGGAGAAAATATTTTGGATACCCAGGTAGGAGAGCCCTTCAGGCCGATTTTCTGTTCATCCAACTGCAGGGTTTTGTTGTTCCAGACTTCGACAACGGTTTCAGCAGCAGCCAGTCGCATCTGCACCTTGGGGTAGCGCGGCCGGTTCAGCTCGCGGACAACAGTCAGCATGGCCGGCAGAGGGGCCTCGACGATCTCGTGACGTCCTTCCAGTTTTCGACTGACGCGGATTTTCTTTGCAGAAAAATCCAGGTTGACAATCTTGTCAACGAGCGTCAGTTGACGATAGTCGAGGCGACTGGCGATGCCGGGACCGACCTGGGCGGTGTCGCCGTCAATAGTCTGTTTGCCGCAGAGCACCAGACCGACCTCATCCACCTCCGCATCGAGCTTGGCTATCGCAGCGGCAAGGACATTGCTGGTTGCAAGGGTGTCGGCACCGCCGAAAACCCGATCAGAGAGGAGTATCGCATGATCAACACCCAGCGCCAGAGCCTTCTTCAGCGTCCCCTCAGCGTTGGGAGGTCCCATAGAAATGGCGGCGACCTTGCAGCCGAAACGATCTTTCAGACGCAAAGCCTCTTCCAGAGCATGGGTATCATATGGGTTAACGATAAAGGGGATACCTTCACGAACCAGGGTGTTTGTAACCGGATCAATCTGAACCTGGGTCGTGTCCGGGACCTGTTTGATGCAGACAACTATCAGCATGAATCCCTCTCCTGCGAGGTTGATAACAGCAGACTTCTAATACGTTTTATCCGGAAACTCCGGGCGGAACCTAACACATCTTTGCGTGGGTAACAAATTTATTTGCCTGATCGCACCTTGGCGTAAATGTCAACTATGCACACGGTGTAACGTCTCTTACATCAATTCGATAAGAAGTTGCAAGCTATTATAATCTAACGAAATTTATTTAGTACCATGAAAATATCGGTGCCGTGGCATTTGTATACAATATGCCCCGCTATCGCCCTGCAATTGCGGCTATTTTGCCACTTTCGCCGTCAGCGCCGGCACGAACTGCATCACGTCGGCCACGACGAGTACGTCGGCCACCTCTCCGATCGGGGCATCCTTGTCCTTGTTGATCGCTATGATGAAATCAGATTTCTTCATCCCGGCCAGATGCTGGATGGCACCCGAGATCCCGCAGGCAATATACAGCTTCGGAGATACCGTCTGGCCGGTGGTGCCGACCTGA
>VFJM01000355.1 GCA_009886055.1 Geobacter sp. | reverse complement strand
TCCACTCTGACCATCACGCTGGGTAACCCGAATTCCGGTGCAATCCCCAATTCGAGCATTACTGACGTGTTCCCTTCCGGCATGACGGTGTCAAGCCCGCTGACCTATTCCACCACCTGCACGGGTAGTCCTGTGATTACCAACCAGAGCGGTGGTGCATTGGCGGTGGGTAGTAGCGGCATCCGGCTGACGGGGGCAACTATCCCGGCGGGCAGTTGTACACTCAAAGTCAATGTGACGACAAATTCCACCCCTAACCCAAACACCTACGTCAATACCACGCAAAACCTGCTGGTCAATGGCGGCACTGATACACTCAAGAACGCCACCGCCAACCTGGTGGTGGATAGCAGCTTTTTCCCGCTGCCCACGCCGCCCTCTAGCTGCCCTGGGTCGGAAGTCACGCTGGCAACGTGGACTTTTTCCGGCACTTATTCTGCGCCCTATGCGGCGGACAGCAAGCCTCCCACGAATGTGTCCAGCGCCACAGCGAGCTCTTCAGGCACGACTGGCAGCTTTTCCGCCGGGGGTCGGTTTATTGGCACTGACGGCTGGACAACATCGTCAACGATAGTCAACGCCAACTCACCCTATGTGCAGTTCAGCCTGGATACCAGCAATTACGGCGGTGTGCGCATACAGTACGGATATTTGATATCCGCTAATGCCGACTGGGGCGGGACCAACAACATTTATACTTTCTCCAGCGCGGACGGGGTAAGTTATACGAACATTTCAAATCCCAATCCGACTGGCGCCACCCTTGGGAGTACGAATGGCACTCTGGGTAATGTCGGCCCGTTGACCGCCGCCGCCACAGGCACCAGTACCACCAGTTTCAGGATCATCCCGACTGGGTCGAAGCTGACACCACTAACCACCACCGACAAAATAGAGCTCGACAATGTGGTGGTGACCGGCTGCGCGCGGCCTGCCGTCACGCCCCCCCCGCCTAACTTGAGCAAGGCATTCTCTCCCGCCACCATCGGCGCCGGGCTCGTCAGCACTCTGACCTTTACCATCACCAACACCACTGCGTCCAATGTGGCGCTTACCGGGGTCAAGTTTGTTGACAAACTGCCTTCCGGTGTCGTTGTAGCGCCCTCGCCATCGTTCGCCACGACGTGCGCCGGTTCTCCTTCCTGGCTTCCTGCAGCGGGCGACAGTACGCTCAATTTTGGACTGACTGCGGGAGCAACGATGGCCACAAACAACACTTGCACGGTCAGCGTCAATGTCACCGCCGCCGCAACGGGTGTATACGATAACGCCAGCGAGCCGGTGTTCGCCGCACAAAGCGGCGCCAATACTGGCGTGTCCGGCATTGCCACTGCCACGCTCACCGTGGTGGCTCCACCAGCAATTTCAAAGCTCTTTTCCCCGAATAACATCCTGGCCAATAAGGTGTCGACGCTCTCCTTTGTGCTCACCAACCCTAATGCGGCCACAGCCCAGACCGGCGTCCAGTTCACGGATACCTTCCCCACCTCTCCGGGCAACATGGTGGTGGCCGGCAGCAGTCCCGGCATGGGAACGGTGGACACCGACAGCTCCAGCACGAGCGTCACCGGTTACTACACTCATTTCACGACGCTCCTGTCACCCGGCGCCGTTATCATCATCAACGGCAATGCCCGCACTGTCGCCTCAATCACGGATGATACCAATTTGACCCTGACGGCAAATGCCGCCGCAACGGGAAGCGGACTGGCCATCACCGGCACCGCCTCCGGCTGCGGTTCTCCTACCTATGCACCGGCACCGCCACCGTCACCGACAGCAGGGTCCATCACCTTTTCAGGCGGCACGATCGCCGTCGGCGGCACCTGTGTCGTTACGGTCAACGTCACCGCGCCCACTCAGGGGACCTACAACAACACCTCCGGTAACGTCTCCTCCGGTGTCGGAACCATCGTCGGAACTACCGCCAGCGCCGACCTTACGGTCGCTGCCGCCCACCCTGCCGTCACCATTTTCAAGGAGGTGGCAACATCAACATCCGTTCCTGCTATTGACTCCCCCCTCTGGCGCACTGATATCGTGGCTAAGAAAGATGACAACATCTATTACCAGTTCACTGTCCAGAACGACGGGGATGTCCAGCTGGTCAGTGTTCAGGCGACTGATACAGCCTTCCCGAATCTGGCCACCTGCAACGGATCTGGATGGAAATACGGCGATGGCAGCACGACGGTTCCACTTGATGGTTCCAACAAGATGACCCTTGAAGCCTCAAGCAGCAGCGATCTCGTCTATAAAGACTTTGCCACCTGCATTATCGGGGCATCACCCGTGATTCCTGCCATCAACGGAACTGTCACCAACACTGCGGATGTCAATGCCACCTATAATAGCGTCGCCCTGCCGTTTGTAGCGGCACTTATGCGGGACACGGCGAAATATTCCGGGTTCATCCCGCCGACAGTCACCAAATCCTTTGGCGCCTCCACCATCGGCACAGGACAGACGACCACCCTGACCCTTACACTGGGAAATCCGTCAAGCAACCCCGGGTCTCTTACCGGCGTGAAGGTGGATGACACTTTCCCGGTCGGGGTGACACTCAAGGATATTACCTTCACTTTTACTCCGGCTGCCTGCGGCACGGTTACCAGGACTGACGGCACAACGGCATCAGTCGCCGGTGACGGTGCGATCCGCTTCGCTTCCAGCTCCATTGCCGCCAACACAACCTGCCAGGCACAGGTCAATGTCACCAGCTCAACCATCGGCAGCGTCACCAATACAACCGGCACACCAACATCCACCGGCGTCATTGTCTCCGGTAAATCGGCGGCACTGGCTTTAACCGGCCTAACGGCAAACGCTTCTTTGGCCGTAATCCCGCCTAATCTGACTATCCTCAAATCGGCCATGGTCTCGACCGGCAACGCGAAAGCCCGCCCCGGAGACACTATCACCTATACGGTTACCGTTACCGAAACTCAAGGGGCCTCACCAGATGCGAGCAGCGTAGTGCTGACCGATTTTCTGAAAGACAGCATCAGTAACTACATAGATTTGCGAGTAGACACCTATGGTACAGCTCCTTACAAGCCGTTCAGCTTGTCCGCCGGATCATCCGGACTTACCCTCGGTCTGCACGAGTATTCAACGGACGGAGGAACCGTCTGGGTTCCCACCAATCCGCCCAATCCGTCGGGTGGCTATGATGCCACAGTCACCAACTGGCGCCTGACCATGAGCGGCACCATGGCACCATCATCATCTTTTAGTCTGTCGTACTCAGTCAAAGTCAAATAGCAAAGATGAAAGAGGCAGCTGTTTTTAATTCCAATAACCGCAGGTAAGAAAGGAGAACTGAATGAAACTAAAATTTATCGCATCAGAATCAATGCAAACAAATCAACCAGAGGAAAACAAAAGGAGGAACAGATGAAAATCAAATTGCTGTCTGGAGTTGTATTGGGGATTTTAATTCTGCCGCTTACCGCCTTAGCCCTGCCGGATGTGAAAATCAGC
>VFJM01000009.1 GCA_009886055.1 Geobacter sp. | reverse complement strand
GGAGATCCCAGAGGGCGAATTTGCACTTCGGATATTGATTGCAGGAATAAAACAATTTACCGAAGCGGGATTTCTTCTCGATCAGCTGTCCTTCCTTGCACTCCGGACAGACCACGCCGGTGTTTAGCGGCTTGACCAGCGGCTGAATGTTTTTGCAGGCCGGATAGCCGGAACAGGCCAGGTATTTTCCGAAACGGCCGTCCTTGATCAGCATCGGCAGACCGCACTTTTCGCATTTTTCTTCAGAGAGGACCGGTTCGGCGACCTCGCCACCCTCCTGATCGACGTTGCGGGTATATTTACACCCTTCCTGAAAACCTGAGCAGGCGATGAATTTGCCGCGCTTGCCGAGCTTCACGACCAGCGGCTTGCCGCATTCGGGGCAGAGCTCATCGGTCGCCTCGGTCGTCAGGTCGGCCTTGTTGACTTCGCCCTCTTTCTGTTTCAGAAGTGCAATAAACGGCTCCCAGAACTCCTTTAAGAGCGGCTTCCACTCTTTTTCACCACGCGAAACCTGATCCAGCTCCTCTTCCAGCCCGGCGGTAAAATTATAATCGACGTACTTCTGGAAATGAGCCGTCAGCAGATCGCTGACCACCATACCGACATCTTCCGGGAAGAAGCGCTTCTTGTCGAGGCGGGCGTATTTTCTCTCCACCAGCGTATTCATGATCGAGGCAAAGGTAGAGGGGCGGCCGATGCCGTACTCCTCAAGCGTCTTGACCAGCGTCGCCTCGGTATAGCGGGGGGGTGGCTGCGTAAAGTGCTGCTCGGGGAGAACTTCATGAAGCTTCAACGCGGCACCTTCGCTCATCGCCGGCAGAAGCCCCTCTTTTTCTTCATCCTGATCATCGAGCCCTTCGATGTAGAGCTTCATGAAACCGGGAAAACGGATAACCGTGCCGGCGGCACGCAGGCCGGCCCTCGTTGACCCGGCAAACGGCCCGCCGGCCGGCGGGGCGGCCAGCTCTGCGGTGATATCAACCGATGTCTGATCCAGCAGCGCTTCGGCCATCTGGCAGGCGACGGTCCGTTTCCAGATCAGCTCATACAGCTTGTACAGGTCAGGCGTCAGAAACTTCTTCAATTCAGCAGGGGTCTTGACAATATACGTTGGCCGGATGGCCTCGTGGGCCTCCTGGGCATTTTTGGATTTGGTTTTGAAGATCCGCGGTTTGGCGAGCGCATATTCCGCGCCGTAGGCTGCGGAAATAACGTCGTGGGCATCTTTCAAAGCCAGGGTCGAAAGATTGACGCTGTCGGTACGCATATAGGTAATCAGACCAACCGTACCCTCCTCCCCGACATCGATCCCTTCATAGAGCTTCTGCGCGGTTGACATCGTCTTCTTGGCCGAGAAGCCGAGCTTGCGCGATGCTTCCTGCTGGAGGGTCGAGGTGGTGAAGGGGGGTGAAGGATTGCGCTTTTTCTCGGTCTTGGTGATTTTTGCCACCTGATAGCTGCCCGATTGCAAAGCCGTTTTCAGAGCGGCCGCAACATCCTCGCCGGGGATATCGAACTTGCCGAGCTTTTTGTCCCCGACAGCTACCAGTCCGGCCCTGAACTCCTGCCCCGCCGCAACGCCCAGACGGGCTGCGACCGTCCAGTATTCCTGCTCATTGAAGGCCAGAATTTCCTTCTCGCGTTCACAGACCAGACGGAGCGCCACCGACTGGACACGGCCGGCGGAGAGCCCGTAGCGGATCTTTTTCCAGAGAAACGGCGAGAGGTTGAATCCGACCAGATAGTCCAGAATCGAACGGGCCTGCTGGGCGTTCACCAGATCAAGCGCGATGTCGCGGGGATTTTGGACGGCGTGGAGAATAGCGTCTTTGGTGATCTCATGGAACTCAACCCGCTGGATCTTGATGCCGGGATTCTTTTTATCCAACCCTAGAGCTGCGAGCAGATGCCAGGATATCGCTTCACCTTCGCGGTCGGGGTCAGTTGCCAGCAGCAGCCTATCCGCCCCCTTGAGAGCAGCTTTGATTGCATCGAGATGTTTTTTGCTTTCCGGCAGCACATGGTACTTCGGCTCGAACCCCTTCTCGATATCCACTGAGCCCTGCTTGCTCGGGAGGGCACGTACGTGACCGAACGAGGCCAGGACTTTGAAGTCGGGGCCCAGGAATTTTTCTATGGTTTTCCCTTTGGCGGGAGATTCGACGATTACAAGGTTTTTCGACATAAGTTTAAGAGTCCTTATCCAGTGACAGCGTAGTGTGTGCCGGGCAGCGGCGTAACCGCTCCCTTGAGTTCAAGGTGCAGTAACATAGAGGAAACCTCCCCGGCTGTCAATTCAGTTTGGGAGATGATGTCATCTATGTGCAACGGCGAGCGGGCCAGAAGCTCGTAAATTGCCGCTTCTTTCGGCGTCAGCGCGAAGGTGCGCGGAGGCGGTTGAAACAGGGGAGCATCGGCAGCTGTACAGGCATACCCCGGAAGCTCCTCAAGAATATCCTCGACACAATCCACCAGCTTGGCTCCCTGCTTGATCAGGCGATTGCAGCCGCGGCTGGTAACAAATGAAATATTCCCCGGCACGGCAAAAACGTCGCGCCCATGCTCCAGGGCATACTGGGCGGTGATCAATGAGCCGCTTTTTTCAGCAGCCTCAACGACCAGCACGCCGCTCGAGAGTCCGCTGATGATCCGGTTGCGGCGCGGAAAATTTTCGGCCAGAGGGAGCGTTCCCAACGGGAATTCAGACACCAGACACCCCTTGCCTGCCATCTCCTCGAAGAGGACACGGTTTTCTGGGGGATAGATTTTGTCAACGCCGCACCCCAGTACGCCGATGCTTCTCCCTCCCGCCTGCAGCGCCCCCTTGTGGGCCGCGGTATCGACCCCGCGCGCCATCCCCGACACGACACAGACCCCGTGGCTGGCAAGCCCCTCGGCCAGTTTACCGGTTGTCATCAAACCGTAGGATGTCGCCCGGCGCGAGCCGACAATGGCGATTGAAACTTCACGGGAGCGCAGCTCCCCCTTGATATACAGAAACGGGGGTGGATCGGGAATTTCGAACAGTGTCTTGGGGTAGTCACGTGAGAGATAGGTCACCAGACACGCAGCGCTTGCCTCAAGACGACGGCACTCCTCCTCCGCAAAGCGGCGCCATTCGCCGTTTTTGATGCCCTCGATGGCTGCAGGAGTTATGCCCCTGATTCCGGCAAGTGACGCAGGAGACGCCTTCAGGGCGGCTTCAGGTGTTTCACAACGCTCCAGAAGTCGCCGGAAGGCAACATTACCGATACCGGGAACCGCTTTGAGACCTATCCAGTAAAAATTTTCCATTTCCATACCTAGCTCAGAAAAAACTTCTCTCTTACTAATCAGGCACGACAAAAAAAGACCGGCCCGAAGCCGGTCTCAAACTTGAATTATTTCAAGTTACTTCGTTTGGCTGACGATCCGATCCCCTTTATAGATTGTATCGATACTCTTGACAACCAATGCGGTGGATGTTTTTTTCCCGGTTTCAAGGATAACCAGCGCTCCCAGCAGCTCTTGGGGCAGTTTATCGATTCGCCCTTCCACATACCGCTGGTCGATCGTCACATCCCGGACAACATAGAGCATGTTACCGACCTCAGCCCCCTGCACGGTTCCGAGGTCAATATAGACGATATCTCCGGCAGCAATGATACTGACGCCGTTGTAGCTCTCGATGATGTATCCTTTGAGGTCGTTCCTGGTACTCTTGAGTGCTATTTCGCGGCGGCGGTTCTCTTTGTAGGGCTGCAGGAAGGCCCCCGGACTTATTTCTCTGTATGATTTTGTAATAATGGCCCGCGATGATTTTCGCTCCACATCGGTCAGCTGAAGAGTCCCGAGAGGAATCATCTTGAAACCCAACTCCTCATTATTAAGCGGATGTTTTACCGGCACATCCTTGAGAATTATGGAGAATTTATCACCACCTCCGGCATTCAGATCGGTGCCGATATCGGTGTACACGATATCATCAACGCCCGCGACTATCCGATCATGCTGAGACCCGATCACCAATCCGTAGGGTCTGAAATCCTTCTCTACCAGAAAGCCCTCAGTGCCATAGAGTGTGTAGGTTTTCTCGGCGGCAACCTCCTTAAGCACTTCAGCAACCGCTGCAGCAGGGGCGCTTTTTTGCGCAGGAACCAGCGTTGTCTCCCCTTTGGGAACAAACTCCAGCCGGTCGGGAAAGATCCGCATTTTCTGACCCGGATAGATAAAATGCGGATTAGTTACCTGGCTGTTTGTGGACCACATATCCGGCCAGTAGTACG
>VFJM01000287.1 GCA_009886055.1 Geobacter sp. | reverse complement strand
TTCCTGACAACGATCTCGCCGTCGGGACGGCGGACTGCAATGGCAACCGAGCGGGGTGCGCGCATCATCACCCCTTCAATGACCGCCTGGCCGCCAACGTGTATCTTATTCATAATACCTCTTTTAATCTAAAAAACATTTTACCGCAGAGGATGCAGAGTCGCGCAGAGGAAAAACAAGAGAGTCAAAACAATAAACTGATTTTAATTTAAACCAGATTCTTGTGACTTTTATTTTGGTTTCCTCCGCATTCCTCTGCGGCCTCTGCGGTTACGCTGTCTTTTGCAGGTTTTATTATTCCAGCTTCTTGAAAAATTCTCTTACTTCAGCCGTCTGTCCGCAGCAGAACTTTCCCTCCGGACAGGGGCTGTCTACGCAGCCGGGACCGGCCTGGCGGAAGATGACCGGCGCTATTCTTTTCACCAGTCGCAGCATCTCGACACTCATCTCGCGTATTTCCCACTGGGCTCGCTGACAGCAGCGCAGGGCAAAAAAGTGCAGCAGTTCGCGGGCATTCATGGTCATGATAATTTTGGTCTCGGTGGAGTTTGGCAGGATGTAGCGGGCGTCTTCGGCCGGAATCCCCATCTCGATCAGCTGAGCGTAGGCCTTGTGAACTGTCTCGGACATGAAGGCAAATATCTGCCTGGCCTCGGGATTCTCGGCGATGGTGTCCGGCATGATGGAGGCGAACTGGTCCTTGTGCGAAACATAGCGTTGAGATTGCTGAGAAAACGAGGCGATGCGGTGACGCACCAACTGGTGAGTGGTGACGCGCGAAATCCCCTCGATGCCGAAGGTGAACGAGGCGTGCTCAAGTACCGAGTGGTGCCCCAGTGACATGATCTTGTCCAGAAAGGACTCGATATCGGAAGCCGCCAGCTTTTCCCGTAAATCATCAATTGAAGTAGGCGAGTAACAGAGACGGGCAGCCAACGCTACGGTACGTTCAGGATTGGGGGTGTGTTCGATCAGGGTGACATTCATGGTGTCCTGCTCGAGCCATGCTCAGGGGTAACGATGGTCATTTCAGAAACTGGCATGCTCTGATTGGTAGTTGTTACTCCTGAGGCTGACCTGTAGAAAACAGGCCGCAAGGAGAAAAAAAAAGGGATTTGCCTTGCGACAAAGCCCCTCTCATAAATCTACAAAACGATCGATCAAGCCTGGCCGTAACGTTTTTTGTAGCGCTCAACACGTCCTGCGGTGTCAATTAATTTCTGTTTGCCGGTGTAGAACGGATGGCAGGCAGAACAGATCTCGGTGCTGATCTCTTTTTTTGTGGACCGTGTCTGGAATGTATTACCGCACAGGCACTTAACGGTAATCTCGGAATAATCTGGGTGGATACCTTCTTTCATCTCTTCCTCCTTCAATAGTGCTTTACGACGTAACGTAATAAATTTTGAACAGCAAAAAGTAATCCTAGCTATTTTGCATGTTTTTTGCAACCATTTTTTATTTATTTAGACATCGAATCCAGAAAAGCCTGATTGGTCTTGGCTTCCGAAAGTTTGTCCAATAAGAACTCCATGCTGTCGGCCACATTCATCGGGTGGATAATCTTGCGCAGAATCCAGATCCGGTTCAGATATGTCTTTTCTATCAGCAGCTCTTCCTTGCGGGTTCCTGACTTGTTGATGTCAATAGCCGGGAAGGTGCGTTTTTCAACCAGCTTGCGGTCGAGATGCAGTTCCATATTACCGGTGCCTTTGAATTCTTCAAAGATGACTTCATCCATTTTGCTGCCGGTATCGACCAGTGCGGTGGCGATGATCGTCAGTGAGCCACCTTCTTCGATATTTCGAGCCGCACCGAAGAAGCGCTTCGGTTTTTGAAG
>VFJM01000352.1 GCA_009886055.1 Geobacter sp. | reverse complement strand
GTCCCCCTCAGAAGTTTTGTACTGTCAGCGTGATGCGCGCAAAGGCTGATATTGCCCGAAGGAGAAGGTGATCGGGTATGGCAATTACATATACTGTCCCCGAAATTCCCAAATACTGTCCCCGAAATTCCGCTAAAAGTTTCGTCATACAAGATGATGACCATTTCGTAACGATTGCTCGTTATGTCGAGGGCAATCCGGTAAGGGCGGGACTTGTAAAGTCAGCAATAGACTGGTGCTGGTCGTCTCACCGTGAACGTTGCGGACTGGAGTCCGATAGTTTGATAGTGCCATTACCGGTGCCTTTCGCTGGTGATTGGAATATGTTTGTTAATACGCCAATGACCTTAACAGAGCTGGCAAAGGCGCGGAAGTTGATCATACGGCAAAAGAGTGATAGAAAAGCTGGGCTACGGGACAGTCCCGCTATTTAAAAAGGGCTGTAAAGGGAACAGAATTGGCGCAGGGTCTAACATTAAAAGGTGCCTGGCCCCTTCAGAAGCTAAGACGGAAAGGAGACCACCAAATGACCATGTTGAGACAAAGAATTGAGCATGAGCTGGATACTTTAGATAATCGCTCGATGGCGTCAGTGTATGAGCAGCTTCGACTGCTTAATTCCATGCGACAGTCTCCTGGTAAGCGACGGATTGTTCCGCAGAATATTGAGGATGTTTTGAAACTTACTTCCACATCAAAGGGGAGTTGGTCTGAAACCGTCGTTTCCTGCAGGGAAGAACGATTATGAAGCGGTATTTCCTCGATACCTCGGCATTGGTGAAGATATATCATCGTGAGGATGGGTCAGACTACTGTTTGGATCTCTATTTGAGTAATGCGCATATTATTATTTCAGAACTTGCACGTGTTGAGTTGCATTCCGCTCTTTACCGTAAACACGTGAGAAACAACTGAACGTAAAAGCCTTGAATGCTGTGCGAAAGATGTTCAAGCAGGATTGTGAAGGGCGGTATGAAGTTCTCCAGGTAGCTTCATTGGTATACGATGAAGCGTGCAGCTTACTTTCACGATACGCCACTATGTATGGACTCAGAACGCTAGACAGTCTTCAACTTGCAACATTTCTAAATTACTGTGAAAAAGACCAAGACTGTTTTGTATGTGCCGACAAAAAGCTTACAGCTGTTGTTGAGTGTGAGGGTATACAGACAATTTTTGTTTGAATGAGACAAAAATGGGGTGATATGCACCTACAACATTAAAAGGTGCCTGTCCCCCTCAGAAGTTTTGTACTGTCAGCGTGATGCGCGCAAAGGCTGATATTGCCCGAAGGAGAAGGTGATCGGGTATGGCAATTACATATACTGTCCCCGAAATTCC
>VFJM01000333.1 GCA_009886055.1 Geobacter sp. | reverse complement strand
TCCTCCAGAGTAGCTACCGAAATGTCAGCCAACTCCGGCCAGCGGAAGGTGCAGCTGCTGTCCACATGGATAGTGGCGGTGCCGGCGGCGCGCCCCACCTGCAGATCGAACAGGTAGTCCCCCACCATCACCGTCTCGTCCGGCACGTTCCCCCAGGCGGAGAGGAGCTTCTCTATCCCCTCCGGATGCGGCTTGGGCGCGGCCTCATGCCGGCCAAGGATGTCGTCGGAGGTGAAGTACCCCTTAAGGCCGATCTGACCGAGGGTATGAAGGGCAATCTCCCGCGTATTGCGGGTGAGGATGCCGACGCGGGCGCCGCGCCGGAACAGCTGCTCGAGCAGCCGCCCGGCGCCGGGGGCGGCGGCGGTCCTCTCTGCCAGCTCATACTCGATCTCGGTTAACCGGGCGTGCCCTGTCGCGGCCTCATCAGGCGGCAACGAAGACAGGAACCGGAGGATATCGGTGTCGCCCTCCGTCATGCCGAGCGCAACCCGGATAGCGGGGAAATCGTGCACCGGAAGGGTCAACGTCCCGTCCAGATCGAAGATCCAGCAGCGGCGGGCAAGGATGCGATGGTAAGTGATCATTTTAACAGAATACCTTTTTTCAGCCGTTCCGGCAACAACCGACTGCACCGGCAGGAAATTCGGGCGGCAGATTCCGTCAGATGCGTAACAGCACAGGTCGCATCGCCGGGTGCGCCCTTGCGCTATTCGGGAGTTTTGGCTATAGTACGGGCTTGTCGGACTTCCGGCTGAAGCATATTTTAAAAGTATGTTTACGGGGGTTGATCAACATGCCTCATATTCTCGACATCGCCATCGGCACCGTTGCCCTGCGCCCGTACGTATTCGCTTTTTTCGGGGCGTTTCTGCTGGTCTGTGTGCCGCATGTCGGGTGGAAGCGGACCCTGGCCTTCACGGTGACCGGCTATTTTATCGCCTTCGGCTCGGAGTGGCTCTCCATCAATACCGGCTTCCCCTACGGATGGTACTATTACATCGACACCACCAGCAGCCGCGAGTTATGGGTGGCGGGAGTGCCGTTCTTCGACTCGCTCTCCTACGTATTTCTCTCCTACTGCAGCTACGCTACCGCGCTTTTTATCCTCTCACCGCTCAAATCCTGGAGTTGGAACATCGTCACGCTGGAGACCCGGCGCATCCGGCGCTCATTTTCGGCACTGCTGCTGGGAGCCCTTCTGCAAACCTCCCTTGATATTGTTATTGATCCGGTCGCGCTTCAGGGAAAGCGCTGGTTTCTGGGGCAGATTTACGGTTACCGCGAACCGGGGATCCATTTCGGCGTACCGCTTTCCAACTATGCCGGGTGGCTGCTGACCAGCCTCTGCCTGATTGCCGCGTTTCAGCTGATCGACTCCCGGCGTCTCGACGAGACCGCATCAGGCCTGGTCAAGGTACCCTTTCATTCCCTGCTGGGTCCGATCCTGTACCTGTCGGTACTGCTCTTCAACATCGGGATAACACTGGTCATTGGCGAAATATTCATGGCGCTCTCCGGGGTGCTGATGTATGCGCTTCCGCTTGCCATGGTGGTTGTTCTGGCGCTGAGGCGGGTTAATCGCTTTACGAAAGAGGAGCTGGGTGACCATCTGCGCGATTACCCCTGGTCACCGGCGGGAAGAGTTCTAAAGGAGCGGAAATAGGCGGGACAATGCGGCGGTCAAGCTCTCTGCAGCCCTGCGGCTGCTGCGGGAAAGACGCAGAAGCTGCGGTATGATGCGGGGTTTGCGCAGAACCGTCAGCAGAACCTTATGAGGGCGGATGCGGCGCAAGCCCGGGTCGCAGAATTCATCCAGTGAAAAGCCGAGTTCCTCATCGGCGATGTCGCTGACAGCGCGAATTGCCAGCAGAGGGATGTTGTTTTCTGCGGCGACCATGGCGATCGCTCCGCTCTCCATTTCCACAACCGGATGTGGGTAGGAACCCGACACCATCCCGGCCAGGCGTACTTTTGATGTGATGGTCGACGTACTGACAAACACCCCCCCGAATGTCCGTCTCTCCTCCGCCGCCTGCCGTGCGACAAAGTTCTGGCCGATGGAGGAAAACTGTACCGGTATCTCCTCAAAGCCACCCTCAGTGGCAACAATAATTTTTTCCGCCACGACGACATCTCCGGTCTGTAATGCCGGGGTAATTCCGCCGCAAAATCCGGTCGAGATCAGCAGATCGGGACGATCATCCCGGATCAGCGCCTTAACAGCCTTGGCGGCATTGTCAAACCCCATGCCGGACTCCACAACAATGAACTCATGCTCTTTTGTGCAGCAGCGAGCGGTTCTCAATGCTCCGGCAGCAGTGACTCCAGCGGAACCGAAGCAGGCGGCAACGGCTCGATATTCCTCCGGCATGGCGGTTATTACTGCTATTTTCATATTCAGGCACCCCTCGCCGAAATGTACAGTTTGACAGGGTAATTTCAAAGCATAATATGAAATGCTGGACAAAAAGAAAATCCTATACTATATTTCGCGTTCGCTCTTGCGGAGAGATGTCCGAGCGGTTGAAGGAGCACGCCTGGAAAGCGTGTGTACGTTAATAGCGTACCCAGGGTTCGAATCCCTGTCTCTCCGCCATTTAACAATCTGGCGACGTCCAATGCAGTCCAAAAGCCTCTGAGAAATCAGGGGCTTTTTCCATTTTATCATCCTCCATCCCCTTCTTCGCAACAGGATTATCGACGGTCAACGACAAAACAGCTTGCAATTCGCGACAATTGACGACATTATGTGTGTCGCGATTCGTCGTCAATATCAACAGCGAGACTTGGACATGACTGTTAGATTGCTGTCACCCCAACAAGAAGAGATCCTTGCTCTCCTGGCCCGTCACCCTGATGGACGTAACAGTGATAGCATTCGTAATGAACTGAGCAACCCTCCGCACCTGCGTACGGTGCAGCGCTGGCTCGCCGAACTGACGGTAAAGAGGCATATCGCTGCTATCGGCAAAGGCAAAGCGACGATCTACAGGCTGCTCGCGCCAACTGACATCCGTATGGCCTCACCCGAATCGGAAGCATCCGGTGCGGAAGAAACCTACGAAACGTACATTCCGCTCTCCGAAGAGGGCCGCGAGATATTCTCCCACGTTCGCCGCCCCCGGGGAGCGCGCCCCCCTGTCGGGTATGAGCGCTCATTCCTCGATGCCTATATCCCCAATACAACATGGTATCTGGGTGAAATGACCCGCAAACACCTGCATCGCATCGGTGATACGGGCGACTTTGAACGACCTGCCGGGACCTATGGCCGGGCCATTCTGGGCAGGCTGTTGATCGATCTTTCGTGGGCATCCAGCCGTCTGGAAGGGAATACCTATTCCCGTATCGACACGCAAAACCTGATCGAGTTTGGCCGCTATGCGGAAGGGAAGGACGCCCAGGAAGCGCAGATGATCCTCAACCACAAGACGGCCATTGAGCTGCTGCTTGATGAAGCGGAATCCGTCGGCTTTGATACGCATACCTTCCTCAGTCTGCACGGTCTGTTGTCAGAAAACCTGATGCCCGACCCGGACGCCAGCGGACGCTTGCGTTCCCGGCCTGTCCAGGTCGGCGGCTCTGTTTTTGTGCCGCTTGCGGCGCCGCAGCTCATCGAAGAGTGTTTCCACGAAATCCTCGGAAAAGCCTCTGAAATCGAAGATCCCTTTGAACAGGCGTTTTTCATCCTGGTACATATTCCGTATCTGCAGCCGTTCGAGGACGTGAACAAGCGGGTTTCCCGACTCGGGGCCAATATACCCCTGATAAAGCATAACCTCTCACCGTTGACGTTTATCGATGTGCCGGATCGGGCCTACATCGACGCCATGCTGGGCGTGTACGAAATGAACCGGATCGAACTGCTGCGGGACCTGTTTGTCTGGGCCTATGAACGCTCCACCCGGGAATATGTCCTGGTCCGCAAAAGTCTGGCGGAGCCTGATCCTATTCGGCTTCGCTATCGTTTGCAGCTGCATGAGCTTGTAGCCGATATCGTTCGCAACAAGCGGCCGGATATTCTGCAGACAATAGAACAGTTCGCGGAGAAGCGCATCGACGAGCAGAATCGCTCCGCCTTTGTCGAAATGGTACAGGATGAGATCAAGCGCCTGCATCCGGGAATAATTGCCCGCTATCGCCTGCGACCGGCAGAATTTGCCGCATGGCAGGAGGCGAGAAAGCTGAAATGAAAGAAAATGTAACATAGGAACTCCCATGCCAATATCCTGGAATGAAATACGCGACCGATCCCTGGCATTCAGCCGTGAGTGGGAAAAAGACAAAGAAATAAGGCACAAGCACTCTGTTGACCCTTCCGTATTTATGCTTGCCCAAAAGACTCTCCTTATGGTAATTTGAGCGTCCGATTAAATGACCACAAATTTGTACTGTGTTGTTTTTAGCGAAGCTAACTGTTTGCAGATGGATATGATAGCCGGGCCTCGCGCAACGGCACGCCGTGAACTCCGCCAGGTCCGGAAGGAAGCAACGGCAGCGGCTTCTG
The DNA here is from genome assembly GCA_009886055.1 of Geobacter sp. Classification (GTDB taxonomy): domain Bacteria; phylum Desulfobacterota; class Desulfuromonadia; order Geobacterales; family Pseudopelobacteraceae; genus JACRCG01. The sequence goes on along the minus strand of VFJM01000333.1, from coordinate 3,820 downwards.
CTGTGTGCCGCGGGTAAACCCGGCTATCATATGCGTCTGCAAACTATAATATCCCACCCCTTTTCCTGAACTGAATGTTGCCCCTCACGCAACCGGCGGGTAACAGATTTCCTCTGAGGTTAGATCCTTTGTCCAATGGCACGCGATACCAGGTTCTGGCATTAAAATACCGCCCCCAAAAATTTTCAGAACTGGTAGGCCAGGAACACGTCAGCCGTACTCTGCAGAATGCCATTGCTTCCGGCAGAGTGGCCCATGCTTTCCTGTTTACCGGTGCCAGGGGTGTCGGCAAAACCAGCACCGCCCGCATCATGGCCAAGACACTCAACTGTGCAGTTGGTGTTACTCCCGAGCCGTGTAACGAATGCCCACAATGTAAAGAGATAACCATAGGCACCTCCACCGATGTCTTCGAGATCGACGGCGCTTCCAATAACGGCGTGGACGATGTCCGCGACCTGCGCGACAACATCAAGTACCTCCCTTCCCACAGCCGCTACCGCATCATCATCATTGACGAAGTCCACATGCTTTCTACAAACGCCTTTAATGCGCTTTTAAAGACACTCGAAGAGCCGCCGGAGCACGTCAAGTTCATCTTTGCCACAACCGAGCCGCACAAGCTTCCGGTTACGATCCTGTCACGCTGTCAGCGTTTTGATTTCAAGCGCGTGACACTGACGAAAATTATCGGCCGTCTGCGGGATATCGCCGGACAGGAGAACGTCACCATCAGCGACTCCGCCCTGGCACTGATCGCCCGCAAGGGTGACGGCAGCATGCGCGATTCCCTGACCGCTTTCGATCAGGTGCTCGCATTCTGCGGCAACAGCGTCAGCGATGAAGATGTCGGGACTCTGCTCGGAACCATCGACCGTCGACTCCTGGCGGAAATATCAGCGGCAGTCTTCGAAGCCGACACACAAGGGGTCCTTGCGGGAATCAAGCAGGTTGATCTGGTCGGGTATAACATGCGCCAGTTCTGCCAGGAGATGATCGAGCACTTTCGAAATCTGCTGGTGATCCGCTCGGTCAAAAAGCCGGAAGAGATCCTTGATATTACGGCAGCCGAACTCGATGAACTCAACAAGCAGTCACTTCACGTTACCGCATTAGATATTCAACGCCGCTTGACGCTGTTTATAAAGGCGGAATCCGAAATGGCCTACGCCAGTTTCCCGCGCCTGATCGTGGAGATGGCACTTCTCAAAGCCGCACTGTTGGCTCCTCTGGTGCCGATTCAGGAGCTGATTGAAAAAATAAAGTCACTGGAAACGGCTGCGGTTCATACGCCGTCGCTGCCATGGGAAGCCTCCAGAGTCGTACCCGCGGCGGTGTCGCAGCATGTCGAGCCGCACAGCGCCGTTACCTCCCGTCCGGCGCACCCTGCCGCCAGCCCCGCTTCACCCCCTGAATCTTCCGGTGGGCAGGCTGAATGGGGCCGTTTCGTGGCTTTTGTCAATGAAAAGGATCGCCAGCTTGGGTCGGTGCTTGAGCATGGCAGTCCGCTCAAACAGGAAGACGGGCTGATTGAAATCGGCTTTCCCGCCGGCAGTTACTATCTGACCGCCGCCCGGGACGCTGAATTTATCGCTGACGTACAAGGATTGGCCTGCACCTTTACAGGGGAACACACCGTCATCCGGGTTAAATCCATTGAAACCGGCTTCGCTGACGCACCCTTGTCATTGGCTGAAAAAAAAAAGAGTGATGCCGAACAGCGCCGGGAAGAGCTGAAACAGGAAGTTGAAAACCACCCGGTGATCAAAGAGGCTGAGCGGGTGTTTGGCTGCAGCATTACCGACGTGCGGGAATTCTAGCGATTCCCTGGTACTACCGGAACAGAATCACGAAAACAGAGGGGGGAAACGATGTCAAAGGGATTAGCAAACATCATGAAGCAGGCTCAGATGATCCAGCAGAAGATGGCCAGACTGCAGGAAGAGGCCAGCTTGAAAACAGCCGTGGGAACATCCGGTGGCGGGGCCGTAACGATTACGGTGAACGGAAAAAATGAAATAATTTCACTGGAAATAAAAAAGGAAGCGGTGGACCCGAATGATGTCGAGATGCTGCAGGACCTCGTGGTTACTGCTGCCAACGAAGCTCTGAAGAAAGTTCATGCCGAGATGGGGGATGAGATGTCGAAAATTACCGGCGGCATGAGCATTCCCGGTCTTTTCTAGTTATATCGGTTAATTGAAGAAACATTTGGCTTAGCAGTGGCCAATTGCTGTTTTAATTTGACTAAATATTTTAGTTCGGCTAATAATAGCTCGTGTATACGGTGTCATCGCCTGCTGTATCGGTGCAGTCACAGATTCCTTATTTTAATGCTCCTCCATGGTTTTCGGTCATACCCTGACCCGTCCAGAGCGGGGGAGCTTATTTTTTAACCACGCTATAATACTAAAAAAATGTTTTATTTGTGTCGGAATTTATGTTAACAAAATCATCTTCTTTGATGCGTTTGGTAGGAGAGCTGAAGAAGCTGCCGGGGATCGGAGAACGAACTGCCCTCCGCCTGGCATTTCACCTTCTTAAATCTCCACGGAATCTGACAGCTTTGTCGGAATCGCTCTGTGAGGTTCGGGACCGGGTACGCCCCTGTTCGACCTGCTTTGCCATCACGGAGAACGACCCCTGCTCTATCTGCTCCGGCAACCGGGATTCAAGCATTATCTGCGTCATTGAAAACTCTCAGGATCTGATGGCGCTGGAGCGGAGCAACGCCTATCAAGGCGTTTACCACGTCCTGGAGGGAGCCATTTCGCCACTGTCAGGTATCGGGCCGGCCAATCTGAGAATCACGGAGCTTGTAGACCGGATCAGAGCGGGTGCGGTTCACGAAGTGGTGATTGCCACAAACTTTACCGTAGAGGGTGAAGCGACGGCGCTCTATCTGACCAAGATACTGAAACCGACCGGGGTCAAAATCAGTCGCCTGGCACACGGCATCCCGCTCGGGAGCGATATCGAGTTTGTCGATGCGGCCACGGTACAATGGGCGCTTAAGGGTAGAAACGAATTGTAGACACGAAGTTCACATACACCCCAACAGAGGAGGAACAAATGAGCAGAAAAATGGTAACCATTGACGGCAATACCGCCGCCGCCCACGTGGCCCACGCCACCAACGAAGTCATCGCCATCTATCCAATCACCCCGTCGTCAGTGATGGGCGAGATATCCGACGCCAAGAGCGCCGCCGGTGAGAAAAACATCTGGGGCACCATACCGCTGGTAGCCGAACTGCAGTCCGAAGGCGGCGCCGCCGGCACCGTACACGGCGCCCTGCAATCCGGAGCGTTGACCACAACTTTTACCGCCAGCCAGGGCCTCCTGCTGATGATCCCAAACATGTACAAGATTGCCGGCGAGCTGACCTCCACGGTCTTTCACGTTTCCGCCCGCGCCATCTCTGCTGCTGCCCTGAACATCTTCGGCGACCACTCCGACGTCATGTCCTGCCGCTCCACCGGCTGGGCCATGCTCTGCTCCAATAATGTCCAGGAAGTCATGGACTTCGCCCTCATCTCCCAGGCAGCCACCCTCAAGAGCCGCATCCCGTTCCTGCACTTCTTCGACGGCTTCCGCACCTCCCACGAAGTCCAGAAAGTCGAAGAACTCACCTTTGACGACATGCGCCACATGATGGACGACGAACTCATCAACGCCCATCGCCTCCGCGGCCTCTCCCCGGACCGTCCGGTCATGCGCGGCACCGCCCAGAACCCGGACGTCTACTTCCAGGGTCGCGAAACCGTCAACCAGTTTTATGCCCCCTGCATCGACATCGTCCAGGAAGAGATGGACAAAT
>VFJM01000394.1 GCA_009886055.1 Geobacter sp. | reverse complement strand
GGCAGATCTCGAAGGCGGCCATGATCGCCATGTGCTGGCCAAAGTTGCCGTTGAACTCCACCACCCGCACCTCGGGATGAGCTTTTGCAAGCCTCTTGAGCAGTTCCAGGGAGCGGTCGCGGCTGCCGTCATCGGTAAAGATGATTTCAAACGGCTTACCGATCCCCTGCATCACAGGGTAGAGTCGGTCAAAGAGGTTGTCGAGGTTTCCCTCCTCATTGTAGACAGGAATGACGATTGAAATGTACGGTGTCATTTCCTGTTTCTCGCAATAACGGTTTTCACCGCTTCAACAACATCGCGGGCATCGTCCAGGGTCATCTTCGGGAAGAGCGGCAGCGACAGTATCCGGTCCGAGGCATAGTCGGCATTGGGGAGGGATCCTTCGGCCTGCGGGAGGTTCTCCCGATACCATGAGTGGTGGTGAATCGCCTTGTAGTGCAGACCTGTCCCAATGTTCTCCTGTTTGAGTTCTGCCATGAACCGGTCGCGATCGATTGAAAGTCTCTCAACCCTCACCAGCGGAGTGTAGAGATGCCATGCATGCCGCTGGGCATAGGGGGCATAGGCCGGAATGGCAAGTTCTGCAACGTGTGCAAATTCCCGGTTGTAGAAATCGGCGATTTCCGTGCGTTTGTCGATGAATCCGTCCAGTTTCGGCAGCTGATGAATGCCGATGGCTGCCTGGATGTCCATCATGTTGTACTTGAAACCGGGGAGGAGGATATCGTAATTGGGTGTTCCGGAGGCTGTAAAGCGTTTCCAGGCCTCCCGGCTCATGCCGTGGAACTTGAGAAGCGACACCTCTTCGGCCAGCGATTCGTCCTTGGTACAGACCATGCCCCCTTCGCCGGTGGTGATGTTCTTGTTGGGGTGGAAGGAGAAGATGGAAATGCTGTCCAAGGAGCCGATGCGCCTCCCCTTGTACTCGGTGCCGGCGGCGTGGGCAGCGTCCTCGATCACCGTAAGTCCGAACTCCGTTGCCAGGGCAAAGATCGGGTCCATGTCGCAGGACTGGCCGGCAAAGTGGACCGGGATGATTGCTCTCGTCCGGGAGGAGATCTTCTCCCGTATCTTTGCAGCATCAATGTTCAGGGTGCCGGGCTCAATGTCGACCAGCACCGGCCTGCCGCCGCAGAGTACGATCATGCTGAGGGTGGAGACAAAGGTCATCGGCGTGGTGATGATCTCGTCACCCTCCTGAATCTTCAGGGCCAGCAAGGTCAGGTGCAGCCCGGCAGTCGCCGAACTGAGCGGCACCGCAAAGGGAGCGCCCACATACGCTCTGAACGCCTCCTCGAAGCGCTTGACCTTTGGCCCGGTGGTAATCCAGCCGGAGCGGAGGGAATCCACCACCTCATTGATCTCTGCGTCATCTATGGTCGGGGTTGAAAAGGGGAGAAACTCTTTGCGCACTGTATCCTCCGGATTTTACTAAATAATCGTTTATGTATGGCACAACAGCCGGACTGCTGCAAACCGTTTCGACCGCTTCAGCGGTTTGACACAAGGAGTTTGCGCCGGTTCTCTCCAAGTATCCTCACCGGCGTCTTTGCAACCGATTGAAGCTGAACCAGGTCATTCGGCTTGATAAGCGCAACCACATGACGTCCGGAGTCCCAGAGCTCGGGGAATCGGCCCTGCTCCATGAACCAGGCCGACTGGTCACCGATCTTCGCGCCAAACTCAAGCTCGCCCATCGCTCCGGCTAACACGACCCGCCTTTGAGCATAGAAGGGGAACCCCTGTTCGTACCCGACGCTCACCACCACCGTCTCCGGCCCGGCAACATCCTTTACCATACGGCTGAGCTCCCGTGAACTCGCCTTCCTTTGAGATACTGCAGGAAACAGCACGTGTGGAGCTACCAGCGCCAATAGGAGGCCACCGGCTGAGAGGGAAAGAAAGAGTCGCAGAGTTTCGCCTCTCCTGGCATAAGCAAAGGCCATCAACCCTTCAAGGATAAAGACCGCGCCGAGAGCCCCGGCCTCCATGTGTGATACATTGTACTTCGTATACACAAAGGGATAGGCTATGACGCCGCACCCGGCAATACAAAGGATCGCAGCAACAAGTATCCCGGTTTTCCTCGGCACCGCTTCGCCATCAAGCGCCCGGTTGAAGAGAAGTCCCACCAGCAGGGCAAGAGGCGGAAATACCGGCAGAATGTAAGGAATCAGTTTGGAGTTGGACTTTGAGAAAAAAAGAAAGATGAAACCCGCCCAGAGCAGCAGGTAAACAAGGACATCGCCACCCTTCTCCTTTCTCTCCCGCCAGGCCCGGATAAGAGCCTGCGGAACAAAAAACGACCAGGGGAGCATGGTCAGCAGCAGTATCGGGATGAAGTACCAGACCGGCTCGTAACGGCTGTGAACCTTGGACAGAAAACGCTGGAAGTGTTCGTGGATAAAAAAGAATTGGGCAAATTCGGGATTCCGCTGTGAAACCAGAACAAACCAGGGGGCAGCGACTGCCAGGAAAAGCAGCATGCCGGTCAGCAGTCGCATCTCCTTCAACAGCGACCAGCGCCGGCAGAAAAGCAGGTAGAGGAAGATCACCCCCCCGGGGAGAACCAGCCCGATAAGCCCTTTTGCCAGGACTGCCAGGGCTGCGAAGAGATAGAACAGGTAGTAGTAGCGCCCCTTGTTGCGCTCGTCCGGCCTCGATGCCAGGAGGAAACAGCCGATTGAAGCGGACATGCAGAATGTGAGGGTCATGTCGGTCAGGTTTGTCCTCCCCTGTAACAGGAAGCCTGATGAGGAACCGAGTATGAGTGCCGCCATGAGTCCTTCGCGGCGCCCGAAAAGTTTCTGTCCGACATGGTAGGTGAACAGGACCGTCAACAGGCCGGAGAGTGCCCCGGGGAAGCGGACGGCAAATTCGGTCTCGCCGAAGATGCTCATGGATAGGGCATTCAACCAGTAGTGGAGCGGCGGCTTTTCGAAATATTTCACATAATTAAGCATCGGGGTGACAAAGTCGCCCCGCTCAATCATCTCCCGGGGAATTTCACTGTAGCGGCCTTCATCCGGTTCCATGAGCGGAAATTTGCCGAGAAACTGGAAGAAGGCGGTCCCAAAGATCACTGTTAGAAGTGCCAGATCTTGGCGGGCCGAGCTGGCCCTGGCAGTGATAAATGTCATTATGCGCTGCATAACTTTCCTTTTCCGTCTAATTACGTCTGTAATTAGTCATCGTTGCTTCTCTTTAACCTGATAACCACGAAATGTTGACACAGTTCCGGGGAATCATTCAGCAGGCGGTTACCACAAACCGGCTGAAAAAAGTGCAGGTCGTCACTGGAGCGGCATTTCAGCAATTTGAGTTATAGAGATATCCATATAAATCATAATTAACAAACCATGTAAACAGCAAAATTTGAGAATTCATGTTCACAATGTCCGGAAATGTAGCGCAACTGACGGAGCGTGCGTATCTATTTTCGGCTACACAGTACCAACACTTTTGCATCGCTCCCATCAAGGGCAAGAATCGCTTGAGGCGCTCCCCTTGATGTCAGCTGCCGATGCTGCGCGGGGACGAAGCGCCGCCAATGCCGTGGTGGATGCCGACCTGCCTGCCGTCCGTCTGTCCGCTGGCATAGGCATCGCTGTTGATGTAGCTCCTGCGGCTGTGCATCGTCCTCACAGTGCCGATTTCGTTCATCGCCTGCCTGATCAGCCCCTCCTTGACCGGGACCAGCGCGCCGGGGGTGACGGGGGTCTGGATTTTCTGCTCTTTAAGGCGGTTATTGATGGTGGATACCGCCCCCAGGTAGTAGGAATGGCGCATCAGCTCACGGTGGCGGTTGGCAATTGTGCCGGCGGCATGCTGCTTCATGTAGGTGCTGCAGAGCTTTCTGACCGTCCGGTCCAGGTAGGTAAAGGTATACGCGGCGACCTGCACATCAGCCCCCACGCCGATAAAGGTCATTTTGCTGCTGGCGGGATGGTGGATCGCCTGACAGTCGAACGCAGTACTGACGCCGGCGCTCAGGTGGCGCACCCATTTCGGCAGGGTTTTCGATACGGCGGTTTCCACCTTGTCGGCCTTGTCCGGTTTCTGCGCCGCCTCGATGTCGGCCATGGCAAGATTGTGCTCCGACAGCAGGCGCTGCGCATGACCGGCGGCCAGGGCGGCCTCATGTTCATTGCTTGAATTGGCCAGGGCCAGCAACTTCTTGATCTTCTCTATGATCGGCGTGTTTTCCACAAATCCTCACTAATTCTATGGTGCACATGCTCACGTTGGAGTTGCGTCTGCGTAAAAGACTCTTACAGTTTTTTGCATTGATATAAATAAACAGGAGCACGCCATGGATTGGCGCACCCCTGTGTTACGTCGAATCAAAATGCCGGGCTGCACATTGCGAGCTACATTTTTTTATCAGCTCCCTTGGATTCAAGCAAGAACAAGTACAGATTCATGCACATCTGCAAACGTTTCAGGTAGACCTTCCTCGGCGTTTCCTCGAGCGCTTCGATAGCCGGCTTGAGTTTCTCACCCCTCTGCAGCAGCATTTTCAGCTCGTCTCTCGAAAACGACATGGAGTCGTCTGTCCTTGAGCAGATCTCCATAAACTCCTGCTTCCATATTTCCTCCGCAAAAGCAATAGGACAGAGGCCCTGGTAGCGGGGAGATATGGTCGGCGCACAAAGCAGTGTTACGATTAAGGCCGTTATTGCTGTTGATACATGCAAGTTTCTCATATCAATTCCTTGAGATCCCCGGATGACATCTTTTGCAGTCATCCATCGGAAATGCCACCTTCAAATGACAGGCACCACAAAATTTGCCTTTCAATATGTACGCCATGGAAAAATGTGCGGTGGTTTTCTTTTTTATATTGAAGATATCCGGATGACAACTGCTGCATTCAAGCCACCCCATATGTGTCTTGTGGGAAAAAACAGCCGGGACGATTCCGCCCCACCCAGCCTCAAGAACCAGATCCTTGTCAAAGGGGAGGTCGCCGGGTTCCATTTTCAGATAGTTTTGCGGGGTAATCACCCCTGTTTTCAATGCTTCAACCCAGTTGATACGATCACCGAACGAGGTGTGCGGCATGTTTTTTGAGAATTCCGCAAACTTTTCCGAACCGGAGTTTATATCCCCGCTATGGCATTTGTCACAGTTCCCATTGAGCTTGAAGGCCTTCTTGCCGTTATGGCAGGCGCCGCAATATTTCCCTTTCCTGTTGGCGACTTCACGTATCTCTGTCGTATTTGCCTTCATATTGAAATCGAGCTCAGTGTGGCAGACACGGCAGGTGTATTTTGTCCGGTGCTTCCAGTGCGGGAATACGACCGGGAGTAGACCGTTTCGTGTGGAGTTGCGATTTATGACGATGTTGCCGAACTCCTCCGGCGGCGGGAGCGGAGGCAACTCAAAGGTCTCACCGCACCATGCGGCGGATGAACAGAGGAGCAACCCCGTCAACAGAAAAAATATCCTTGTCATTGGGGAGGTTTTGTATGACATCTTTGACAATCCGTAAGCGGAAAAGCAACGCTGGTGTGGCAGGCGCCGCAGTATTTACCGTCGAATATTTCAACCATCGAATACTTCGTACTTCCTTTCCTTACGCCAAGAAACAGGTCCGGATGGCAGAGTTCACATCCGTTCCATACCGTATGTTTCTTGTGTGAAAAGATGATTTCCGGCATACCCTCCGTTTTGGCTGTCAGGGAGAAATCCTTCTGGATAACCAAACCAGCCCGCTTTATCGAAACGCCCTCAAGGGTATCTACAGGTTTGATCAGGCCTAGCTCTTCAGCCTTTTCCCAGTCAATTCCATTGCCGAGCCTCCCCTTGGGAAGTCGTTCGGCAAGCTTTTCGAAATCATCCTCTTTCCTGGAGTCGATTGTTTCGGTATGGCACTTCTTGCACCTGTTGTAATCCGCTTTGGCAACGTCCTTTGAACATGCGGCAAAAACCGTTCTGTTGCCGTACTTCATCTTGCCGTTGTGGCAGGTGCCGCAGAAGTACCCGCGCATATTGTCGGCAGCCTTTATCTGGGTTGCTCCGGCCTTCATGGCAAAACCGATGTCCACATGGCAGAGCCGGCAGGTGAATTTCTCCCGATGAACCCAGTGATCAAACATTGCCGGAGCAAGGCCGCTCTTGAGGGAGTTGTTGTTGATGATGACCAGGCCGTATTCAAAAGGTTTTGGCCGTTTTTTTTTGACGCCGTTCTGGGCACCAAAAGCAATGCCGGTAATGCATATGACCATAAAAATCGTCCAGAAGCTCTTTTTCATCTCCACTCCTCTCAAGTGAAATTAATGTGAATATGTACACATGATACTGTATAAATTGCTATTCGCAATAATTTAATTGTAACTATCTATAGATCATATCTGAAACATCCCGGCCGATTTTGCGTGCTAAAACCCTCGCGTCGTTTCCGCGGCATGCCATCCGGTCAGAAATTCAGCTGCTCCGGTTGATATACGAGCTGATCAGCCGGCTCTCACAGCTCAAGCGGAACAGCAGCGGCAGGAGAGCGGCCAGAAAGATGATGCCGCAGCCGATCCATTCCCGGCTGTTCAGCCGTTCTCCAAGTATGAAAAAACCGGCGAGCAGGCTCCAGGCCGGGTCGAGGGTATAGATCAAGCCGGCCCGGGTGGGGGTGACGAAGCGCTGGAAGATGTTCTGGAGGGTGAAGCAGAGTACGGTCGGGAGTACGGCACAGTAGACAACCGACAGGACGGCGGGAGTGGTAATGCTGAAGGAGGGGAGGGGGAGCAGCAGCGTGGCGGCTCCGGCGATCAGAGAAACGGTGGCGAACTGAACGAGCGTGATCAGAAAGACGTCATCATCCTTCAGGACTTTTGAGACCGAGATGATGTGGCAGGCGATCAGAAAGGCGCAGAATGTCGAGAAGAAATCACCGCGGTTGAACCCGCTTCCGCCACCCGTTGCCAGCAGCGCGATCCCGGCCACCGCCAGGGCGATGCCGGCCATGTTGACCCGGCCGATCCGGTCGCGCCAGACTATTTTTGTGATCACCGGAATGAAGAGGACGAAGAGGTTGTTGAGGACCCCCGCCCGCGAGATGCTGGTCCCCTGGATGCCGTAGACGAAGCTCAGGTTGGTCAGCCCGAGAGCGGTCCCTACCGTCATGCCGCGGAAGAGGGTGCCGTAATCGAGCTTCTTCAGGCGCCGGGAGCAGACCAGCAGCATGATGGCTGTTGCCAGAGTGAACCTGGTCAGAACAAAGAGCTGTGGCGGGATCGTGGCGACGCCGATTTTGGTGAAAAGAAAACTTCCCCCCCAGAAGAAGGTGGTCAGTATCAGAAAGAAATATACCCGGTTCATGGCGGGTGATGCCGGTGCCGTCATAGGGAGCGGCTCTCTGCGGCAACGGCCGTGGCCAGATATTCGCAGATGACCGGCAGATCGGCGGCGGCCCAATCAAGCTCCGGCATACGCTGCGGCTCGATCCATTGCAGTGCATGATGCTCATGCATGGTGATGGTGTCGCCTCCCAGGCTGCAGGTAAACGGGTAGAGGGTGACCGTGAAATCCGGGTAGCTGTGGGTTGCCAGGGGCAGGGCGGCGCCGATGAAGACGCTGACGCCAAGCTCCTCCTTCATCTCACGGATCAGGCACTCTTCCGGTGATTCGCCGGCTTCAATCTTCCCCCCCGGGAACTCCCATTTGAGCGGCAGGGTCATGGTCGCGCTGCGCTGTGCCGCCAGCACTTTCCCTTCCAGCTCGATGATGGCACAGGCCACGTGGAGATGGCGCTTCACGGAGCCTCCGTCTGCCGATGTTTCAGCATCTGGATACCGACCCAGCGACAGGCAAACTGATAGGCGATCCGGCCGCTGTTGTCCCCTTTGTCGTACCCCCACTGAATTGCCGCAGCCCGCGTTTCATCCGTCCAGACGAGTGGCGATCCCTGTCTTGTAAAGAGTTTATTGACCCATTGCCGGGTGACGCTGACGTACTGATCCTGGCTGAAAGGGTGGAAACCGACCCATAGTCCGAAGCGGCCGGAGAGAGAAATTTTTTCCTCAATCGCCTCGCCGTAGTGCATCTCGTTGTTAATCAGCATGGCGCCGCGGTTGTCGGTTTCAAACTCCGGCAGCAGGTGACGGCGGTTTGAGGTGACGTAGATCAGGACGTTGTCGGGGGGCGCATAGACGGCGCCGTCGAGGGCGCTTTTGAGCATTTTGTAGCTTGACTCCCCCACCTCGAAGGAGACATCGTCGGAGAAGATGATGAAGCGGTACGGCAACCGCTTGATGCTGTCCACGATGTCCGGCAGGTGGATCAGATCGTTTTTGTCAACCTGGACAATCCGCAGTCCCTCCGGGGCATAGTTGTTGAGCATCGCCCGGATCAGGGAGGATTTGCCGGTGCCGCGCGTCCCCCATAAAAGGGTGTTGTTGGCGGGATAACCGGCCAGAAACTGGCGGGTGTTTTCTTCAACGATCCGCTTCTGCTCTTCGATGCCGAGCAGATCATCAAGCGTGATCTGCTCGATGCTGTCAACCGGTTCCAGATAGCCGCTGAAGGAATGGCGCCGCCAGTTGGCGGCGTGGCAGACCGTCCAGTCGATCTCGGCCACCGGTTTCGGCAGCAGCAGCTGCAGTGACGAGAGTACCTGTTTGAGTTGATTTGCCAGTTCCTTGTCCATAGTGCCGCCTCGCAAGTCCTTTTTAGTGCGTTGGGAGTTTTTTCTGTACTTTTATAGTACGATAGAAATTGTTTCTGCGATTTTAGTGCAGAAATAATTTCGTGAACGCACGTATCTGTTTATCAGGGTTTGGCGTCGGTCAGCGTTGGAAAATGCGATTGACGTTTTATTGGTAATAACATATTGTTTTTTGCACGTCAGCCAGAATCAGCAACTGCCTGCGTGGAATACTGATGCTATCCGGAGTTTTGTGAGATGTTTTTAAAGGTTATCACTCTTGCCGCCGCCATCGGCGTTGATGAAAAAACAGTCCTGGACTGGATAAAAAACAGGGGTCTCCCGGCCCACAAACATGATGACCGGTACCGGATCAATCGGGTAGACCTGCTGGAATGGGCCACCAGCCACGGTATCACGATTCCGTCCGGGTTATTTGCCGCCAGCGGCGAAACTTCGGATCGTCCGTTTGTTTCCGAGGCGCTGGTCCAAGGGGGGATTTTTTACGATCTGCCGGGCGATACCCCGGAAGCTGCACTGCGTGAGGTCGTTTCCCGGCTCAGGCTTCCCCCGTGTCTCGATCCCGAATTCCTGCTGCAAACCCTTCTGGCGCGTGAGGCGCTCGGTTCGACCGCCTTCGGGAACGGCATCGCGATACCGCACGTCCGCAATCCGATTGTCGGACAGACGGGCGAATCCGCCATCAGCCTCTGCTTTCTGAAAAACCCGATCGATTTTGATGCGATTGACGGCAAACCGGTCACGATCCTCTTTACCCTGGTAACACCCAACGTCAAGGCACACCTGCATCTGCTGGCGAAACTGGCATTCCTGCTGCATGATCAACCGTTTCAGGCGCTGCTGCACCGCCCCGGCACCGAGGGGGAGATCATCACAGCAGTTCGCGCGCTGGAGGAAGCTATCATTAGAAAGTAAGAAATTGTTTTCTTGCAGATAAATAACTTCGTTTACGTACGTATCCTGTTTATCGGGGCCAGGAGGTAACTGCATCATGGCGCAGGAGTGGATCTCCGCAAGTACACTGATTTTCACCGCTACGCTGCTGGCCTCCCTCTCCGGTGCCCCACTGCTGGTGCCCAAACTTTTGAGCGCCTCCCGCGGTCAACTTCTGGCGGTCATTCTGATGCTGACGGCTTCTGCTCTCGGGGTGACCGGCGCTATCCTGACGTTGTTCACAGGGCGTTCTGAAATTTTTCAACTGCCCTGGACGCTCCCCTTCGGTCCGGCTGAGTTTGGTCTGGATTCTCTGTCGGCCTGGTTTCTGCTCCCCATATTTTTGATCCCCGGCTGTGCCGCCCTGTATGCCCGTTCCTACTGGCACGCCGATCACTACCCAACCAACGTTCGCAAGATGACCTTCTTTTTTGGTTTGATGGCCGCCAGCATGAGCGGAGTTGCACTGGCTCGCGACGGCATCAGCTTCCTGTTCGTCTGGGAGATCATGGCGCTGTCTGCCTATTTTCTGGTCTCGACCGAGGATGAAAAGCCTGAGGTCAATAAAGCCGGCACACTGTACATGATTACCACCCACACCGGGACACTCGGCCTGTTTGCGCTCTTTCCTCTCTTGAATCTGCTGACCGGTTCCTGGCTTTTTCCCGCGCCGGGTTCGTTGGCTGCTTCTTCCGGGCTGCCCGCGGCTATCTTTTTGACCGCCCTGTTTGCCTTCGGCCTGAAAGCCGGTATCATGCCGCTCCATATCTGGCTCCCTTCTGCACACGCCAACGCTCCGAGTCATGTCTCGGCGGCCATGTCGGGTGTGATCCTCAAGGTCGGGGTGTACGGGCTGATCAGGACGCTCTCGTTCTTTCACGCGGCACCGCTCTGGTGGGGCGTGGTCGTGCTGCTGCTGGGAGTGGTCTCGGGTGTCGTCGGCGTCGCCTTTGCCATCGGTCAACATGATCTGAAACGGCTGCTGGCGTATCATAGTATAGAAAATATCGGCATCATCTTCATGGGGCTCGGAGTGGCACTGATCGGGCAGGGGGTCGGATCTGCAGCCATGATGCTGCTCGGTACGGCCGGAGCGTTGCTGCATGTCCTCAATCATGCCATCTTCAAGACGCTGCTCTTTCTGGCAGCCGGTTCGGTTATCCATGCCACCGGTACCCGCGAAATCGACCTGATGGGAGGTGTTGCCCGCCGTCTCCCTTACACGGCCCTGCTGTTCGGAGTGGGTGCCGTAGCGATCTGCGGCCTGCCGCCGCTGAACGGCTTTATCAGTGAACTTCTGATCTACATCGGTTTCTTCCGCGGTATCCAGGGGACGGGGATATCGGCAGCCGCAACGGCACTGGCAGCGCCGGCACTGGCCATGGTCGGCGGGTTGGCGGTGGCCTGTTTTGTCAAGGTCTACGGCATACTGTTTCTGGGAGTACCCCGTGCGGAAGAACATGCCGCCGGACATGAGGCGGGGTGGCAGATGCTGCTGCCGATGACGATCCTGGCCCTGCTCTGCGCCGGTATCGGTCTGGCGCCATCGCTTCTCGGCCCTGTTTTGCAGCGGGCCAGCCTGACGGCCTTCGCGCTGCCGCCGGCTCCCGCCGGCACGACACTGGCGGCCCTGGTCCCGCTGCCGATGGTGTCGCTCCTCGGTATAGTGCTGCTTGCCCTGCTTGCCCTGCTTGCCCTCTGGTACCGCCGGCGGCTGGCAACGGCACCTCAGGGGAAGGCCGTCACCTGGGGGTGCGGCTATCAGCGTCCGGCCGTGCGAATGCAGTACAGCGCCTCGTCGTTTGCCGGGATGCTGACCGGAATCTTCGCCTTTGTGCTCAAACCGCATGCACACCCCCCCGGTATTGCCGCCGGAATTTTCCCGGCCGATACCCATTTTCACAGCCATGTTCCGGAGGCGGTATTGGAGCTGGTCTACATTCCGACCCTGGAGCGCCTCTATAAACGTGTTATCCCGATCCGGAGGATGCAGAGCGGCATCCTGCAGCAGTATGTCCTGTATATCCTGATAACGCTGGTCGTACTCTTTTTGAGCGATTACCTGTAACTGTCGATATGTGGAGATATGGGGAAAAGCACTGTGTTCTTCCGTGTCTTTCAGAGCCGGAAATCAGGTGTGTGACGCTGTTTGACAAGGACAATTTACCTGTTAATATTAGATCAATCGCGTGTCCTGTCGGGCTGACATGACCGCGCTGCCTGTTGGTCTGATATTTCCGTAATGTCCGGAGTCCCATCGTGAAACAGGAACTGCAATCCAGTCTGCTCCATCGCGCCCGTCTGAAAAATCTCCTCAATAAAGCCCTTCTGCTGCTGCTGGCTGTCGCCCTTGTCTACGGCGGCGTGGCGATGATTTATGCCTCCAAAACCATCTATAAAATCCGCAAAAACTATGCGGCCATCCTCGAAACTCTGTCCGGGAAACGGATCGCAATCACCGAGGTCGGCTGGCATGTGCGGCTGCCGCTCTTCACCCGCCTGGAACTTGAAGTACCGCTGATGAATCAGGAAATGCACCTGGGGAACAGCAGCGAACCACAGCGGATCATGTCGAAAGGGAATGTTGCTCTCTGGACCAGCGCCATGCTGACCTTCAGGATCCGGGATCTGGACCGGTGGGGGATCGAAAATCGCTCGCCGCAGACCCTGTTGCAGGCTGAGTTTGACGGGATCGTCAAGGACGTGATGCAGAGTGAATCGATCAACGAACTGATATCCGACCGGGTACGCATCAAAGAGCAGATTTACCGTGCACTCAAGGATCGGCCGATCAACGAAGGAGGACTGACCCTGGGACAGAAGTACGGTATCGAAATCATCTCCTTCATTCTCAGGGATACCCGCTACGGCGAAAAACTGGCCGAAGCGAGCGAAGAAAAAAAGCGGCGCGAGTTGATTGCCGAGGCGGAAAACTACGCTGCCGATCAGGAAGCAAGCCAGACCAGGAAGCTCTATGCTGCCTACACTGAATCGATCCAGCAGATGCGCCAGGCGCTCGGCATAAGCAGCAGCAACGAACCCCATCTGTTGAATTTTCTCAATCAGCAGAGGTGGGCGTCGGCTTATCAGAAGAATCAACAGGGGCAGAACACCTTTGTCCTGAACAATACCGCCTCGACGGTTCCGGTGACCCTTCCCTCGCCCGTCGGCATTCAACATCAAGCTCCGGTAAAACGCGATGCCACAAACGAGAAGAACTAGGACGCCGATCTACGTCAGCCTGACGGAAACGCGGATCCGGCAGATCGAGAACCTGGTCGACGGCTGGAATAATGAAACACGCCGCTTCATCTTACGCCGACTGCACCAGTACAAGCCGTACCGTTCGCCGCTGGAGCGGTTTCGCAAATGGTTGCAACGGACCCTCAATCCGAAACAACGAGAATTCAAGCTGCTGCAGAACCCGAGCCTGCTCAACGACTGGCACCAGCGTTTTGAAGCTGCAGGCTTACATGACGCCACTGCCGCCTGGAATCATATCCTGTCCAAGGAACTCGACCCCCAGGACCACCAGTACCTGACTTTCCTGCTCGAGAAAGAAACCGTCGACACTTTTGTGCCGAAGTCGATTCAAGAGTGTTTCGACAAGCTCTATCACGCCTTTATCCTCAAGGAACACAGTAATGACCCGCTGATCCCGCGTGCCCCGCTGGTCCTCGTGATAGGCAACTCCGGCAGCGGCAAGAGCGCCACGGTCAAGCAGGCAATCGAGGAGGCCTTCTTCTCCTCCGATGTCAAGCCGGTGGTCGATCTGAGCGCCAAGCGGGAAGAGGTGATGGCCGACCAGCCGGTCTGGCGCAGTTTGACCGAAGTCGACATGGAGCTGGCACTCCGCATCGAGCGGCGAAGCAAACGCGACAGACTGCGCTTCTTCTCGCGGGTGCCGATCATTCGCTATCTCTTCCGCAACCGGATCAGCAAAGCCCTGTCCACTCTTGACGAAGAGGGGGTGCAGGTCGATTACGGCGTCATCACGCCGAACGACTATCAGACCGCCTGGGCCGGGGAACCTGGCAACTACCTGCGCAAGGCGATGGGCGACCCGCAAAAGCTGGCGGTCCGTCACCTTGAAGAAGCGCATTCAGCCTTCGGCCGCCCCGACGAACGCAGTACCATCAAGGGTCAGCAGTCATCCCTGGTCGATGCCGCGAACATTGTCCTTGATGAGATCGCCAACGGCCGCCGCGACTGCATAATAATCGCCACCACCGATCAGCCGGAACAGTTCGATCCGGCGATCTACCGCCGTTTCATGGAGCGGGGCCTGATCATCGACGTCAACGATATCTGGGATGATCCGGCCAACCTGCGTGAGGTGGTCTGCCTGGAACTGCGCCGGCGCAACCACCCGGAGGAGCTGCTGTTCGAGAGACCGCCGCACCTCTCGGAAGAGGAACTCGACATTTCGGTGCAGAAGCTCTACCCGATCTTTCGTCAGCGGAGCCTGCGAATAACCCCGTCCTATGTCCGGCAGCTGATCGCCTCACTGATCACCATCAAGGGGCATTTTCTCGCCGAGTACCTGGATGACCAGCTATTGATCCGAGACGCCCTCAAGGCGGTGGCGCGCAATGCCAATGGTTCGCTTTACAACAAGGTAGTCGGGGGACTCGACCGCAGCGTCGACTGGAAGGAGTATATCGGCACCATCAAGAACGAATTCTCTGAAATGGCTAATAATTCCCTGTTTTACAACATCAGCGAGGAAAAAGGAGTGGTCTTGACCGGCCCGCCCGGTTCGGGCAAAACCTTTTTGGTCCGAGCCTGGTTGGGGGATAATCATGATGTTCAGGACATTTCGGCCAACCTCTCGGATCTGACCGATGTCAACAGTCCCCTCGAGGGGATGGTGGCAAACCTGGAACGAATTTACGATATCGCCAAGATGATCTCCCCGGCGATAGTTTTTTTCGACGAAGGGGACGCCGTCGCCCCGCGACGTTCGCCGCAGGGTGGGAGCCCCTATGACAAGATCACCAACAAGTTTCTCTCGATCATCGATGGCGAGTCCCCGCTGAACCAGGTATTTACCGTGCTGACCACCAACCGGCTGGACATCATCGATCCGGCTCTGATCCGCTCGAAACGGCTGAAAGTTCTCAATATCACCGGCCATCTGCGCGACGAGGACCGCTCAAAGATCATCGTCAATGCGCTTGAAGGTATCCCGCTGGACGACGAACTGACGATTGAAGAAATCTCCCGCCAGAGCAATTTTATCTGCGAAACCCCGGCGGACTACACCGCATATGCCGAGAAGGTCCGCTCCCTGCGTTCGACCGAGATGGAAGTTATCCAGAAGCTGCTGCACAACATCGATGCGGCCAGCGAAGAAAAAGTCCGCTTTGTCCGCTACAACTACAAGATTCTGCTCGGTCTGCTGGAGGGGATGCTGCCAAACAGCGCCCTGACCCAGAAGGCCCGTC
This sequence comes from Geobacter sp., assembly GCA_009886055.1. Classification (GTDB taxonomy): domain Bacteria; phylum Desulfobacterota; class Desulfuromonadia; order Geobacterales; family Pseudopelobacteraceae; genus JACRCG01. Next base: position 9,019 of record VFJM01000394.1, on the reverse strand, counting down.
AGGGGGAAGAGGGGATGCTCGACCGGCTGGATGAAATCTTCGTTCGGTTCTCAAAAATCAAAACCGACAAGGACTTTCCGATCACCCGCTGGCACCTGCAGAACGCCCTCCAGCAGTTAGCCAGCAGCCCGCAGCGCAAGGGGAAGCAGCAGCTTGATGAATTTCTGGAAACCGAGCTTTCCAAGGAGCCGCAGGTCGGTTTTGTCGTCGGGGTCGGCGCCAACGATACCAGCGGCGTGCTGTTGCCGATCGCCTCGACGCTGGTCTACCGGATGTACCCGGAGAAGATCGTTGTTACCGGCGCCGTCTCGACCAGTTCAGCCCCCGGCGCGGAACTGGATCTGGCGGTACAGATGACCCACCAAAGTTCCCGCGAAGCGCTGACCCTGGTCGAAAGCTACCTGCAGTCGCTGCTGCCGCAGGTTAATATGTCGCGGCTGCTGGGCGAGTTCCTCGACGGCTATTCGATTCACCACCAGCTGCTCTCCGCCTCCTATAACGTCGGCGGTCCCTCAGCCGGCTTCGCCCTGGCGATCAACACTCTCTCGGTGCTGATCAACCTGCCGGTGCTGAATGATTTCGGCATTACCGGCGCTCCCTGGATCAAAGGTGCGCGCAAGGGGGAAATCGGTGCGTCGGTGATCATCGGCGGTCACCGGAAAAAGACCGAGAAAGTCCTGCAGTATCTGCAACGGATGTATATGCCGGTGCAGAACTACCATGACATGGAAGCGGAGGTGCTTGACTCCTACCGGTTGCTGGGCAAAGACGTTGTGCCGGTCAACAGCTTCTCCTCACTGGTTCCGGAGGTCTTTTACTTCGGCGAAAACCACCAGCAGCTTCTGCGGAGTTTCTTCAGGTGCCGGATCGACATCGAACTGACCCCCGACTCGCAGGGGATTCTCCCGGCAGCCAAAGAGGACACTGGCAAACGAGCCGCCGAGTTGCGCGGAATTGCCGAAGAAAAGATTCGCCAGCGGCTGCTGGCGATCCAGGAGCATATGAACAAGCAGGGTTCAAGCTACGACAGTATGGATCAGATTTACGCCTCCATCGAAGAGCCCGTTTGATGGGACCTCATCCATATCCGCCCGGGATCTTCGGCGAGAGTTGCGCCTCACCCGGTGCGGTTGCCAACGTCATCCCTGTGGATGTCCATATCCCCGACTACCCCCCCGTCACCGGTCGAACTGCTGCAGGGTATCCTGCGGCTGATCAATAACGAGACTCTTAATTGCAACAATTTTTGATTGACACGTATACGCCTACGGGTTCAGTATCTATCCCCGCTGGAAGTGTGGCAGCTCGTCTCTTTCTTTACCTGTTCAGAACTATTCACAAGGAGTTCATGGTATGTATTCCTTTTTGCAGGGAGCCTTTGACCCTGCGCTCGTGGCGCTCTCCGCCGCGCTTGTTATCGGCTGTGCCGGCATCCCCGGCCTGTTCCTTCGAAAGCCGGGTCCCGGCCAGATCCTATCAACAGTAGCCACCATTCTGGCAGCCCTGGCCGGTGTGCCGGCCTCCCTGATGCTTCTCTTCAGCCACTCAACGACCACCTATTCACTGGAGTGGGGGTTGCCGTTCGGCCCCTGCGAGCTTGTCATTGATCCCCTTTCCGCGTTCTTTCTCCTTCCGGTCTATCTCGTCTCCGCCGCCGGTTCACTCTTCGCGGTCGGCTACTGGCCTGCTGCCGAACATCGGGCTACCGAACGCGGCCTGACTTTTTTCTACGGCCTGCTGGCTTCATCGATGGCAATTCTGCTCATGGCCCGCAACGGAGTGTTTTTTATCATGGTGTGGGAGGTTATGGCGCTTTCCGCCTACTTCCTGCTGGTGACGGAGCATGAACGGGAGGAGGTCCGGCGCGCCGGAATCGTCTACCTGATTGCGACTCACACAGGCACCGCGGCTCTGTTTGTCTACTTTTCGCTGCTGGCGGCCCAGACCGGTTCGTTCATGCTTCCTGCAGCCGGCTCGCTTTCGGCTCTTTCTCCATATGCCGCGATCATTGCGCTGGCGGCGTTTATCGGGTTTGGCGCGAAGGCCGGTATCATGCCGCTCCATGTCTGGCTCCCCTCGGCCCATGCCAACGCCCCCAGCCACGTCTCGGCGGTGATGTCGGGCGTCATGCTGAAGATGGGGCTGTACGGCATCTTTCGTACCCTGACCTATTTTAACGATCCGCCTCTGCTCTGGGGAGCGGTCCTGACGATCTGCGGGATAACCTCGGCCCTGCTGGGGATCGCCTTCGCGGTGGCCCAGCGTGATCTGAAGCGTCTGCTGGCCTGCAGCAGTATCGAGAACATCGGTATCATCACCACCGGCCTCGGAGTTGCGATGCTGGGGGTGTCAAGTCACAATTCCGTGCTGGTGTATCTCGGCATGGCGGGTGCTCTGCTCCATATTCTCAACCACAGTTTTTTCAAGCCGCTGCTGTTCCTCGGCTCCGGAGCTATTATTCATGCATCCGGAACGCGTGAGATGAACCTGATGGGGGGACTCGGAAAAGGGATGCCACGTGTGGCGCTGCTCTTTATGGTCGGATCGGTCGCAATCTGCGGTATTCCTCCTCTGAACGGTTTTGTCAGTGAATTTCTTCTGTATCTCGGTTTTTTCAGGCAACTCAAGGCGCACAGTCTGATCTATCTGGTGTTTTTGGCTCCCCTGCTGGCGCTGGTTGGCGGATTGGCCGTGGTCGCCTTTACCAAGCTGTACAGCTCGGTCTTCCTCGGTTCTCCCCGCAGTGCCGCTGCGGCTCATCCGCACGAGGCGGGGGTGACGATGCTGGTGCCGATGGCCTTTTTTGCCCTGCTCTGCCTCCTGATCGGGGTGGCCCCGCAGGTGGCGCTCCGTCTGGTTTCACCCGCTATTTCGTCTTTTTATCCGCAGTTGGCGTCAGCGGCGGTTTCCGCAGAGTATGGCTCCATTCTGGGCAGACTCTCTCTGGCCGGAGTTCTGCTGCTGACGGCTGCTGCCCTCGTGACACTGCTCTGGAGGTGGCGGCTGGGACGTTCCAGCGTGGCTTCGGCTCCTACCTGGGGGTGCGGTTATCAGCGCGGAACGGCACGTATTCAGTATGGTGCGACGTCGTTTTCCGAGCTTGCCGTTTCGGTCTTCAACGGTATCATGCGCCAGCGAATCGAACGCCCGGCGTTGACCGGGCTTTTCCCGGGGGCGGCGCGCTGCAGTGACGTCCCGACCGAAACACTTCTGGAGCGGATCATTGCGCCGCTCTTTACTCTGGCCGGGGTGTCGTTCGCTTTTTTGAGGCGTCTGCAGCATGGCCTGATGCATGTGTATATGATGTATATCTTTGCTACCCTGTTTATTCTGATGCTTTGGGCAAACTGAACCGCACGTATCCTGTTTATCAGGGCTGGGAGCTACCATGACGAACGGTATCATCCATATTTTTCTGGCGCTCGTTATGCCGCCGCTGCTCCTGGGAGTAATCGGCAAAACGAAAGCGGCGTTTGCCGGGAGAGTCGGTGCGCCGTTTTTGCAGCCCTACTATGATATCCTCCGTCTGTTGCATAAAGGGACCGTGTTCAGCACGACCACCAGCTGGATTTTTCGCGCCGGGCCGATTGTCGCTCTGGCAACGACTGCGGTCGCCGCACTGCTGATTCCCTTTGGTGCCCACCCCTCGCCGATCTCTTTTGATGGCGACATGATCCTGTATGCCTATCTGTTTGCCCTGGGGCGCTTTTTTACGATGTCTGCCGCCCTGGATACCGGTTCAAGTTTTGAAGGAATGGGGTCGGCCAGAGAGGCGACCTACTCCTGTCTGGCCGAACCGACCCTCTTTTTTGCTCTGATCACCCTGTCGCGATTGTCCGGCTCATATTCCCTTTCAGGTATGCTGGTCAACATCAATTTAGGTGTCTGGATGCACACCAGCGCCGCGCTGCTTCTCCTGGTCGGCGGGATGTTCATCGTTCTGCTGGCCGAAAACTGCCGTATCCCGTTCGACGATCCCACCACCCACCTGGAACTGACCATGATCCATGAGGTAATGGTGCTGGACCACAGCGGCCCGGCCCTGGCGATTATTCATTATGCCGCAGCACTCAAGCTGTTTGTGCTGGGGGCCTTTTTTGTCCATCTGGCGCTGCCGTATTCAACCGGCAACCCTTTTCTCGACTGGGGGCTTTTCATCATTTCCATGCTGGAGCTGGCTGTTGTTATCGGAGTGGTCGAGTCGGTCATGGCCCGTCTCCGCCTGATTCGTATTCCCCAACTGCTGGTCGCCGCCACCATCCTGGCGGCGTTTTCTACCCTGCTTGTCATCAGGTGATTTGAATGATTACTCTAGCCGATCAACTTCTCGTACTGGTGCTTCTGATCAACTTTATTTTGCTCGGCACCAGCCGTCAGATCTTTTCCATTCGTGCCGTGGCGGTTCAGGGTGTCATCCTCGGGATTCTGCCGGGGCTTATTCATCCGTTTTCCTGGCACCTGGTCGGGATTACGATCGTTATTATTGCGGTCAAGGGTTTTGTGATCCCCCAGCTGCTGGGGCGGGCTGTCCGTTCCGCAGAGATCAATCGCGAGGTGGAACCGTTTTTGGGGTTCGTCCCTACGCTGCTGCTCGGAGCGATCTTTACGGCTATTTCGTTCAGTTTTGCCGGCCGGCTCCCGATGCTGCCGGAGCACCAGAATTATATGTTCGTTCCGGCATCGATCGCCACTTTGATGGCCGGTTTCCTGATACTGACGACTCGCCGCAAGGCGATTTCCCAGGTTATCGGGTATCTTGTCCTTGAGAATGGCATTTTTATCTTCGGCCTGCTGCTGGCGGAGGCGATGCCGATCATGGTTGAAGCGGGGGCCCTGCTCGACCTGCTGGTCGGCACCTTCGTGATGGGGATCGTCATCAACCAGATCAGCCGTGAGTTTTCCTCGCTGGACACCTCACTTCTGACCTCCCTGAAAGAGGAGTAGTCCAATGTTTGCTGCCCTGATCATCCTCCCGCTTATCGGAGCCGCCGTAACCTGGCTGATTCCGTATGATCGACTGCGCCCCAAGGTTTTGTCGCTCTTCGCTCTTGCGCATACGGGCATTACAATCCAGCTGATTTCATTCACCCCTCCTGCATCACCTGGTGGCTGGTTTAACCTGGATGCGCTCGGAAAAATCGTGCTTTTAAGCACCAGTATTCTCTTTCTGACCTGTGCCGTTTATTCAGTCGGCTACCTGTTTTATCGTCGCGAGCGTTCCAACCGTGTGATATGCGTCGGTCTGCTCGTCTGTCTGTCGGCCGCCTCGCTGGTTACCATTGCTCACCATCTGGGGCTCATGTGGGTGGCGCTTGAAACCACGACCATATCCATGGCCCCGCTGATCTATTTCAACCGTAATGCCCGCTCGATCGAGGCGACCTGGAAATACCTGCTTATCTGCTCGGTTGGGGTCGCTCTTGCTTTGATCGGCCTCTACTTTCTGGCATACTCAACGATTGTCGCCAGGGTGGAGCCGTCACTGCTGCTCGATGATCTTATCCGGGATGCCGGTAAACTCTCCTCAGGCTGGGTTCATGCGGCTTTTGTCTTTTTGCTGGTCGGTTTTGGCACGAAGATGGGGCTGGCTCCGCTCCATACCTGGAAGCCGGATGCGTATGGCGAGGCTCCCGGACTTGTTGGCGCCCTGCTGTCGGGGGGATTGGTCAATCTCGCCTTTCTGGCACTTTTGCGTGTCTACCAGATTTGTCTGGCGACCAAAGAGATCACTTTTTTTCAAAACGCCCTCGTTGTCATGGGACTGATCTCGATGATTTTTGCCGCTGTTTTCATGGCACGCCAGGCTGATTTCAAACGGATGCTGGCGTATTCAAGCGTTGAGCATGTCGGTATCATGGCGGTGGCGCTCGGACTGGGGGGGAAGGCGATCTTCGGGGCGCTCTTCCATATACTCGCCAATGGCCTCACCAAGGGGGTGCTGTTCCTCTCCTCCGGCAATATACATCGTTCCTACAACAGCAAGAATACCGATCATGTGCGGGGTGCCCTGAGGCGTCTTCCCTGGTCGGGAGGGCTTTTTCTGGCCGGTTTCATCGCAATTACCGGTTCACCGCCATTTGCCCCTTTTATCAGTGAATTTACCATTGTCAGCAGCGCTTTCATTCAGGGGCGCATGTTGGTTGGTGCGATCTTTCTGATTTCGCTGACGGTCATTTTTATCGGTATGGCATTGACGGTCCTGCCGATGGTCATGGGTGAGGTCCCACCGGACAGCGAGTCAACATCGTATCGCGATTCGATCCTGACTGTCGGCCCGCCGTTGTTTCTTCTGCTGCTGGTGTTTCTGCTGGGAGTCTGGATACCGGCTCCGCTGATGACCCTGCTCAGCGACGCTTCGGCGCTTCTGGAGGTGCCTCAATGAGCTTCGGTATGAAAACCTTTTATAATGGCACCTCGTTCAACCGGAGTGAGATACCGAAGCCTGATAACGATACCTTCTTTCAGGGGGTTCTGGATGCGATAACAGCGGGTTGGCGTGTCTGTTCCTATTTCGGTGTTCCGAATGCCGCCGGAGCGACTCTGTATTGCGTCATGTCCGCCCGGGCCGGGAGCGGCACCCTCGGAATCGTTGCCACATCCGTCGGTCGTTCCTTTCCCTCTCTGGCGAATGTCTGTCCGCAACTGCATCTGTTCGAGCGGGAGATTGCCGAGCAGTGTCTGACCCGTCCGGAAGGGCACCCCTGGTTCAAGCCGGTTCGTTTTCAAAAACCGCTCTGCGAGGGGAATGGATTTTGGCACGACAGCGATGGCGGCGGTCTTCTGCCGGGCGTGATGGATTTTTACCGCGTTGAGGGTGAAGAGGTTCATGAAGTCGCTGTCGGTCCGGTTCATGCCGGGATTATCGAGCCTGGTCACTTCCGCTTTCAGTGCCACGGAGAAGAGGTTTTTCATCTGGAGATCTCACTCGGTTTCCAGCATCGCGGCATTGAACGGGTGCTGATCGGCGGCCCGACGCCCCGTACGGTGCACCAGATGGAGACGATAGCCGGTGATACAACGGTTGGTCACGGTCAGGCCTACTGCATGAACATGGAGTCGCTGGGAGGGGTGTTTGCTTCGCCACGGGCTGAAACGGTGCGCGGAATCGCTCTGGAACTGGAACGGCTGGCCAATCATACGGGGGATCTGGGTGCGATCGCCGGGGATGTCGGATACCTGCCGACCGCCTCGTTCTGCGGCCGGATACGTGGTGATTTTCTCAATATGACCGCCCTGTTATGCGGCAGCCGTTTTGGCCGCGGTCTGCTCAGGCCAGGGGGGATAGGCTATGATTGCGATGCCGCAATTGCAGATGAACTGTACACGCGGCTGCAATCCGCGCGGGAAGATCTTGCCGGAGCGGTTGCACTCCTCTGGAATTCCCCTTCGGTCATGGCGCGACTGGAAGATGTCGGCATGGTCACGGAAGCTGATGCCCGCGAGATCGGTCTCGTCGGTCCGGCCGCCCGGGCGTGCGGCCTGAACCGTGATGTACGGCGCGATCATCCGTTCGGAATTTTCCGGATGAGTCAGATACCGGTTATTACCGCTACCACCTGTGATGTTGCTGCCCGTACGATGCTCCGCTGGCTGGAGGCCGAGCGCTCCCTCGATTTCATCGATGAGCAGGTGCGGCATCTGCCGCGCGGCGGTTATCGTAACCAACCGGCCGGGGTTGCAGCCGATCGTTGTGCCGTTGCGCTAACCGAGGGGTGGCGCGGTGAAATCTGTCATGTCGCCCTGACTGACGGTCAGGGGCGTTTTGAACGCTACAAGATTGTCGATCCTTCATTCCACAACTGGAGCGGGCTGGGGCTTTCCCTGCGCAACCAGCAGATTTCCGACTTTCCGCTCTGCAACAAGAGTTTCAACCTGTCGTACTGCGGGTTTGACCTGTAAACAACTGAGAGCCAACATGACAAATTCGTATTGTTATTCCGAGATTGTCATGATAATGCGGCCCAATGATATTTCGACCATAGTATAACGAAGCTGTTTTGCTGTGTTCTCCGGAAAGCGCTTCGTAGTGGAATTCAAGTTCAACGAAGCACCGAAAGTCACCAAATCCATGCACAGTGCGCTGTCCGATCTCTCTCTTGACCATCTTTGGGTGATCTATCCGGGAATGATGTGCTACTCTGCCCACGAAAAAATCACCATGCTCCCGCTCGCAGAGATTTTCCGGCTGCCTGGAGAAATTGGATAGTGAGGGTCTCGGCAATCATAATTACTTCTCATGTTCACAGTCTAAATGTCCAGTTGGGATAGATCACCGGTTCACGCGCGCGCCTGAACCGGTCAACAACGAAGTTGAAGGCAAACCGAGAAAAGTAATCCTCGCTTGACTATGTTAACGCTTAACTGTACCTTTAGAAGTACGGACAAGGAGGTTGCCATGCCACACACATTATCAATTATGGAAGCAAGAAAACAGCTTACGTCCCTACCGGAAACTCTTTTCCACGATGGACAGCTTGATGTTCTGGAAATCACTCGCCGTGGCAAGCCGGTGTTGGCTGTGTTGCCGTGGGAATTGTACGAAGCGGTTTCGGAGACACTGGAAGTTATGGGGGATAAAGAACTGATGGCTCAATTACGTCAGAGCATACTAGAGATGGATTCCGGTAAACTCATCTCCTGGCAGGATGCTAAACAGGAGCTTGGCCTGTGAAGTGGCAGATTCTGCTTACACCAACAGCATTGAAGCTTTTGTCGGATATTTCGGATCGACGCATCCGGGAGAAAATCGGAGCGGTAATTGATCGTCTGATTGAAGACCCGGAAAAACAAGGCAAGGCGCTGCTAGGTGAATTGGCAGGGTTTCGCAGTATAAGGGCTGTTGGACAACGTTACCGCATCATTTATCAGATCAGAGGCAACGATATTGTTGTAGTTATTGTTGCCGTTGGTATTCGTCGTGATGGAGCCAAAGATGATATCTACAATCTGGCGAAGAAGCTTTTCAGATTGAGATTGTTAAGCGAGTGAAAACAGTTCCTGAATAAATGTTCCATTCTGC
>VFJM01000411.1 GCA_009886055.1 Geobacter sp. | reverse complement strand
TTTCAAACAGATATTCCAGCCCGTTGACCTTGATTTCGTAGACAGTCCGCAACATATCTCCCAGCTTTCCCGGTGGAAAACCCTGTCCGGCAAACCAGACCACATACGGTTCCGGCAGATCGACCAGGCGGTGCCCCCGATATTTGCCGAACGGCATGCGGGTTGTCGCCAGTTCCAGCAGTTTCATATGGTCGCAGGGGGAATCCGGATCGTTCGAATCTGCTGCCGGATTGAATTCGATATTTTTCGTACCCATCACAGCATCTTCCGCAGGTACTGCCCGGTATACGACCGGGTAACCTTGGCTACCTGCTCCGGTGTGCCGACCGCGATGATCTCCCCCCCCCGGTCGCCCCCCTCCGGACCCAGGTCGATGATCCAGTCGGCGGTCTTGATCACATCAAGATTATGTTCGATGATCACGATCGTGTTGCCGGCCTCGACCAGCCGCTGGATGACCTCCAGCAGCTTGGCGATATCGTGAAAGTGCAGGCCGGTGGTCGGTTCGTCCAGGATGTAGATCGTTCGGCCGGTGGCGCGTTTGGAAAGTTCCTTGGACAATTTGACCCGCTGGGCCTCTCCCCCCGAAAGAGTCGTTGCCGCCTGTCCCAGTTTGATGTAGCCGAGACCGACCTCTTCGAGCGTGACCAGTTTGTTCTTGATGCGCGGGATAGCTCCCATGAACTCCAGTGCCTGCGAGACGGTCATGTCGAGCACATCCGCAATCGACTTCCCCTTGAAATGCACCTCCAGCGTTTCTCGGTTGTAGCGCGCCCCTTTGCAGACTTCGCACTCCACGTAGACATCCGGCAGAAAGTGCATCTCGATCTTGATGATGCCGTCGCCGGAGCAGGCCTCGCAGCGCCCCCCCTTGACGTTGAACGAGTAGCGCCCCGGCTTGTAGCCGCGCAGCTTGGACTCGGGGAGGTTGGAGAACAGGTCGCGGATATCGCCGAAGACGGCGGTATAGGTGGCCGGATTGGAGCGCGGGGTGCGCCCGATCGGGGACTGGTCGATGTTGATGACCTTGTCGAGATGCTCCAGGCCCCGCACGTCACGTACCGCCCCGGCTTTCTCGCGGCTGCGGTACAGCCGCTGTCCCAGCACCTTGTGCAGGGTGTCGATCACCAGCGTCGACTTGCCGGAACCGGACACACCGGTGACACAGGTCATGACGCCGAGCGGGATTTCGACGGTGACATCCTTGAGGTTGTTCTCGGAGGCGCCGACAATCTGCAGCGATTTGTCGGCCGTGCGCCGCTTCTTCGGCACCGCGATACAGAGTTCGCCTGCAAGGTAGCGCCCGGTCAGCGAGGCGGGATTCGCCATGACCTCGGCCGGTGTCCCCTGGGCCACGACTTCGCCCCCATGCACGCCGGCTCCCGGTCCCATGTCGATCAGGTGATCGGCCTCAAGGATCGTTTCCTCATCATGCTCCACGACCAGCACGGTGTTGCCGATGTCGCGCAACCGCTTGAGCGTGCCGAGCAAACGGGCGTTGTCGCGCTGATGCAGACCGATCGATGGTTCGTCGAGAATATAGAGCACGCCGACCAGGCTCGAACCGATCTGGGTCGCCAGGCGGATGCGCTGCCCCTCTCCCCCTGAGAGGGTGCCGGAGGTCCGGTCGAGCGACAGGTAGTCGAGGCCGACGTTGACCAGAAACGAGAGCCGCTCGCGTATCTCCTTGAGTATCCGGCGGCCGATCTCCTGCTCCTTGTCAGTCAGTGTCAGCTCCTCGAAGAAACGGAGACAGTCACGAATCGAGAGCGCGGTTACGTCGCGGATGGTGCACCCCCCCACCAGCACATGCAGCGCTTCGGGGCGGAGGCGGGCACCCTGGCAGGTCGGACAGGGCATGATATTCATGTATTTTTCCAGCTCTTCACGGGACGTATCCGATTCGGTCTCGCGCCAGCGACGCTGCAGATTGTTAAGGACCCCCTCGAACTCTTTCTGGTAGGTGTGGCGGCGTTCACCATCCTCCTCCCACCAGAACTCGATCTTTTCCCCTTTTGAACCGTTCAGGATCACGTCGCGAACAGGTTCTGGCAACTCCTTAAAGGCGGTACGGATGTCGAACTTGTAGGCTTTGGCCAGCGCGTCAAGGATCAGGTGGAACCAGCCGGAGAGGCGCTTTTCCCACGGCGCGATAGCCCCTTCACGCAGGGAGAGCTCCTGGTTCGGGATCACCAGTTCGGCGTCGAAGTACATCCGGGTGCCGAGACCGGTACAATCCGGGCAGGCGCCGTGAGGGTTGTTGAACGAGAAGAGCCGCGGGGTGATCTCCTGGTATGACAGACCGCAATCGACGCAGGCGAGCTTTTCCGAGAAGAGCATATGTACCGGTTTGGGTACTTTTTTCCTCCCCCCCTCGGCCGGTTCGTCGGTCATCGGTGCGACCACCTCGACCTTGACGACCCCCTCGGCATGGTGCAGGGCGGTCTCCAGCGAATCGGCCAGGCGGCGCTGAATCCCCTCCTTGACGACAATCCGGTCAACCACGATGTCGATGTCGTGCTTTTTCTTCTTGTCCATATCAATGTCATCAGCGAGTTCCCTGACCGTCCCGTCAACGACAACGCGGGTAAACCCCTCTTTCCGCAACTGGTTGAGCTCTTTTTTGTACTCCCCCTTGCGGCCGCGGATCATCGGGGCGAGCAGGGTCAGCTTCGTCCCGGCGGACAGGAGCATGATCTGGTCCACCATCTGGGAGACGGTCTGCGAGGTGATCTCCTTGTCGCAGGAGGTACAGTGGGGTCGCCCGACCCGGGCAAAGAGCAGGCGCAGGTAGTCGTAAATCTCGGTGACGGTGCCGACGGTCGAGCGGGGGTTCTTGCTGGTGGTTTTCTGTTCGATCGAGATCGCCGGCGAGAGCCCCTCGATCGACTCGACGTCCGGCTTTTCCATCTGCTCCAGAAACTGGCGGGCGTAGGATGAGAGCGATTCGACATAGCGGCGCTGCCCCTCGGCGTAAATCGTGTCAAACGCCAGGGTGGACTTGCCGGAGCCGGAGAGTCCGGTGATGACGACCAGCCGGTCGCGGGGGATTTCGACGTCGATGCACTTGAGGTTGTGCTCGCATGCGCCTTTTATGATGATTTTGTCGTGTGCCATGATGAATCCTTCTGTCGCAAAGTGACAGTAATATATACCACAAATCGGTTCCAGTTTGAAGCGACTTTGCACAACACGAAATGATCACGTCGAGAGCCTGACGTGCTGCGACATATCGTAAAAATCACGGGTCATTTGAGCCGGTCAATAGAATTTCTTTTCATAGTGATCCGTGATATATATCCGTCAGCTTAAGCAGGCGGTATCAGGAATTGTTTTTGCACACGCAACGAACGGAGGCGGTTCGTACGAAGAGAGAGGCACAAAAACGGGAGAGATGTCCCTGAAAATTATTTTTTTTACTCTGCAAAGGGAGAAGTTATGAATCGTGTTTTATTGCTTCCCGCACTTCTGTTGGCCCTGTTTGTGATCTTTCCGGCATCATCGTCCCGAGCCGGGTTTCTGGATGACATGATCAGGGGTTTTGGCAAATCCGACACCCCGGCTGCCGGTCTTGATGACGCAACCATTGTCAAAGGGCTGAAGGAGGCGCTCTCCACCGGCACCGTCAGGGCAGTCACCTCCGTTTCAAAGCAGGATGGCTACTTCGGCAACCAGATGATCAAGATCCTCATGCCGGAGAAACTCCGCACAGCAGCCGACCTGGTCGGCAAGTTTGGCTTCAGGAAGGAGGTGGATGACGTTATCCTCGGCATGAACCGCGCTGCGGAGAAGGCCGCTCCCAAGGCGACGGAATATTTCATGTCGGCACTTAAAAACATGACTTTTGACGATGCCCGTAAAATCCTGAAGGGTGACAATACCTCCGCCACGGAATATTTCCGGGAGAAGACCAGCGGGGATATCTATGCGGCATTCAAGCCGGTTGTTTCGTCAAGCCTCCAGGATGTGGGAGCGGCGCAGAGTTACAAACAGATGATGAAGCGATTCAACTCCATCCCCTTTGCCGGAAGCGTGGGGGGCTTCGACCTGGATCATTATGTCACGAACAAAGCCGTAGAAGGCCTGTTCATAATGCTCGGCGACGAAGAGGCGAAGATCAGAACCGACCCTGCCGCCCGCGGAACCGAGTTGTTGCGGAAGGTATTCGGAAAATAAAAAAGGTATATAAGGAGGCCTCCTTGACCAACCACAGTACATATCCGGAGGGAGAACTGCTGCTCCGCACCTCCCCGATGCCGAGTGACACAAACGCGAACGGCGACATATTCGGCGGATGGATCATGTCGCAAATGGATATCGCCGGCGGCATGATGGCAATTGAAATCAGCGCCGGCCGCGCAGTTACAATTGCGGTGGACGCCATGAAATTCATCAAGCCGGTGAAGATCGGCGATGTTGTCTGCTGCTACGGCACCGTTACGAGGATCGGGAACACATCGATTACCATCAGGCTGGAGGTTTGGGTAAAACCAGGTTTTCGGAAAATGAAGATTGATAAGGAAAACGCACTTTTCATGGTCACGGAAGCCTCCTACACGTATGTGGCTGTTGACCATGAAGGGAGGAAACGGCTGCTCCCGAAACTTGAGACGTCTGCTTCTTGACTGCCGTTTCAACCGAAACGCGCCACCAGCTCCCGTGCCACAGCAAAAATCCCGATACCGGTAGGACATACCGCGTCGCACCGGCCGCAGACGAAACAGCTGATCTCCCCCCATCTTTCGGGATCGGCGGCCAGCTTGTGATGGATGCGCCGCCGGGTACGGAGCGCCTCGCTCCCGAGCGGATTGTGCCCGCTCGCCTCGCGCATGAAGCCGTCCAGTTGGCAGGAGTCCCACATGCGGCTCCGCTCGACCTGCGTGGCCGTGCGCCAGTCCTGCACGCCGAAGCAGGTACAGGTGGGGCAGGCCAGATTGCAGCCGGTGCAGGCGATGCAGCGGTCGCCGATCTCTGCCCAGAATGAATCGGGGACACGGTCGCCCCGCAGCAGCTCTGAGGCGCGCTTGATCACTATTTCGTTCTCGTCCGGAGGCGTCATCGCGGCCAGGCGGAACAGCTCCACCGCTTCCGGCGGGGCGGTATCCGGAAGCTCCGCGACAATCGCCTCACCCGCCTCGCTGTACGGAATCACCAGCCAGCTGTTCCCATCCCAGAAAAGTTCCAGATCGCAGTCGCCGCCGGCAGGGGGGAGCAGCGTCCCGCCCGGGCCGCAGTAGCCGGAGAGCCCTGCCACTACGGAGTTTTGGCGCAGGCGGAAGTAGATGTCGTCACACCAGCCGTCGGCAAAAAAACGGTCGATAAAGCGGAGACAGGCGAGGTCGCGGGGAGTAAAGCCGAGCACGAAGAGCGGGCGGGGCGGAGCCAGCGGTTCCTCCAGCACGCCTCCGGAAGCGGTGAACAGTGTCTCCTGCTGGGGGAAGAAGGCGGCGGTCGGCTTGCTCAGGATTGCGATGCCGAGCAGGGCGATGGGGCCGTCGTCTGGAGAGCCGATGACGCGGGTGCCGTCAGGGAGAAGGATCGGCAGCCGCAGCTCCCATGTTTGTGCAAGGGTAGCAAAAAACCGGTCAAGCCGGTCGGACGTCAGGACTCTCATGGCATCTTCTCCACCCGTACCGCACAGACCTTGAATTCCGGAATGGACGACTCGGGGTCGAGCACATTGTTGGTGAGGACGTTGGCCGCCCCTTCGGCAAAATGAAACGGCATGAACACGACACCGGGAATGACCATCGTCGTCACCCGCGCCTCCGTCCGTACCTCGCCGCGGCGGCTCGACACCAGCAGTGAATCGCGCTCGCGGACTCCGAGACGGGCGGCATCGTCCGGATGCAGTTCGATAAAGGAGCGGGGCTCCTCACGGTCGAGGAGATGGGTGCGGCGGGTCATGCTGCCGGTATGCCAATGGAAGTAGGTCCGCCCTGTCGTCAGCACAAAGGGGTACCGGTCGTCGGGGAGTTCGGCCGGCAGGCGGTGTGCCACCGGGCTGAAGCGCCCCAGGCCGCGGGAGAAATGCTCCAGATGCAGAATCGGGGTGCCGGGGTGGCTCCGGTCGGGACAGGGCCATTGCAGGCCGTGCGGGTCGAGGCGATCGTAACCGATGCCGCCGTAGATCGGGGTGAGGGTGGCGATCTCTTCCATGACCGCAGCCGGATTGGCATAACGCATCCCGCTATACCCGGCGCGCCCTGCCAGGTCGCAGATGATCTCCCAGTCGGCGCGGGCCGCCCCCGGCGGCTCCACCGCCTTGCGCAGACGCTGCACCCGGCGCTCGGTGTTGGTGAAGGTCCCTTCCTTTTCGGCGTAGCAGGCGGCCGGCAGCACGATATCAGCCAGGAGGGCGGTCTCGGTCAGAAAGATATCCTGCACGACCAGCAGCTCCAGATTCTGCAGCGCCATGCGCGCGTGTCCCTGGTCAGGGTCGGAGAGCATCGGGTTCTCCCCCATGATAAACATCCCCCGCAGCAGACCTGCCGACGCGGCGTCCATCGCCCGTGTCAGCGGGAGCCCCGGCTCTGCGGGGAGTTTCGTCACCCCCCAGGCGAGGGCGAACTTGTCCCGCAGCAGCGGGTCGGACACCTTCTGGTAGCCGCTGTAGACGTCGGGAAGCGCCCCCATGTCGCACCCCCCCTGCACGTTGTTCTGGCCGCGGAGCGGGTTGACGCCGGTCCCGGGACGCCCCACGTTGCCGGTCAACAGGGCAAGAGCGGCGATGCAGCGGACGTTGTCGACGCCATGGCTATGCTGGGTGATCCCCATCGAGTAGACGATCATTCCCCGCTCCGCCCCGGCGAACAGGCGCGCCGCAGCGACAATCTCGTCCGCCGCCAGGCCGGTGGCCCCGGCGCTCCGCTCCGGTGTCCAGTCGGCGACCGCTTCGGCCAGCGCAGCATAATTTTCTGTGCGTGCCGCGATGAATTCCCGGTCGGCCAACCCTTCGGCGATGATGACGTGCATGATCCCGTTCAGCAGCGCGACGTCGCTGCCGTTTCTGTGGCGCAGGTGCAGGTCTGCGTGCCGGGACAGGCGGATGCGGCGGTTGTCGGCGACGATCAGGCGCGTCCCGCTATGGGCGGCATTCAAGATGCGGCTGCCGATCAACGGGTGCTGTTCGGTGCTGTTGGATCCTATGACAAGGATCACGTCGGTCTGATCGATACAGGAGATGGAGTTGGTCATCGCCCCGGAGCCGAACGTTTCGGCCAGCCCGGTCACGGTGGAGGAGTGGCAGAGGCGGGCGCAGTGGTCGATGTTGTTGGTGCCGAACACTGCCCGCGCCAGTTTCATCAGCAGGTAATTTTCTTCGTTGGTCGCCTTGGCCGAGGAGGCGAACATGACCGCATCGGCTCCGTGCCTTTTCTGAACCGCCTGAAGTCGCGCAACCACCAGATCGAGCGCCTCGTCCCAGGAGGAGGGCTGCAGAACGCCGTCGCGGCGCACGAGCGGGGTGGTGAGGCGGTCGGGATGATGGACGAAGGCGAAGGCGTTCCACCCCTTGACGCAGAGGCCGCCGCGGCTGACCGGATGGGTCGTGCTCGGTTCGACCCCGACCAAGCGCCCGTTGTCGCTGACGAGATAGAAGGTGCAGCCGGTGCCGCAGTACGGGCAGACCGTGAGGGTCCGTTTCATAGTGCCCCCCGCAGGTTCTCTATTTCATCGAGCCGGAACACCGGGCCGTCCTGGCAGCAGTAGAGGTGCTCGATCGTGCAGTGCCCGCATTTGCCGACCCCGCAGCGCATCTGCCTCTCCAGCGATACGACGATCCGGTCGGAAGGGAGCCCCTTCCTCTTCAGTTCGGCGATAACGGCACGGTACATGGCAGGCGGGCCGACGATCACCGCAACGGTGTTGTCGGGAACAAACGTGAGGGGGGGAATCAGGGAGGTAATCAGCCCGACGCTGCCGCCGTAGCACTCCCCTCCGGGGCTGCTGTCGACCGTCAGAGTGCAGGCGAAGCGGGCGGAAGCTTCCCATGCGGCGAGTTCATCCTTGAAGAGCGTGTACGCCGGGCTCTTGGCGCCGTAGAGGATCGAGATCCGGCCGAACTCGTTCGGGCGGTCCTCGCAATACTGGATCAACGAGCGCATCGGCGCCAGACCGCAGCCGCCGGAGATCAGCAGCAGATCCTGCCCGTGCAGCCGCGGCAGGTCAAAGGGGCGGCCGAAGGGGCCGCGGATACCGAGGGTGTCCCCGGCGCTCAGGAGGTGCATGGCGCAGGTCAAGCTCCCGACGCGGCGCACGCCGAGCTCGAAAACCCCTCCTCTGGTCGGTGACGATGCCACCGAAATCGGCGCTTCACCCCATCCGAGGAGGGAAACCTGCACGAATTGCCCGGGAAGATGCCCGAGCGGCGCGCCGTCGGTTCGCCTGACCCGGAACAGCTTCTCGCCGGGAGTCAGGTCGGTGACGGCGATAATCTCGCACTCTGACGGGAGATAGAGAGATTTATGGCACGGAACATCGCTCACGGCTTCTTTTTCAACCGCCACCCTTCCTTGTTGACTTGCGGTGTCCGGGAGAGAGCCAGCGAGTCGGGGGGGACATCGATCGTGACGGTCGTGCCGGCCGCCACCAGAGAGTTGCGGCCGACGGTGACCGGCGCCACCAGCTGCACGTCGCTGCCGATAAAAACGTCATCGCCGATAACGGTGCGATGCTTGTTGACGCCGTCGTAATTGCAGGTAATCGTGCCGCAGCCGATATTGACGTTACTGCCGATTTCGGCGTCACCCAGATAGGTCAGATGCGAGGCTTTGGAACCTTTCCCCATGACGATCTTCTTGGTTTCGACGAAGTTGCCGATCTTGACCTTGTTGCCAAGGGTCGTTCCCGGTCGCAGATGCGCCATCGGCCCGACCGCCACATCCTCTCCCAGTTCGGAACCCTCCAGAACCGACGCGGCCTTGATATGGCAATCATCGCCAATCCGGCAGCCGGTGATGCTGACACCCCCCTCGATTTCGCAGCCGTTCCCGATGGCCGTGCCTCCGCCGATCCGGCAGCCGGGGTGGATGGTCGTGTCGGCACCGATCGTGACACCCTGGTCGATATAGGTACTGTCAGGGTCGATTATCGTGACGCCGTTCAGCATGTGCTCGCGGTTGATGCGGCGGCGCAGAATGCGGGCGGCTTCGGCAAGCTGAACGCGATCGTTCACACCCATGATTTCGTCGGCATCGGCGGTCTGAAGAGCCAGGCAGGTCAATCCCTTCCGGACGGCAATCGCCAGCAGATCGGTCAGGTAATACTCCCCCTGGGCGTTATCGTTGCCTATCCCCCCGATGTTGCCGAACAGGAAGTCGGAATCCATGCAGTAAATGCCGCTGTTGATCTCACGAATCTCCTGCTCTTCCGGGTCGGCGTCCTTCTGCTCGACGATGCGGATCACCCGGCCGGAGGGGTCACGGATGACGCGCCCATAGCCATACGGATCATCCATCAGCGCGGTCAGTACCGTTACGGCAGCCAGGTTGCCGCGATGGAACGCCAGCAGGCTTTGCAATGTTTCAGAACGGAGCAGAGGGGTGTCTCCGCAGAGTATCAGCACCGTGCCGCGAAAACCGGTCAGCGCCTCCAGAGCACAGGAGACCGCATGTCCGGTGCCGAGCTGTTCTTCCTGCATCGCGCAGCGAATATCCGCCGCGCCGCGAAAGGCCCCCTGCACCGCAGTAGCCTGATGACCGATCACCAGCACAATGGTGTCTGAGCCGGCATCACGGGCGGCTGCGACCGGCCAGGCGATCATCGGCAATCCGGCAACGGGATGAAGAACCTTGATCAGCCCCGACTTCATGCGGGTTCCCTTTCCGGCGGCGAGTACAACAGAGGCAAGTGATTCCATATCGATCAACTCCATACAAAAAAAGTGGGACATGCGTCCTTGATACTTTATGCGATCGATGGCCAAAGCGTCAAGAGATTAGCGTACTTGCGCAGTCATACCCCATCTTTAACCTTTACTTATCTGTTGGTTTGGCTATAGTACTGCACGCTTATTTATGGACTTCCACACAGAGGCTGCTAAAGGTTACCGATGGCAATTGCAGACGATATCACGCTCCTTGAGCAGAAACTGAACGGGCTGATCATCAAGTACGAACATTATTTCATCGGGTTGGAGAAACGGGAGCCGCTCCTATTGCTGGGTGAGGTGGAAAAGCTGGTTCGCCGCTATACAGGCGTGCCGATCAATAATACGATGTACAAGCACCGTTTCAACATGCTGGTCGCCCGCCTCAACACCTATCGCGAACACTGGAACCGGATTCTGAAGCTGATGGAGGAGGGGCGCTATTCACGGGACCGCTTTATCAGCGATCTGCACCTGCGCCAGAAAGATAAGCCTGAACGGATACCGCCCGAAGCTCCCCATGCGACAGCTGAATCTGATATTGATCGCCTTGTGCATGAATTCCGCGAAGCGCGAAAAGCCTGCAACCTCCCGGTTGACAAGATCACCCGTGAGCTGGTTACAGCAACTATTGAAAAACAGAAGCCGCTCCTGGCCGCCAAGCTTGGCACCGAAAACCTGGCCTTCAGGGTCGTTATTGAAGATGGCAAGCCAAAACTGAAAGCCGGACTCCGCAAGCATTGATCAACCACACCGTCCGATATCGATGACAGCTATGACTCCACTGATTCCCCAAACGATTGACAGTATAGCTGCACTCCGCAGCGGCGAACGACGGATAGCCGTCCCGGCCCTGAAAGGTTCGTCCCCGGCTCTGTTTGTTGCGGAACTGGTCCGGGGGGGGCTTGACAACCCGCTTGTGATCACCCCGACCCAGGAAGCGGCAGAGGAGTTCTGCAGGGAACTGACATTCTTCTCGGGTGGAGATCTGCACGCGGCACTCTTCCCCGCGTGGGATGCAGCGCCATTTTCAGCGTCTTCTCCGCATCCGGATGTGACCGGAGCCCGGCTGGATACGCTCTTCCGGCTGCAAAACGCCGCCCCCCGGATAACCGTCATGCCGGTGGCGGCTGCGCTGCAGCGGGTGCTCCCCCGAAAGGTACTGAATGACGCTTCCTGCTACCTGCTTGCCGGCGAAGATTTTGATCGGGACGATCTGCTGGCCAGACTGATCCGGATGGGGTACGCCAATGTGCCGCTTGTGGAGGATCGCGGAACCTTTGCCGTGCGGGGAGGGATTCTGGACATCTTTCCCCCCAACCTGCCGACGCCGGTCAGAATCGAGTTTTTCGGCGATACGGCCGAGACCATGCGCGCCTTTGATCCGTTGACGCAACGCTCCCTGCAGCCGGTCGAGGAACTGGTGCTGCTCCCCTCGCGGGAACTGCTCCTGTCGGACGAGGTGCTGGCAGACATTGCACCGCGCCTGAAACAGCGCTGCGACGATCTCGATATCCCCGCCAATCGCCGCCGCCTGTTACTGGAGGACCTGCAGAATGCGGTCTATTTCCAGGGCATTGACTTCCTCCAGCCGCTCCTGCACCCCGGTCTTGAAACGATATTTGACTACTCCCCCGCTGCCCCGCTGATCCTGCTCGACCCTGAGGCGATCAATTATGCCTCCCTTTGCGTTTGCGAGGAGATCGAGGGGGGAGCCGCCAAGGCCGCAGCTGCCGGTCTGGCCCACTCTCCGCCGGGGGAGCTGTTCCTGACCGATCCAGAGCTGAAGGATATTATCTCCGGACGACGTGTCATCGAGTTGACCGGCCTGGCTCTGGCTGCTCCAGGGGAAATCACGACAATCGCCATCCCCTGTCAGGAAAACAGCGACCTGCGGGTGAGCGTTTCGAAAGAGAGCAGTCATGCCCTGGCGCCGCTGGCACGCACTCTGCGCGAATGGCTGGACGGCGGGCATCAGGTTGCTATCGCATGCCATCAGCAGCCGCAGGCCGAACGGCTCAAGGCTCTTCTGACGCCGTACAA
>VFJM01000269.1 GCA_009886055.1 Geobacter sp. | reverse complement strand
TCGTAAAATTCATCTTCGGCAAAGGAAAAACGATAATTTGAGACATAGGCGCTTAGTACGCCGTAAGCCGCATTTATCTGCCGAATCATCTCCGGGTCACCTGTGAAACCAGTATCCGGGTGATGGCGTTTTACCAACTCCCGATGAAGAACCTTGATTTCCTTGAGGGTGGCCCGCTCTCTCACCCCAAGAATCTGGATAGCTTCCTGTAAGTCGGCATAGGTCAACGGATGATTCCTACTTTCATGCTAACTCCTTTACACTGTCTTGGTTATTACAATCCCGGCTGCCTCACGGGCAGCAAGAGGTTTATCAGGTAAAAGGTTTCCTGAAGATTAAACCATAGTGGTACGGCGGCAGGTCGTAGCGATTTTGGACGTTGTAACGAAATCCGGCTTTCATTGCCCATTCGATGCACTGTTCCGGGCGTGGACGAATCTCCATGGCCGGACCTCGTGGAGTCGTGGGGTCGTAGTTCCAGTGAATAACGGCCAGCATCCCGTTTGGTTTAAGTGCCCGGAAAGCCTCTTTCATCAAGGCTACCGGTTCTTCATGGTGCAGGATATTGAAGAGCAAGGCTGCATCCATGGAGTTGTCGGCTAGTCCGGTCCCCTCCGCCACAAAATCGCGCACCGCTGCCTGAACATTTGTAATACCTGCTTCAACACATTTTTGCCGGACGACATCCACCATCTCAGGCTCAATGTCCAAAGCATGAACGGTTCCCGACGCAATACCGGCGGCGGCCAGCGTAAAGGTCCCATAACCGCAGCCAAACTCCACCAGGTCATGTACTCCCTGATCGAGGCCCAAAACTGCCAAGTCCTTGGTCGGATCAAAAAAACCGGTCCACATCTCTTCATCAGGCATCCCGCTGTCACGGATTTTCATGGGGTCTCTCCTTCTGCATATTCAAGGGCGGCTGCCAGTGCCGTGGCGCAAACCTTCAAGGCTGCTTCATTGCCATCATCGCCCCCCTTTTCAAAATCATCTGATCGTGTGGCCATGGCATTTGTGATGTGGGCAAGACATATGACGCGTTTATCAAGAGATTCCGCCATTGCCAGCAAGGCAGCCGCCTCCATTTCAACAGCAATAATCCCCTCTTCTCCCCTCGCGGCGATGAGTTCTGATGTCTCGCGAAACGGAGCATCGGTAGTCCAGGAACTTCCCCGGATAAATGACATAGCAAGGTCAAGCAACCGTTTGGCTACAGCATCCACGAGAGAAGGACGCGCCAACGCGTATCGTTGCGGGGGCAGATAATGATAGCTTGTTCCTTCGTCCCGCAATGCCTTGTCAATCAACAGAAACAAGGGAGGATGAAGATTAGCGGCAATCAGGCCAGCAGAAGAGATCGTGACGAGTGCCTTGCAACCCAGAGTAAAGAGTTCTTCGGCAACAAGCACCGCGAATGATGCACCGACGGTACCGCCAATAATTCCATATTTTGTGCCGTTGACTTGCCAGAGATAAAGACGAGTGTGAAAACAGGGCCATGAAGGCTCCAATATTGCTTTCCCACTTGTCACCAAGAAGTCCACCAGTTCACCGTCAAAGTCCAGCAGACATCCATCCGGCACAACTACGGGAGGCAGGTTTTTTTGTAATCTGGCTGACTCAAGCATATTGCCGGGAAGGAATACCGGCGCGTCAGTATGATTGTGCTCAAAAAGAGGTGAGCTACCGTTACCGGACACAGCAACTACCTCCTGACGATTGTTTTTCCCGATCGAGGTCATTCCTGGATTTGCGAACGGCCGGTTCACCTTCTGCAAGCAGCTCAATAACGGATGAAACCAGCTTCGGACGACTGACATAATAACAACGCTGCGAGCCATCTTGTGCAAAATCAACCAGACGGGCATTTCGCAACACAGTCAAATGCTGGGAAATGTTGGCCTGAGACGCCGGCAGGATGTCCTGGATGTCGGTTACGCACTTTGTGCCTTTTAGTAGCTCGGCCACAATCTGGAGACGAGTCGGATGGGCAAGAGCCTTCAGCACCTCAGCCCATTTTGTAGCAGTATCTAAATCCATAGAAGCCCCTTTACCATATTCGAATATCCTAATATCAAATAACAGTAAAAATGTCATCTGATTTTTGTCCTGTAAAGGGTTCCAAACCCTATTCGTTTTGAGAATGCCCGTAAGTTTTATCAACTATGTAGTACTGATACGTGGCTCTCACGTGGTATCACACGTATAATTCAAAGCAGTATTGACATTATTATTGAAGCATTTTCTTGCAGATCAGCCGACTGACTGCACAAAAAACAAGCATATTCACTCAATTAGATTCCTGGCATCACGACAATCCGTACAGATTCTGTTTGAATATCCCGTTTAAAATCCACGCGTGGCGGCGCTTCACGGCAATTGACCCCATTTGACTGAGAGCGGATAAACGTTCGGTAAGATTCTTGCAAAAGCAGGTGGTACCACAGTAAGCCTCCCGATCGTGGGCGGCTCACTCCCCATCTGGAGCATTTTTGAAAGATCCGGCTGCCGGACATAACGATGAAGCCATCACCCCAGACCTGCTGCGGCAGTTGGCCTATAACGAGAAAATGGCCGAACTGGGCAAGATTTCTGCGGGTGTCGTGCACGAACTGAATGCGCCGCTCTCCGTCATAATCTCGGCGGCACAGATGATTCTGCGTGAAGAAGGTGTGCCGGGGGCCGTGATGGAAATGGTCTCCCGCATCAGTTCCGAAGCGCAGCGTCTGTCACACCTTACCAAAGGTCTGCTGAACTTCAGCAGCCACGATGAAACGGTCGGAGAGGTGGACCTCAATCTCACCGTAGATTTCATTCTCAATTTCCTCAACTATGAGGCGGCGCGGCGCGGGGTGGTCGTCCTCCGGCAGCTTGACTACACTCTCCCTGTTATCCGCCTTGATGCCAACCTGCTGAAGCAGATTCTGCTCAATGTCATCATGAACGCGCTGCAGGCTATGGAGAATGACGGCGGAAAGCTGCTGGTTGAAACGACGACCGCCGGAAGCGACCACATATGTTTCATCATTACCGACAATGGCCCGGGAATCCCGCCCGAAGCGATCGGCCGGATTTTCGACCGCTATTTCACTACGAAAAAACCTGGTGAAGGCACCGGATTGGGGCTGTTCGTGACGAAAAGTCTGGTCGAAAACATGGGGGGGATTATCAAGGTAACGAACAGAAACGGTGGAGGCACGACGTTTACAATCACGCTCCCGATCCGGCAGTAGATTCTACTTTCAAGGAAGCTTCCCTTCAATTCAAAATTCAACATTCAAAATCCAACATTGACTTCACCCTACCGTACACATCACCTTCCGGACCCGGTATTCCCCGCCGATAACGAGATATTCCCCCTCTCCCTTCATAATGCTGCCGGGGAGCAGGTCGCTGTAAAAGAAGATTTTGACGAGCGGCACCTGAACTTCCCAGACCGTTGAACCGAATTCCCAGGCACGTTCCTCGGCGGAGGTAAACGACACCAGGTTATTCAACCGGACAATCTGGGTGCGTCTGCCGATCTGCTCGATGACGTCATGCTCGCTGGCGTCGTAGGTACCGCGATAGAGGGGGATGATGGGTGAAGTTGGAAACGAGCGGGCCAGCTCGAACTGGCAATATTCGTAGAGTATATCAAGCTGCGACTGAATCGCGTTCGTACGGGCACTCCCCTTCATGACCTCCACCGAGTAATCAAAATACGCCTCGCTCTGGACGCCTTTAATCGGGGCACGGTGGAAGGAAGGCGTAATCCCCATGCGGCTTTCTACCCAGCGCTTGAGGACGGCTCCTTCAACCGAGTTGGAATCCATCATCCAGCCGCGCAGATAGCGGAGATAGCTGTTCTTGATGCTTTTCCGGGCGGTGTCGGTCTGCCCCTGCCAGTGATGCAGCTGAAACTTCACCGACATGTAGTCATTGAAGGTCAGAGCCCGCTCTTCCTGGCTGTCTAATGTCACGAGCCTGTCAAAAAGAAACCGGTTCCCCTCCTTGACCCCCTGGATTTCAAGCTGCTGAGGATTGTCATTGAAATGACGCGAGGCGATGACCCAGGGGGGGAGATTGCAGTTGTTGAAGGAGCCGTTGTGCATGACGGGTCATCACCTCGTTGTGAAGATAAATACGTTTGCCACCGTGGGCATCGTAGGGGCGCGGCCTTGGCCCGCCCTTGCCGCCTATGATAGGCGGGCGACCCAAGGGTACGCCCCTACAGAATCTTTGCCAGTTCAACCAGGGTGAGCTTGATCGGCCCGCTGGTTACAAACGGCTCGACACCAAGCTTTTCCAGCTCACCCTTCGGATGTTCCCCCATCTGGGCGGTGACAACGGCCCGGCAACCGGCAAGAGCTTCGGCAATGCCCCGCAGAAGGTGCCCGCGCAAGGGATGCTCCGGATCATAACTGCAATAGCGCTCAACCGTCCGTTCATCAACCAGCTTTGCAGCGCCGTTTTCAACATCATAGATCAGAAAACGCTCGGCATGCCCGAAGTGCTGATTGATCTCCTTACCATCTTTTGATGCGACTGCGATCAACATGGGGGACCTCCGTGAATACGTGAAGAGTGAAGGGTGAATAGACTAAAAGGCTTTAAATTCTCCTTTCACCCTTCACCTTTCACAAGTTTTACAGCATGACCAGCTCAAAGCTGAAGCATTTTTTCGAGCAGGTTCGCTCACAGGCCTGGCAGCCGATGCAGTTGCCGGGGTTGCCAACCCTCATGTACATCTTGGCGGAATCTTCGCCGTCCAGCTCTTCAAACGCCAGGACATCGTGGGCACAGACCTTGTAGCAGCGACCGCAGCCGATACAGAGCTCCTCGTCAATGGATTTGATGAACTGAGGGGTCCACACCTGTTTGTCGCGTGTTAATCCGGTAATGTAAGCCATGATTTTTCTCCTATTTTGGATTTTGGATTTCGGGTTATGAATTAAATTCAAAATTTACAATTCATAATTCAAAATTGACTTCAGTTTTGTTCATCGCCTTCCTCAGCCAGGGGGGCGGATTGCCTCGCAACACCTCCTGAAAGCGCTCAACTGTCTCCTTCAGGTTAACCTCCGTGTTGGTCTTCATCGGGTGAATCTTCTGTGCCACCAGCTTTGCCGCCGCCGGCCCGCCGATCTGCATGGTGTAGACGATGGCACAGCCAGACAGCAGCTGTGCGCGAGCAGTGATACGATCCTCTTCATCACCGCCACGCTCTTCGACGCCGACAGCCTCCAGGAACCGGGCCTCATCCGGCCCGACCTCCCAGATGTGGAAGCTCTGACACTGACCGAAATGCTGATCGATGGTTTCGCCGCTTGATGTCGTAAATGCGATTTTCATAATGACTCCTTTTGAAGCAGGTTAAGGTCGAGGTTGAGGTTGAGAGAATTTATTATCCCTTAACCTTAACCTTAATCTCAGCCTGCTGTTTTAATTATGCGCCAGCTTCTGTGCTTCTTTCGCGTTCGCTTGAAATAAATTTGCTGTCTCGAAGACCAGGTTCAGCGTGCCGCGATAGCCGACCCACACTTTCTGATGGGCGCCCAGACGGTCGAAGACCGGCAGACCGGCCCGCAGGTGGGCGCCGATCTTCAGTTTGCCCGCAGCCTGCCTGCCGTTGGAGTTGGCCACGATCAGGTCGGCCCCTTTGGCGGTCTCTTCCAGATCCTCCAGATCGCCGACGAAGACGTTATTGCACGGCAACGAGTCCAGTCCACGGGTGCGGGTGGCGGACAGCGCCGCCTGGATCTCGCACCCCATCCCGGCCAGGAAAATTGTCAACGTCTTCAGATTATCCGACTCCAGGGCTATCGCCACCTTTTTGGTGCCGA
>VFJM01000036.1 GCA_009886055.1 Geobacter sp. | reverse complement strand
GGAAAAAATATCTTCATGGTCCCTTAGAGACGGGTGAATGCAAGGCATGCCATGACCCGCACGGTTCGGATGACTTCCGGATGCTCCGGGGAAGCTATCCCGCCGGCATCTATGCTCCCTACAAGGAAGGGATCTATGGGGTATGCCTGAGCTGTCATGAAAAGAACCTTCTCCGCTTCGCCGATACCACTCTTTATACCGGCTTCCGCAACGGCAGCCGAAACCTCCACTATGTGCATGTGGTCAACAATCGCAAAGGACGCACATGCCGCATCTGCCACGAACCACATGCGAGCAACGGTGAAAAAATGATCAGCAAGGAAG
Organism: Geobacter sp.; assembly: GCA_009886055.1. Lineage (GTDB taxonomy): Bacteria > Desulfobacterota > Desulfuromonadia > Geobacterales > Pseudopelobacteraceae > JACRCG01. The sequence continues at coordinate 1,939 of VFJM01000036.1, read as the reverse complement.
GGTCAAGGTTCGGCGACTGGAAGATACCGGTCAATTTTACTATTACCCCGACGGGGGGAAGCTGCGCGCCCGGCTGCCATAGGGCTTTCAAGTATGACCGACAGAAGCCGGAGAAATATCTGCAGTAACGTTGTCCCGATCTGAAAGGAAAAACAATCAGTATCCAGCGCAAGGAGCTAAAATGTTTAGAAATATTATCGGTCGCGCGTTCATTTCGGGAAAGATGCTTTCCTTTGCCGTCTGCTTCATGTTTACCGTGGCCATCACGGGGTGCGCAACTCGGATTGCGCAACCGAAGGGGCCGATTTTCTTCCCGCCGCCGCCAGATCTTCCCAGGGTCGAGTATCTAACGTCTTTCAGCGGTTCCGAGGATCTGGTGGAAAAGAAAACTTCGACATTGCTCTGGCTGGTCGGAAAAGAAGAAAAAGAGAAAAACATATCAATTTACAAGCCGTATGGTGTGACGGTCAATAAAGGGAAGATTTATGTTTGTGATCTCAGCGGCAGGATCATCGTCATCGAGCCGGACAAGAAATCATTCATTTCCCTTGATGGCAAAAAACTCAAGGGAATGAAAAAACCGATCAATATTGTCTTTGATGCCGCTGACAATATGTATATTGCAGATGCAGAGCGCAAAATGGTTCTTGTGTATGATGCCACCGGCGGATTATTGCGGGAAATCGGGCGTGACCTTAAGCTGAAGCCGGGCGATGTTGCCGTCGATGAAGAGTTTGTCTATATCCTTGACATGGCTGCTAATGATATCAAACTGTTCGACCGAAGGACAGGGGAACTGTCGAGAACGATCGGAAAGAATGAAGAAAACAAAGTTGTCCTTGCGCTGCCGACGGCCATGACGTTCGATTCACATGGCGCAATCTATGTGACCAATATTACTGCCGCAAATGTGGTGAAGCTGGACAAGGACGGACATGTTCTCAGTTCATTCGGAAAGCTCGGCGATTCATTCGGAGACTTTGCCCGTCCGAAAGGCATTGCGGTTGATCCGGAAGGCCGCATCTATGTTGTCGATAACGGCATGCAGCTGGTTAGTATATTTACTGAAGCTGGACAGCTGCTCATTCCTTTTGGCGCCCCCGGCCTGACGACCGGCTCCATGAATTTACCGGTCGGTATTGCGGTGACCAGGGAGATGCTCCCCTATTTCAAGCAATATGCCGATCCCTCTTTTGAGATTGAGACTCTGGTTTTCGTGACAAACCAGTTTGGCAATGCGAAAGTGTCAGTGTACGGAGTGGGGATCAAGAAGGGTGCCAATTACAGTATCTATGACAAGCCCGCGCCACAGCTGAAGGAAGTCAAAGAGAAGGGTAAAGATGAGTAAATGCGAACTGTTGCAGGATATATGAATGAAGGGTTTTAGATACATAGGCGTGTGTGCGGTATGTGCGGTATGTGCGGTACTGGTCCTGTCGGGCTGTGATCCCATCTCCAGGCACAAAGTGACATCAACCATCTTCGACGGCGTGCCGGCCCTTCCGCCTCCCGAGCAGCTTTGTAAGGAGTATGCCGAAAAACGAGTTGCCGATGCCAAGGCCGAGCTGTTGCATAAGGAAACAGAGAAGGGGCCGGCAGCATCGACACATCTCCCTTATCAGGACAAGCAATGTGACGATTGCCATGACAAATCGAAACAAGGGGGGCTAATCCTACCGAAAAACGAACTCTGCTTTGTCTGCCATACCAACTTTGTCAAAGGGACGTACATTCATGGCCCGGTTGCCACCGCAGATTGCCTTGCCTGCCATGAACCACACACGGCCAATTTTCCGAAGCTGTTAAAGTCGCCTCCCGAGAAGGTGTGCGGGACATGCCACCGCGAGAAAAGAACTGCTGCCGCGATGCATGACAAGTTTGCGGCGAAGCTGTTGCACTGCGTCGACTGCCACGATCCCCACTTCGGGAATGCGCAGTT
>VFJM01000162.1 GCA_009886055.1 Geobacter sp. | reverse complement strand
TTGACCCGGAGCATTATGCGATCCGGTCTGCCGCGGAACATGATGCGGCCGGATTTTACCGGCAGGAGCTGGAGTTTCGCCGGGAGGCCGGCTATCCCCCCTTCGCATTTCTGGCGGCATTTGCCCTTTCCGGTCTGTCGGAACAGAACGTCTCCGAACAGGCCGACACCACTGCACGTACGCTCGCGCAGCTTAAAGCAGAACTGAGGACCCGGGTTGAGATCCTCGGCCCGGCACCCTCCCCCATCTACCGCCTGAGAAACCGTTTTCGCCGCCAGATCCTGCTCAAAGCACTGAATCGTGGTGATCTCCATCGATTGCTCGCCGCCTGGCGGCAGCGAGTGGCGGTCGTCTCAACGGTCCGCATTTCCGTCGATATTGATCCGGTTGACATGATGTAAAAAAGTCCGGAATCATTCAGGATTACGGACTTTTTATATTCTTGATGTATTAAGGATCAGAAGATTGTACTCAAACCAAACTCTACCTTGGCTTCGCGAGGATAGGAAGTTCCATCATATTTGGCGCCTGCACCCAAAACCTCCTTTGCTATTTCACTCAAACCGAAAAAACTGATACAGTGTTTCTCGACTCTCACCTTTAGATGGACTCATATCTATGCATCACGGCGGAATTTACGAAGAGGAAATAGCCGGCAAGGCATACGACACCGCCCTGTTACGGCGCTTTGCGCGCTATGTGGCCCCCTACCGGCTGTCGATCACGGTCGTGGTGCTGATACTGCCGCTCGTTGCCGCCTGCCGGTTGGCGCAGCCATGGATTATCAAACTCGCCATCGATAGCCACATCATCACCGGAACGTTGGCCGGACTGGAAAAAATAGCACTTGGCTTCCTCGGTATCCTGCTGGCCGAATCGCTCCTGTCCTTTCTGGAGGTGTATCTGCTGCAGTCGGTCGGTCAGAGGGTCATGTCGGACATGCGCTCGGAACTGTACCGTCACGTCATGCATCTGCCGGTTTCCTGGTTCGACCGCGTGCCGACCGGGAGCGCGGTCACCCGGCTGACCAGCGACATAGAGGTGCTGGGCGAAATGTTTGCCTCGGGCATCATCACCATCATCGGTGACATCCTGCTGTTGATCGGAATTATCTCCGTCATGCTCTGGATGAACCTGAAGCTGTCGCTGGTGACCTTTTCCGTTCTGCCTGTTCTGCTGTATGTCGCCTATACCTTCCGGCGCCGCATGAGAAAATCATTCCGGGAGGTGCGCGCCCGTCTGGGGGGGCTGAATGCTTTCCTCAACGAATGCATCTCCGGCATCAGCATCATCCAGATCTTCAACCGCGAACGGGATGAAGAGCGGCGCTTCTCCCTTTTGAACGCATCGTATCGCGATGCCAATATGCCGGTCATCTTCTGGGATGCATCCCTGTATGCCCTGGTTGAGGCGCTCTCGTCAATTGCCGTGGCACTGATTATCTGGTACGGCGGCGGCGAGATCATGAAGGGAGCCGTGACCTTCGGCGTGCTGGTCGCCTTCATTCAATATATCGAAAAGTTTTTCGCTCCCATCCGCGATCTTTCAGCAAAATATTCGGTCATGCAGGGGGCTATGGCATCACTGGAGCGGATATTTGCCCTGCTGGACACTGAAAAGAGTGAGGGGAAAAGATCGAGTGAAGAGCCAGGAGTAGATGCCCCCGGAGAAACCAGCCTCACGCCTCACCCCGCACCGTTCACCCCCCTCATCGAATTCCGTGATGTATCCTTTTCCTATCAGATCGGGAACGACATACTGAGCGGCTTCAACCTGGCGGTTCAGCGCGGCGAGCGGATCGCAATCGTGGGTGAAAGCGGCGGAGGTAAAACGACCATTACCCGTCTGCTGACACGTCTGTATGAAATCGAGCGCGGCAGTATTCTCCTGCAGGGGACCGACATTCGGGACCTCGACCTGGCAGAGGTGCGCCGCCGTGTCGGTGTTGTTCTCCAGGATCCCTGCCTGTTTGCCGGAAGCATCGAGTTCAACATCAGCCTGGGTGACGAACAGGCCCGTAAACGCGTTCGTCAGGCAGCAGCGGCGGTCGGGGCTAACCGTTTCATCGACCGGCAGCCACGCGGCTACGAAGAAGAGGTGCGCGAACGGGGGAGCAATTTTTCCGTCGGCGAAAAGCAATTGATCTCCTTTGCCCGGGCCGTCGCCTTCGATCCGGAGATCCTCGTGCTTGACGAGGCTACCGCCAGCATCGACAGTTCTTCGGAGCAGATGATTCAGGAGGGGATCAAGGGGATGATGCATGGGCGCACCTCACTGGTCATCGCCCATCGCCTTTCCACCATTCAAGATGCAGACCGTATCGTCACCATACAGCACGGAATCAAGGCAGAAGAGGGTACACACGAAGAGCTGCTGCGCGCAGGAGGAATCTATTCCCGGTTGTACCAGCTGCAGTTCGGAAAAATGTAAACAGAACCCTGAAGCAACTGATATTGCATCTGTCGTGAGAACCTGATACCTTGTTTCGAAACGACGTTTCAGGAGTCCCCCATGTGCACAACCTGCGGATGTTCCTCGGCCGATCATCACGATCACGATCACCACGACAGCGATCATGGTCACACACACAGCCACGATCACTCTGGCAAACACTCCCACGAAGGCAAACATTCTCACCGGCACGGCACTGAATCCGGAACGCGGACGACCATCGCCATCGAAGCAGATATCCTGGGTAAAAACAACCGTCTGGCCGGCTTTAACCGCGCCCTGTTCAAGGAGAAGGGGATTTTTGTCCTGAATCTGGTCAGCTCTCCCGGCTCCGGCAAGACGACCCTGCTGGAACGTACCTTGCGTGAGCTGTCGCACAAGATGCGCTGCGCCGTTATCGAAGGTGACCAGCAGACCGACAACGACGCCCGGCGCATCGCCGCCACCGGAGTCCCGGTCCGTCAGATCAACACCGGCGCCGGGTGCCATCTGGACGCCCATATGATCATGCACGGCACCGAAAGTTTTGACCTCGACAACCTCGATCTGCTGCTGATCGAAAATGTCGGCAACCTGGTCTGCCCTGCCGCCTTCGATCTGGGGGAACACCACAAGGTCGCCGTTCTTTCGATCACCGAAGGAGAGGACAAACCGCTCAAATACCCCCAGATGTTCCGCAACTCGACCGTCATGCTGCTCAACAAGACCGACCTGCTGCCGCACACTGATTTTGATGTTGAAGCATGCAGGGAGTACGCACTCCGCGTCAACCCCGGCATTATCATCTTCGAAGTATCGGCGAAGAGCGGCGAAGGGATGGAGGCGTGGTACCAGTGGCTGAGCACCGGAGCACACCGCTGACACATCGCCGGCGGCACACGGTTCAGGGGATCGTTCAGGGGGTCGGTTTCCGCCCGTTTGTGTACCGGTTGGCGCATGAGCTGAATCTGACCGGCTGGGTGCGCAACACTCCGGCCGGTGTCGAGATCGAGATACAGGGGACCGGTGACCGGCTGGACACCTTTGACGATGCGGTCCGGAACTCCCTTCCCCCTTTGGCGGTTATAACCTCTCATCTCCGCACAGATATCCCCGCTGATGACGATCAATCTTTTACGATACTCCCGAGCGGAGGCGGCAGCTGTGATATCCAGATAACCCCCGATTCTGCTCTCTGCTCCGACTGTCTGCGGGAACTGTTCGACCCGGCCGGCCGGCGCTACCGCTATCCGTTCATAACCTGCACCAACTGCGGTCCCCGCTACAGTATCATCACCGGAATCCCGTACGACCGCCCCAACACGACCATGGCCGCTTTTCCGCTCTGTCCCGACTGCCTGCGCGAATACCGGGATCCGCTCGACCGGCGTTTCCATGCCCAGCCGATCGCCTGCCATATTTGCGGACCTCAGGTGAGCCTGCTTACTTTCGCAGGTGAAATGATTGCCGTACGAGACGCTGCGGTCACACAGAGTATAGAGCTGCTCAAGAACGGCGCAATTCTTGCGGTCAAGGGAATCGGCGGTTACCACCTGGCGGTTGATGCCTGCAACGACGATGCGGTTGGGCGGTTGAGGGAGCGAAAGAAACGCGATGAAAAACCGTTCGCCGTCATGGTGCCCTCCCTTGAGTCAGCCCGCGAACTGGCGCTGACCAGCGAGCTGGAAGAGCGGCTGATGAGTTCTCCGGAAGCCCCGATTATCATCGTCAGAAAACGCCCCGACAGTGAGCTTTCGGCACTGATCGCCCCCCATAACGGCTGGATTGGTTTGATGCTCCCCTATGCACCGCTGCACCATCTGCTCATGCGGGACAATTTCCAGGCGCTTGTGATGACCAGCGGCAATATTTCCGACGAGCCGGTGGCCTTTGAAGACGGTGAAGCGCTGCAGCGCCTGGCCGGCATTGCCGACTATTTTCTGCTCCATGACCGGCCGATTCATATTCGCAGCGATGATTCGGTGATGCGCGTTTTTCAGGGGAAACCGCTCTTTTATCGCCGCGCCCGGGGGTATGCCCCGCGTGCCGTCACACTCCCCTTCCCGGTGCCGCCGCTGCTTGCGGCGGGAGCCGAGCTGAAGAGCGCCGTCTGCCTCGCTAATGGCGACCGCGCCGTTCTCAGCCAGCATATCGGCGACCTTCAGAACCAGACCACCTTCGACTCGTTCGGTCATACAGTCACGCATCTGTCCGGAATACTGGGGTTCAAGCCGGGTTTGGTCGCCTGCGACCTGCATCCCGACTATCTTTCATCCCGTTTTGCCGAGGATTCAGGTATCCCGCTGACACTGGTACAGCACCACCACGCCCACCTTGCCTCCTGCATGGCGGAAAACGGGCTGGATGGCGATGTGATCGGGATTATATTCGACGGCACCGGCTATGGCGCTGACGGCACGGTCTGGGGGGGAGAGTTTCTGGCGGGGGGGTACGACGGCTACCGGCGCGCAGGGCACTTCCGGCCGGCGCCGATGCCGGGTGGGGACGCCGCCGTGCGCGAACCGTGGCGCATGGCCATGTCCTATCTGTATCAGGCAATAGGAGAAGCAGCTTTTACGATCGATCACCCGGCCGCCCTCCATCTCCCGGAGAAGGAACGGGCGCTTTTTGCCCAGATGCTGAGACGCGGGATCAATTCACCGCTGACCTCCAGTTGCGGGCGTTTGTTTGATGCGGTAGCTGCGCTCCTCAACCTGCGACATACTGTGTCGTATGACGGGCAGGGAGCAATCGAACTTGAGGCACTGGCGGAGAGCAATGATGAAGGAAAAACGGCAAGTTACCCATACTCCATCGTTTTCAATGAAGAAGAGCCCCTCCAGCTGGACTTTTCCTCGATGTTCCCGGGAATACTGACCGATATCGATGCCGGCATCGAGACTGCCGCCATTGCTCATCGCTTTCACCAGACCGTTGCATCTGCCGCAACCGACGTCTGCCTGCTTATCTCCGGCACTACCGCCCTGGACCGTGTTATTCTCTCGGGTGGTGTTTTTCAGAATCGCCTTTTGAGTGAAATGATATATACTGCCCTCACCCGAAAGGGGCTGCACGTTTTCACCCATCGCCTGGTGCCGCCGAATGACGGCGGTATCGCCTTGGGACAGGCTGCAATTGCAGGAAGGAGAAAGTTCTGATATGTGTCTAGGCGTTCCGATGAAAATTTTGAGCAAAAAGGGCGACAGCATCGTCGCCGAAGTGGATGGCGTGCAGAAAGAAGCCAGCGTCATGCTGCTGGGCGAAGAGGTGGCGGTCGGCGATTATGTTATCGTTCATGCCGGTTTTGCCATTTCCCGTCTGGATGAAGCATACGCCGAGGAAACCCTGCGTCTGATGCGGGAAGTTTTTTCTGCCGAGGATATGTCATGAAACCTGGCATGAAACCCGGCATGAAATTCCAGGATGAATTCCGCGACCGCGA
>VFJM01000002.1 GCA_009886055.1 Geobacter sp. | reverse complement strand
TGCCTTCCAGATCCTTCAGGCTCTTGACGGTACCCTTCTTGGTGATGAATTTCTGGCCGGTAAAGAAATAGGTGTGACTGAAATCGATGACTTTGGCCCGCTCGGCATTCTTGGTCATGGTCGCTGCGATGATATCGATGTGACCTTCCTGCAGCTGCGGCATACGACTTGCTGAGGTAACCGGTTTAAGCTCAACCTTTACGCCCATTTTCTTGGCGATGGCGTTGACGAAATCGATGTCGTAGCCGACGATCTGGCGGCTTTTTTCGTCAATGTAACCGAAGGGGGGGAGGGAATCCTTGCAGCCAACCACCAGTACCCCTTTCTTCTTTGCGTCAGCCAGAGTGTCTCCGGCCAGTGCGGCCGTGGCGGTTAATGTAGCCAGGGCCATGATCATAAACAACGTTGCCAGTTTTTTCATTGTGCTTTCTCCTTTGTGTGGTGGTTAATACGGTACAAATTATATTTTGCGCTTTTCTGGCAGAAAATAATTTGGCTAACGCACTATCCATGTTTATCAGGGGTAGGATTTCCGGTAAGCCGGAATCAGGGGCATGCGCTCTGCATCGGTGTCAGAAGCTGGCGCAGGAACTGTTGGGCGCGGGGGTGCTGCGGTCGCAGGAAGAACTCTTCCGGCGTGGCCTCTTCCAGTACAACTCCGTCCGCCATGAACGCCACCCGATGCGCCACTTCCCGGGCAAAACCCATCTCGTGCGTCACTACAATCATGGTCATGCCGGAAAGTGCCAGGTCTTTCATGACCGCCAGTACCTCACCGATCATCTCGGGATCGAGGGCTGAAGTTGGTTCGTCGAACAGCATGATGCGGGGTTTCATCGCCAGAGCACGGGCAATGGCCACCCGCTGCTGCTGGCCGCCGGAGAGCTGCGAAGGGTATGCGTCCCGCTTTTCGGCCAGCCCGACCCGGGTAAGCAGCACCATAGCCTGCTCTTCAGCCTCTTTTTTCGGGACATTACGGATTTTGGTAGGAGCCAGGGTGATGTTACTGATAACCGAGAGGTGCGGATACAGATTGAACTGCTGGAAAACGAAACCTACCTCGGCCCGCAGCTTGTTGAGATCGGTCTTTTTGTCGGAGAGATCCATGCCGTCCACGATCAGGGACCCTTCGTTGATCGGTTCAAGCTGATTGATCGTGCGGATCAGGGTGGACTTGCCGGAACCTGAAGGTCCGCACACCACCAGCACTTCACCGGGAGTGACATGCAGGTTGATGTCGTTAAGTACGTGCAGGTTCTTGAACCATTTGTGCACGCCTTTGAAATCAATCATTGATAAGCTCCTGAACTCAATAAAACATTGTTATCTGGTACTTATTTATACCACGCCGGAGCGGATAAAGGAAGAATTTTTACCGCGGGTTTATTTTCTGCCCGGCCAGTAACTCCCCCCGGTCAGGGTGGCGGTTATACTTCCTACGATGACCTTCGATTTCATCTGTACCGGAATCCTGCGGTCATCATCAGTCAGCCAGATGAACATATCTCCCGTCCGGGCAAAAATCCCCTCAGATTTCAAGAGAGGATGGATCACTATTGTTTTGAAGCGTCCCAGAGGGGTAACGAGCTCTTCCCTGCGCAGCACCTTGACTTCGGTGTTCCAGAGCCGTTTGCAGTCATAGATGTCTATGAAATATGAAGTCCCCACCTGCAGCGGCACCGTGCGAAAGTAGAAGAAACTGGAGAGGGTGTCGTACGTCCGTTTGGTGATGGCCTGTTTTTTCTCACTCTTGTTCCGGTGATCGATGGTTGTTACTTCGAACTTTTGGCGATCAAAGCGTGCTTCCCGATCGGTTATCGTCCTCCCTTCATGTTTCCGTTCCTTATACAGCCGGGGTGAACCTATGTTCAGAGGGGGAGAGCCTGATGTCAGAAAGGATTCGATCCGGTCATCAACCGGGAAAAAGAAGCGCAGCCAATCGGCTGATTTTGCCGTGGAAACAATATGGATATCTGTGCCGTCCTGCGTGACTTCCTGGACGGCATGACCGGCTGTGATTCCGGTATAGGAAAGCTCAAACTCCAACCGCTCCGGGATCGGGAACGCAGCCGCATGGCTGACCATACAAAAAAAAGAAAGCGCTGCAAGAATTGCGTTCACCTTATTCATACAACACCGCCCTGTCATGATCTTCAGTAAATCCCTTTGCCTCTCGGTTATGCCTGGCCGCCAGCCGGTGATTGTTCAAACTCGGTGCGGGCCTTGTGCATTTCCTCGACTTCCCGCAGTTTTTCCCCCATCCATGCATGGAATACTTTTGCATTTTCGTAACTCATGACAACACCGGTGTCTATGAAACGAACCATGCTGTTGGACAGGTTTTTTGGTTCTACGCCGGTTTCACGACCTATTGCGCCTTCAGGAGTAATTTCATGTGAAATGGCATCCGGCAGGGGCTGACGCTCAAGGTAGAAGTTGATTACCATTTCACCGCGGGGTGAAAAGCCCCCCTGGGCACCGTTTACGTAGGTTGGGTTGTAGCCGTAATTGAACACGTACTTGAAGGTTAATTCAGGCTTCTTGCTGCTCATCGGTTTCTTCTCCTTTGATCTATTAAAATGGTGAATGTTGTAATACCAGCCGGCTCTGCAAAATCTCCTGATTACCTACCATAATCAGACCGGCAAGGAAAAGATTTTCTTGCAATCCCTGGCGGCCGCCGCTATAAAAGACTTAAATAGTCCTTTAAGGAGGTGTTTTCTGTTTATGAACAAAATATCGAGTATCTGTATGGTCGTTTTGGCTCTGCTGTTTTCGGCGGGGAGTGCCCTCGCGGGCGAAAACGGGGCGCGAATTCTGTTTGACCAGGGGCATAACCAGCGATTTCTGATAGAAGAAACGGGCGAGCTGCAGTTGTCAAAATTCGCTGACATCATGCGTGGCCAGGGAACACACGTTGCGGCAATAAAGAAACCATTGAACGATGCCGCCCTGAAAGATGCCGCCGCTCTTGTCATCTCCGGCCCCTTTGAATCGTTGACGTCTGAAGAGGTCGAGGCGGTCGCGCGGTTTATCGGGCGAGGGGGGCGGCTTGCGGCGATGCTTCATGTCGGCCCCCCGTTGGCGGGATTACTGGCCCGACTTGATCTGGATCACTCCAATGCCGTGCTGCACGAGCGCAACAACGTGATTGATGCGGATACCAACTTTCGAGTCACCGCTCTGTCCGGTTCTCCGCTGTTTGCCGGTCTGACGCACTTCTCCGTCTACGGCTGCTGGGCTCTCGATCCGGGCAAAGCCGGGACGCCGCTGGCACAAACGTCTCCTGATGCCTGGGTGGATCTCGATGGCAACAAAAAGTATTCGGCAGGCGATGCGAGCGGAGTTTTCCCGGTTGTCGTTTCAGGGACGCTCGGGGCTGGCGGCTTTGTCGTGTTTGGTGATGATGCCATCTTCCAGAACCGTTATCTTGATAAGGACAACGGCAGATTGGCAGCCAATCTTTCCGCCTGGCTGGCGGGGAGATAGTATCTTCGCATAAAATCCTGATTGACAAATTCGGATGTTGTTTGTAGAAGAACGGCAATTACATTTAACTTTGGGGGTACTCGATGAATTATTTTTCCAAAACCGCTCTGATTGCCGTCTCGCTGCTGTTGTCTGCCGGTCTGGGCTTTGCCGCTGATGTAAAAGCCCCTGCGAAGACAGCGGGAGACGCTGTAAAAGCTGACTCCAAAGCTACTGCAGCTGCTAAGGATGATATAAAAGGTAAAGCTGCCGATGCGAAAATATCAGCGAAGACCACGCTTGTTGACATTAACACCGCCACTGCTGACGGGCTGAAAGCAATTCCCGGAGTCGGTGACGCGTTTGCCGCCAAGATTATTGCCGGTCGTCCGTACGCCAACAAAACCCAGCTTAAATCGCGTAAAGTTCTCCCAGTCCCGCTGTACGAGCAGATTAAGGACCGTGTCATAGCCAAACAGCCGGAGAAAAGCGAGAAAGCTGCAGCTAAGCCGCTTGGCAAGAAGTAATTTCAATACTTGATACTGTCTCGGTTATCAGGGCACCCATTTCGGGTGCCCTGATTTTTTCACCAGTGTGTAAATCTTGACTTTACGCCCGAATACCTGCTATTCCTGTGCAGCTGTTATAGATGCAAGGAGCTGTAATGAAACCGCTTTTTTTAAACCCTCCGACATTTGAGGACTTCGACGGCGGCGCCGGTGCCCGCTATCAGGCTTCCCGTGAAGTGACCTCCTTCTGGTATCCGACCTGGCTCTGCTTTCCTGCCGGCATGATTGAGGGGAGCCGCGTCGTTGATGCGCCGGTACAGAAGCTTTCTCTGGAGGAGTGCCTCGCAATCGCCAAGGGATTCGACATGGTGGTGATGTACACCTCCACACCGACGCTGCAGATCGACATCGAGACCGCCCGCCGCATCAAGGAGGTCAAGCCGGGCATCGTCACGGTGTTGACCGGTCCGCATGTTTCCGTCCTGCCGGATGAGTCGCTCCGTGCCGGAAACGGGGTTATCGATATCGTCTGTCGTGGCGAGTTCGATTACTCCACCAAGGAGCTCTGTGAAGGGCGCGAGTGGAAGCGGGTGGACGGCATAAGTTTCATGGAGGAGGGGAAGATCGTGCATACTCCCGACCGCCCTCCGATAGCCGACCTGGACGCACTCCCGTTTGTGGCGCCAGTCTATAAACGGGATCTGCCGATCGCGGAATACGTCATCCCGCATTTCAAGAATCCCTACGTTTCGATCTATTCCAGTCGCGGCTGTCCCTCCCACTGCATCTACTGCCTCTGGCCGCAGACCTTTTCCGGCCGCACCATGCGGGTCCGGTCGCCTCAGAACGTGTATGAAGAGATTAGATGGATCGTGGACAATATCCCTGAAATGCGCGAGCTCTCTTTCGACGACGACACCTTTACCGCTGACCGGAAACATGCCCGCGAAATTGCCGGACTGATCAAGCCGTTCGGCATATCCTGGACGATCAACGCCCGCGCCAATACCGATTATGAAACGCTGAAAACACTTCGCGAGGCAGGGCTGCGCCATGTGGTGGTCGGTTTTGAAAGCGGCAATGACCAGATCCTGAAGAATATCAAAAAGGGGGTCACCGTTGACCAGGCGGTGCAGTTTGCCAAGGATTGCAAAAAGCTGGGGCTGTCGATTCACGGCGCGTTCATCATGGGGTTGCCGGGCGAGACCAGGGACACCATCCGGCAAACGATTGAATTTGCCAAGCAGCTCGATCTCAATTCGATTCAGGCCTCACTCGCCTCACCTTATCCGGGAACCGAGTTTTACACGCTCTGCATGCAGGAGGGGTGGATATCCTCGGATAGTTTTCTCGATGACAGCGGCCACCAGAAGTGCGTCATCAACTATCCGAACCTCTCCAATACGGAAATTTTCAACTCGGTCGAAGAGTTCTACAACAAATTCTATTTCCGCCCGAAATACATCGCCCGCAGCATCGCCCGGATGATAATCGACGGCGATGAACGGCGGAAGCTGCTTAAGGAAGGGAAACAGTACCTCGAATATATGAGGAAGCGGAAGAACTCTTGTTCGGATTGTAAATGAAACGGCTGATCATCACCTCTGACGACTTCGGACTTTCCAGCGGCGTCAACCGTGCGGTTGAGAAGGCCTGGAAGGTAGGGCTCCTGACCGGCGCTTCGATCATGCCGGGTGCGGCAGCGTTTGACGAGGCTGTCGGCATTGCCCGGCGCAATCCCGCCCTCCAGATCGGGCTGCACCTGACGCTCGTTCAGGGGAGAGCGGTGCTGCCGCCGGCTGAATTACCCGATCTGGTGGATGCGGAAGGCAACTTCAGCGATAATCCCGTCATGGCCGGTATCCGTTATTTTTTTGATAGAGGCCTCTACTGCCAGCTGAAACGGGAGATAGAGGCTCAGATCGTGCGGGTACTCGATGCCGGTATCGTGCTTTCTCACCTCGACGGACACCTGAACATGCATCTGCATCCAACGGTGTTCAGGATTCTGGTCGAACTGATGCCTCGCTATGGTATCACCACATTTCGCCTGGCGCGGGAGCGGCTTTCCCATAACCTGCGCTTTGACCGAGAGCGGAAAATCGGGAAAACTCTCGAAAAACTGATATTCGGGTTTCTGACCGATCATGCCCGCCCGGAGCTTGACCAGTTGGGGATTCAGTATGCATCCGAGGTCAAAGGAGTGCTCAGTTCGGGACGGATGACGGAGGAGTATATCCTTAAGATGGTTGACGGTCTCCAGGAAGGTCTGACGGAAATTTATTTTCATCCCGGAATTCTGCCCGATGCCGAGATCAGCCGCCGCATGCCGGATTATCGCCATCAGGAAGAGTTGGCCGCTATCACAAGCCTGACCGTCAGGCAACGGCTGAGCGAGTTGCAGATACCGATACAAAACTACCGCGGAGAGGTAAAATGCTGAAGACGCTGGTTGTCATGCTGATTGCAATAACCGCCGGGGCGGTCGGCGACATCTTCCTGACGCAGGGGATGAAGGGTGGCGGCGATATCTCGACGATGGGTCTGCGGCAGATCATCGACACCGTATTCAAGGCCTTGAGCAACTGGCGCCTGATTCTTGGTACGGCGCTGCAGGCGGTGTATTTCGGTCTCTGGCTGGCGGTGCTGTCGTGGGAGGATCTTTCGGTAGCCCTCCCCCTCCAGGCGCTCAGCTACCTGGTGGTCGCCTTCCTGGCGCAGTGGTATCTTGGTGAACATGTCGGCGGCATGCGCTGGGCCGGAATCTGTCTGATCTGTGTCGGCGTTGCCCTGGTGACGAGAAGCAGTGTAATCCAGTGAATAAGGGGAGGAACGGGATGTTGACTCTACGTAAAATCGCTTTTATCGGCGGTGGCAACATGGCCGAAGCAATTATGCGGGGGCTGGTGCGTGAAGCTGGCGGTGTCGAAATCTGTGTGGCGGAAATCAGTCCCAAACGGCGGGACGAGCTGACTGCACTGTTTCCGAACGTGCGGGTTGTAGGTGATGCGGCAGAAGCGGCAGAATGGGGCGAGGTTGTTATCCTGGCGATCAAGCCGCAACAGGCGGAGAGTGTTCTCGCCCTGCTTGAACCGGTCATTACCCCGGACAAACTGGTGATTTCAATCATGGCCGGCATTCCGAGTGCGAAGATTGAAGCCAATCTGACCCCCGGCTGCCGCGTCATACGGGCGATGCCCAATACTCCTGCTCTTATAGGAGCGGGGGCGACCGCCGTCTGCTCGGGGCGTACAGCCTCTTCGGATGACCTGGATCTTGCCCGCCGGATTTTTGCCCTGACCGGAACCGCGCTCTCTGTCGAAGAGAAGCTGATGGATGCCGTCACCGGTCTTTCCGGCAGCGGTCCGGCCTATGTGTTTACGTTCATCGAGGCGCTGGCCGATGCCGGTGTCAAGAACGGTCTGCCGCGTGATGTGGCCGCCCGGCTGGCTGCTCAAACTGTCCTTGGTGCGGCCAGGATGGTTGTCGAGACCGGCGAACATCCGGCCCTGTTGAAGGAAAAGGTTACGTCTCCGGGGGGGACGACCATCGCAGCGCTGCACGCTCTTGAAAGCGGAAGTTTTCGCGGCGTTGTCATGAATGCCGTCGAAGCTGCCTGCCTCAGATCAAAGGAGCTGGCGGGAAAATAATAAACTGGTATAATTCTCTGGTTGGACCGCATCCACGCTACGCCGGGAGGGGATCATGTTTGAATCCGCCGAACTGGGCCACAAGATCAGCAAAGAGTTTTGGAAGAAGGAGGTCCCCGGGGTGCGTGAGGGGCTCCTGGATGCCCAGCTCGATCTGTTCCAGGCGAAAAAGTTTCCGGTGATCATCCTGGTTGCCGGTGTCGATTGCGCCGGCAAGGGGGAAACGGTTAATCTCCTCAACGAGTGGATGGACCCGAGACACATTGAGACCCACGCCCTGCGTGACCTGACCGATGAGGAGCTGGAACGTCCGCAGATGTATCGCTACTGGCGGGTTCTCCCCCCCCGGGGGAAGGTTGGCGTCTTCATCGGTACCTGGTATTCGGTGCCGCTGGTGGAGAATGTCTACGGCACGATCAAGAACGCCGAGCTGGATCAGCAGTTGGAGCGGATCATCCGTTTCGAAAAGATGCTCTGCGACGAGGGGGCTCTGGTACTCAAATTCTGGCTGCACCTGTCCAGGGACGAACAGAAAAAACGGCTCAAGCTCCTGGAAAAGGATTCCAGTACGCGCTGGAGAGTCACCGATACCGACTGGGATCACTACAAGAAGTATGACAAGTTCCACAAAGTGTCCGAACGGATGCTCCGCTCAACCAGCACGGCCGAATCACCCTGGACAATCGTCGAGGGAACCGATCCCCGCTATCGCTATCTGACTATCGGCAAGGCGATCCTCGCTGCCATGCGTCAGCGCCTCGATGCCCCGGAGCCCACCTGCCATGTAGAACCTATTCCCCCCATCCTTCCGACCATCGATAACCTGTTGATCCTGCAAACGCTGGACATGTCAAAAAAACTGAAAAAAGCCGAGTTCGAACGTGAGCTGGAAAAATATCAGGGGAAGCTCAATCTGCTGACCCGTCACCCCGACTTTAAAAAACTGTCGGTCGTGGTGGTCTTTGAGGGGAACGATGCGGCCGGCAAGGGTGGCAGTATCCGTCGCATCACCCAGGCGCTTGATGCCCGTCAATACCGGGTCATCCCGGTCGCCTCACCGACCGAGGAAGAGCGTGCCCAGCCCTATATGTGGCGATTCTGGCGCAATATTCCCCGTAAAAGCCGTTTTGCCATCTTTGACCGCTCCTGGTATGGGCGTGTTCTGGTGGAGCGGGTTGAGGGGTATTGCGAACACAAGGACTGGATACGGGCCTACGGTGAAATCAATGATTTTGAAGAGCAGATGGTACGTAATAAAACCGTCGTCGTGAAATTCTGGCTTTCCATCACCAAGGCTGAACAGCTGAAGCGTTTCAAGGAACGGGAGAAGATCGGCTTCAAACGCTACAAGATTACCGAGGATGATTGGCGCAACCGGGAGAAATGGGACGAGTATGAACTGGCGGTCTGCGACATGATCGATCGCACCAGCACAGAAATAGCCCCCTGGACGCTGGTCGAGGCCAATGACAAATATTATGCCCGTATCAAGGTGCTGAAAACGCTGTGCGATCACATTGAGAAAGCGCTGGGGAAGTGAAATTCTGAGAGATGAAAGCAGTCTGGAAAACGCCTGCACGCGAGCCAAGAGATGAGATATGCCATCACTGACATACATGGCGGCAGCCGAACGTTCATGGCATTACTTGACAAGATCAATTTCCGTTACGGTGATGAATTGTTTCTGCTGGGTGACTATGTCGATCGTGGGCCTGACAGCATGGGGGTTCTTGAAACCATCTGCAATCTGTTGAATGCCGGATACGATGTCCATCCGCTGCGCGGAAACCATGATGACATGCTGCTGCGGTTCATACTCAACGAACATGACATGTATTCGATGATGTATTTTGATGAATGGGGAAGGCAAACATTGCAGAGTTTCGGAGTGAACAATCCAGGCGCATTCCCCGTGCAATTCCTTAAGTTGCTCGAATCCATGCCGTACATCTGTGTTGAAACCGATTTCGTCTTTGTCCACGCCGGTTTGAATATGAGCGTGGATGATCCTGTCCGGGATTCGGATGTCATCGAGATGCTCTGGAGCCGAAACAGTACGGTTGATACCGGGAGATTGGGAGGAAGGCAGCTTGTCACCGGGCATTCTATCGAAACCATGGATGTAATCAGGGGTTCACTCTGTTCAGGACATATTCGTTTGGATAACGGGGCTTTTACCCAGATGCAGCCTGAAATGGGGAACCTCGTTGCCCTCAACCTTGATACAAAGGAACTGATTATTCAGCCCTGGTGCGATGGCACAGCGATAGTGTGATCAGAAGGAAGAAACCATACGCACAAATGTCCGCTCCCCCGCCCGCAGCAGCCAGAAAAACAGTTCGGCCAGCGGACGGTGGCTGAACAAGACGTAGGGGCGGCGGATGTAGCAGGGGCGTGCACCGGCGACCAGCGCGGCCAGGCAGCCGGTCAGCAGGCGGTCATCGACCATCATGATTGAAGAGAGGGGGACTCCGGCGAGTTCCCCTGTTTTTTTGAGGCCGTCGGGATACGGTTTTTTTCGCACACCTGAAATGAAGCGCATCGCGGGAAAATTTTCGGCAAACCATTGTCTCCGTCCATTGGTCGGCTTGTTGGAGAGGATGAAGATCTTGTCGCCGCCGAAGAACGCTTCACTCCGTTTCATCCATGCGACAGCCTCCGGTAGCGGAACCGCAGCGCCATGGCCAGCCAGAACACCGTCAAAATCGAGGGCCAGGACTGTGACACCGGAAGAGAATAACGCCCCGGGATCGAGCTCCAGAATATTTGAGTTGGGCTGGGTGTCGTCAAGCAGCTGCCGCAGGTCACGGCGATGGTGAAAACCGAGTGAAAATCCGGCCAGGATGTGGGAAAAAGAGCCCATGCCTTAGCTCTTCCAATGATCTTTCTGAGCCGGATAGGCGAAATAGTCCCCCCCCCACGGAACCAGCAGTGTGCCGGTTAGAAAGGGGTGGGTGGTGAGGCCGCCTTTGCGCTGGGCAGAGATGAGGATCTTGCGGATCATGCTGCTATCTCCCGTACTTATAGGCAGCCGCGCAGGTCCCTTCACTGGAGACCATGCAGGCGCCGACCGGCGACTCGGGGGTGCAGAGTGTAGAAAAGAGCGG
>VFJM01000101.1 GCA_009886055.1 Geobacter sp. | reverse complement strand
GGTGCGGCCACCTGCGCCAAATGCCACCAGAAGACGACAACCAACGGCACAACCCTCGTAGCCGGTGGCCAGCACATTGACCGGTTTATCAACTACACCTCCAACAGCGGCCTGAGCGTAACCTTCGGCAAAGTTGCCGGCAAGACCTGCTCGAACATCAGCTGCCACAGCGGAGGCGGCATCGTTGCCGGTGTCGGTAACGCACAATGGGGCAATACCCTTAACTGCGCTGGATGTCACGGCGACAACAGCACACTGACCACCGGCACCCATGTCAAACATGTAAACAACAACGCCATCCTTGGCACGAGCTACACCTGTGATGCCTGCCACGCCGGTACGGCCGCCAATAACACCACGCTGAAGACCTACTCGTCGGCTGTGTACCACATGAACAATGCCAAAAACGTCAAGATTGCCGCCACCTACGGCGGCAGCGGCAGCGGCACCACCTGCTCCAGCACCAAGTGCCACGGCGGCCTTTCCCCGACCTGGGGAACCGCCAATGCGGACAATATGCTCTGCACCAAGTGCCACAGCGCTGGTGCTGCCCCGGCGGTCTACGGTACGTATACGTCCTACCTCAATGCACCAGGCTCGCGCACAACCGCCGGAACAGCCGACCCCGGCTTCCATCAGAAACATTTGACCGCTTCGCGCGGCTACAGCAATCCGATCGCCTGCCGTCAATGCCATACCCCGGTGACCACGGTCAACGCGGCGGGGCATATGAGCGGATCAGCAGCAATCACTACCTGGGGCGCCCTGGCAACGACCGACCTCAAGGGGGGTAGACCTGCTACCGCCTATGCCACCGGCACCTGCTCCAACGTCTACTGCCACGACTACACCCGCTTCAAGAACGGTTGGGCCGCCGACGTCTCCACCGTTGTTGCACCGGTCTGGACCACCACGTTCGGCACCACCGCCCATACCGCGGGCGACTGCAAAAAGTGCCACGGCTACCCGCCGGGCGGCGCGCACGATCCCGGTACGAACTGCACCGGCTGCCACTCCCATGTCGCGGGAGATAATGTAAGCTTCAGCGATCCGTCCAAACATATCAACGGGGCGGTAGAGGGTGGCGGTGAATCCGGCGGCGGCTCCGCCTGCGGCGGTTGCCACAGCGACCTCTATAACAGCGCGACCGGCACGTATTCGATGCACAGCAACGTGGCATCCATCAGCTACAAGCATTATATGGACAATGACACCGCCGCCTACACCAATCTGATTCCGGACGGCGCTACCACCAACCTGACCAGCAGGCGCTGCCTGATGTGCCACGTCGATCACGATATATTCAAAGTGACCGCCACCGCCACCGCCGGCCGCGCCTTCAACCTGCGCGAAAGCGCCACGGTGACCCCGACCAAAGGCGTCAATGACGATTATACCCTCTGCCTCAGCTGCCATATGACGGAAAAGACCAAGTTCGCCGTCACTCCGAACGGGAACAGCAAAGTCATGCCGATCCCGTTCCCCGGGTTGTCCTTCACCAACGCCACGTCGGTGCTGACCTTCTCGACCCACGGCTATGCGGTCACCACGACATACAATGACGCCACTCTCGGCGCCACCACCTTCAGGGCGGTCTGCGTCAAGTGCCACAATGACTCGATCGGCGGCAACGGCGATCTGGGGAGTAAATCCTCCGTGAGCGGTCAGGACGGTACGTATAAATTCGGCGAGCACAACTCGACCTTGCCGAGCCGCTTCTCGGTGTTCTCCAACCCCTTCTATCAGCGACCGGCCAGCGGCACAACCCTGACCGGCGGGGGGACAGCAACCATCACGATTACTCCCAGCCCCGCCTGGGTCGCCGGCGATCATCAGAACCACTTCGTCGTCGTGACGTCCGGCGCCGGCAACAACCAGCGCAGGAGGATCACCGGCAACGCGGTCAATTCGCTCACACTCCTCTCCGCCTTTGCCCCAGCGCTTGATGATACATCGCGATTTGACATCGTCAATGACGGCATGTCGGTTGATAACGTCTGTTTCTCCTGCCACAGCCTGGCGGGACAGGATAAAGCTGCCGGCAACAGCGGCAAAGACTGGTACAATCAGGAACCGATGAAACCTGCGTTGGAAGGGATTAAAAACCTGTTCGTCGGCGATTCCGGCAGTCTGGGCGCCGCCCTCAATAAAGCGACCAGCGTGCCCGTGTCTATCCAGAAATCGTGGGCCGCCGGCGCTCTGACCGGTTACGTGGTCAAGCTGCCGGGAGGCAACAGAACCATTTCAAACAACACGGCGGTGACCGGGCCGGGTAGTACCACTCTGACGGTGTCTCCCTCGATTTCTTCCGCATCCGGCCCGATCGAGATCGTCAAGCCCTCTTCGCACCCACTCGATACCTATGGCCGTCACGACAGCTATGAGCGGGTGAGCGCCACCAGCGGCTGGAACAAAGGGGACGTTGGTACCGCCACAGCCGCGACGGCCACTTCTGTCACCGACACTACCAGGCTCTGGCTTGGCTCTGAGTTTACCGGTATGACGGTCTGGTTCCCCGGCAGCTTCGACGGCTCCGGAAATCCGGCTAAAGCGACCATAACGGGGGGTGGAGCGGGTATTCTGACCTATGCCGCCATCACCGGCTACACCGCAACGATAGGCGACAACTTCTTCATCGGAACCGCGACGGGCGGCGGGCGTCACGTCTCCTGCGCCGACTGCCACAACACCCATGCCACCTTCAGCAATCCGGAAGGTACGTTAACCAGCGCAACCACCACCACCGTAACTGCGACCAGTTCGGCCAATATCAAAGGGTGGCAGGACAACATCTGGACGGGCTATCTGCTGAAGGTTACCTCCGCAACCGGCGTAGAGCAGATCCGCTATATAACCGCCTTTACCAAGTCGAGCGGTACATACACCGTCTCGATTGCCTGGACAACAACCCCTACCTCTGCGTATACGTATGAGGTACTGATGGGGGACAAATGGACCGCTGCCGCCGGCCAGAGCGGCGGACGGGCGGGCTCCGGTTCCTCCGGCGCCTGGGGCACGCGTCCCTCCGCCTGGCGTGTTCCGGTGCTTGGCAACATGACCGGTGCCGTTTCTATGACAAAAGTAGAAAATGTCTTTGACAACGTCAGTACAACGGGACTGCGGGGCGGTACTACCACAGGTCAGCGCGACCTCTGCATCCGCTGCCACAGCTCCTACTCCTACGGCAATGCAAGGCCGATGACGCCGTCCGGTAATGCCAACGGTACCACGGCCCGCTCTACGGATGTGGCCAAGGAGTTCAACCCGAACAATCTTGCCCACCACGCGGTCTACGCCCGTGGCAACAACCAGCCGGTCAAGGCCAACTTCGGCAACACAACGGCGACCTACAACAGTGCCGTCAATCCGAACTGGCCCAAGTACGCTACAACCACCGATACCGTGACGGTCACCAGCGGCGCAGCGGTCTTTGCCGGAGCGGCTGCTCTGCCGGCCACCGCCCAGCCCGGCTGGTTTATCTACATCGGTGCCGATACCGTTACCGGCGGCGCCACAGCCGCCGCGGGTACCGGCACGGCCACCAGCGGTACCGGCACCGGTTTCCTCGAGATAACCACCATAACAAGTCCGACCCAGTTCACGGTCAGGTCTATTAGTTCAGCCGGCGCCTGGGTGTATAACCCTGCCGTCACCGCAACTGCGAACTGGTTCGTCACGGCCGGCCTCGGCAATGCCTTCGTGCCGCCGTACGGTCCCTGGTCCATTCTCCGTTGTACCGATTGCCACGGTTCAACCAAGACCGATCCGGTCGGCCCGCACGCCTCGGTAAACAAATGGCTGCTCAAGGATGCCGAATCGGCTCAGTTCTCGTGGATGAACGCAACCAAAGCCATAGTCGCGGTTGCGCCAGGTTTGCCGACGACCGTCGCCTCGCCCGTGAAGTACTTCTGCTTCAACTGTCACCGCCGTGATGTCTATGGCGATAAGGATATGACTGCACCGGCAAACTATCAGCAGTCCCGTCAACCACATGCCAGCTATATTGACGGCAACAGCAACACGCTCGATGATACGGTAACGGCGTGGGGGGTCCATTGCAGGATGTGCCACGCCGGAGACAAGATCGGCGGCATCCATGGCACCAACATTAAGAATACCGTGACCGCGTCCGGTATGCTGACACAAAATCAGGGGAAACGGTTCCTGAACGGCTCGGCCTGGGCCAACACCAATAACCCCGGCGTGAAGCGTTCCACCGTGGCCGCCGCCGGTGGCTGTTACACCAGCGCGACCACAATGGCTGTTGTGGACAGCTGCGGCAAGACCCACTCCGGCACATCGTATGTCAACCCGGCTACCTACGACTACGACAATCCATAATCGGCCCGTAGTCTGACTGTCAGGGAGGGCGGGGATTTCCCCGTCCTCCTTTTTGTTTGCCTTGTCACCCGCTTTTGCGTTAATCTTCCAAACAGGAGCCGGTTGGTATGTGGAAAACCATAATCTCGCGTCAGTTTGCCATCATCGCGCTGTCAGTCTTGGTGGCAATGTTGATTTTATCAGCGTTTATTCCCAATCATATGACCGTTCCGGAGCAGGAGTGGCTTGCCCTGGAGCAGAGCAGCCCTGTCTGGTTCTGGATCGCCTCCCGTTTTTCAACCCCGTATCTCGTCTCCACCCCCCTGTTTCTTCTCGGATCGCTGCTCCTTTTCCTCTCTACCCTGGCATGTACGGTCGACAGGGTGCGCACCTGGAACAGGAGCCGCACGCTCGAATTTTCCAAAGACAAGGTTTTTTCCTTTCAGCTGGTCAGGGAGTCGCACTCCGGGATGGACGGACTTCAGGGGCGTGTTGAGGAGCTGCTCTCTCATGGCGCATGGCAGGCCAGTTGCCTGCAACAGGGTGAGACACTGGTCATCTCCGGCCAGCGGGGAACATCCGGCTTCTGGGGGTCGATCATCTTTCATGTCGGCCTGATACTCTGCTTTCTGGCCGGTCCGGTGACTGCGCTCACCAGTTTCAAGGGGAGCATGGTGGTAACCGGGGATCAGATGCTGCCGTTCAGGCAGGCCGTCAGCACCGAACGAGAAAAGGATGCCGCTGCTCTTCCCGATGTTCGGGTTATGGTTCATGATATAAAGGGAGAGTATTACAAGGGGAATTACAAGTATGCCTTCGGCGGTGTCTTGACCGTCGAGGATGGCACGGCTACAGTGGAGTTGCCGTTCGCGGTAAACGAGCCGGCACTCTATCGCGGCTATCAGCTGAGCCTGCATGAATACGGCTATGCTCCCCACCTGGTCATGGAGACGGCCGGACGACCGGCGTTTGATTTTTATCTCAATCTGAGGCATCCGGATCAGGGAGATTACTTTGATGTCGGCAATGGTCTCCGGGCCTTCGTCATGTTCTTCCCCGATTTTGTCAGGGAGGGGCGCAAGATCGGTTCCCGTTCCAAAGACGCCAATAACCCGGTTGTCATGGTAAAACTTTTGGAAGGTGACCGCGAGGTATTCAAAGCGCTTTTCAAGCCGGGTGAGGATGCCGTCTGGGGGGATACCAGAATACGGGTACCGGACTATAAACAGTGGGTCAATCTGATTGTCACTCGCGAGGGGGGACTGTATCTGCTGATGGTTGGATTCTTTGCTATCCTTGCGGGACTTATGCTGCGCTTCATGAGCAATGAACGCAGAATTGAGTTCGAACTCTCCCCGACTGCTTCGGGCACATCACTCCTGGTCAAGGGGTACAGCCGCTATTATCCTGCCTTCCTGGAAAAAGAAGTCAGCGAAATGGCGCACCATCTGGTGGATGCCGCCTGAGTGCGGGGCGCACGGTATAACTCACGCGATGACGCTACGACGCGATGAAAAGCTTTGAAATAAATTCTGATTCATGGTTAAAACGTTGCGTCGTTGCCGGTAACAAACTATTTCAATTCCGGTGTGTCCGGCTTAGGTAATAATGTCACTGTCTCTGAAAACCGTGGGAAAAAGATCCCGCTACCTTATTGGGGGGTGTGCCCTTCTCCTGATTCTTCTGCTGGCGACCGTGCGGGTTCGCCTTACCGGCCATTTCGAAGGAATTTTTGTCCTGACGGGTGACTCTTCCCTTTTGACGCTGCAGGATGACCTGCGCCTTGGCGAGGAAAAGAAGCTGCTTTATTCTCTCCTCAGATTTGATGTTCTGAGATGGTTCCGTAATACTCGTTCTCATGCCGCGGGTCAGCCGTATCTTGAGTATGACTGGCATGTGCGGGATGGCAGCGGCTATGTCAAAAATAACTCTGGCAGCGGGCAGAAGCTTTTAACCTGCTTCAGCCGTTTTCTGGACGATGCGGGACAGACAAGCCGTGGCCTCTTCGTCGGTGGGGGACTGCCACCGCATGCCCGCGGTTCCGAAGCTGTTACCATGAATGAAACCGGCATGGCCTATTATGACGGCAAACGCTGGTTCCATCTCTGGTGCAACGTAAATGAAGCGATCAGCCCGGCGTCCGATTCGACCAAGTCGGTGTATCCATCAAGCTGGGAGTTCCTCGGCAGCGGGATACTGTCCGCCAGTGACCGGCAAATTGTTCTGGAGAGCCGCCATCGGATTGTTCTGGATGGTGTTCCTCTCTTGATGGATCGTCACGCCATCTTTCTGGCCGGCGAACCCTATGTTATCCTGTCGATAAAAATATCGAACAGCGGCACGCAGCAGGTAGGCTACCATTACCTGTACGGTGACGAACCGTGGCTGGGTGACTTCGGGTCGTCGCGCGGCAACGTGGGATGGGTCAGGGACCGGCTCTACCTTTACGAGGGGGCGATTGACACCGCTAAATACAGTTATGCCGGGATGTACGACATGGGTAATCCCGCGATCGGCGCCAATTCCCGCGAGTTCACCGGGGTCGCTAATTTCATTGAATGGCTGGGGGACAACCGCCCCGAACTGGCCTATTTCTCCAATTCAGACGGACGTTATGCCCCGGAGAGTGCGCGGGTTCCACTTGATAGTCCCGATAACCGGGTCATCTTTCTGCAATGGGGGCCCAAGGTGCTTCAACCGGGACAGTCGGAATGCTATACCCTTGTCATCGGGATGGCTGCCTCTGACGCGAAAAACGGCCTGCCGGGCAAGCCGGCGATTGCCTTGGACTATAACGGGATTCAACGCCTGATTGAGCAAAGTCGCCGCTAGGTGATACGGCTGACAGAAATATAAGTGGAGGGAAAGTGAAAAACAGATATCTGTGGTGTTTAGTCAGCGTTATGGTGTGCGTTGTTGTTATTTCCGGCTGTCGTTCCAGCAAAGAGCAGGAAGAAGCCGGGAGTTTTGTGCAAAGTTACTGCAGCGTTCTGCAGAATGTGTACCTCAAGGCCGATATGAAGATTCTGGGGCAGATGGCCACCGAGAATGAGCTGAAAAGGGTTTTTCCGACAATACAAGCATTGACCGCAACAGATAATATCATGAAGTCAGAAATTCTGGAGTTCAAGCTCAAGAAGACGACGCTTGAAGACGGTAAGGCGACGGTCCGTACCTCAGAGCGCTGGCGGTTCTGGTGGGAGGATCGTAAAACCGGGACGATCACCAAGCCGAAGGTGGAGGAAAGCTATAAGCTGAACTATCACCTGGTTAAAGACAAAAGCGGCTGGCTGGTTGACTCGATTGAAATGTTGAACTAGTAGATGTGGGAGGTTTAAAGTATGAAGAGACTCGTCTGTCTGTTTGCGGCACTGCTGCTGATTGTGATAGCCTGTTCCCGGGGGGATAGGGTGGTTGCCACGGTCGCCGGAGTCAAGATCACCGAGGCGGAACTCCAGAGGGTGCTCGGGCGCAAGATGGAGCTGATCGGACAAAAAAGCCCTACGGAGAAGGATCGTCAGGAAACCGTGGCTGCTCTTGTGGATCGAAAAATTATCCTTATGGAGGGGGCCCGTCTTGCTATCAAGCCATCCGAGAGCAGGATCAAGGGGGAGATGGATAAGAGCGTGCGCAACTTTCCCAGCCGGGAAGCCTTCGCTGCTACCCTGAAGGAAGAGGGTCTTGACCAGGATGGATTCCGGCGTGAAACCGAGGAAAATCTGATTGTGGAGATGGTCAAAGAGCATGTTGCGGCGGCGACAAAAAGCGATCCGGAGAGTATCAGGCGCTACTATGAAGCGCATCGGAAAGATTTTTTTACCCCCCCCCAATATCGCATCCACCTTGTTCAGGCCGGCGGCGAACACGAAGCGATGGTGATGAAGGAGAAAATAAGAAGAAACCCTGCAGAGTTCAACCGACTGGCCCTGGAAGCGGCATCTCCGGATCTCAAGAGCATCAACCGAAACGCCGTCCTGACAGTACGGAGTGAATTTCCTGATGAGATGCTGCCGCTCCTTGACAAACTCAACAAAGGGGAGTTTGGTGGCCCGGTCAAGACCCGGAGGGGGTATTTCCTTGTCAAGCTCCTGGATACGGCCCCGGCCCACCAGAAAACTTTCGATGATGTGAAGTGGTCTCTGCATCATATGGCCGATAAGGAGCTGAATGATGACGCTGTCAGGGTGTGGCTGGAGCAGCAGAGGAAGAAGGTCGGTGTGGAACTGTCGGGGCACTCCTGAAAAGTGTCTCCGCCTGGTTTTTAAGCGCCATTGATGCAACTGGTAGAAAAATAGTAATCTCTGCGGACAAGGGACGGGATATGGCATTTTGGGAAGAAATATTTATCTGGATCGCGATAGTGGGTTATGCCCTGTCGTTCCTGCTGTTCATGCAGGGGCTTATATTCAAGAAGGTGCGCTCCCTGAACTACGGCTTCGTGATAATCTGCGTGGCGGTGGCATTTCAGACTGTTGCAATTATTGCCAGATGGTACGCAACCGGGCATATACCGGTGATGCATACATATGAAAACTCCCTGGTGGGGAGTTGGAGCGTCATTGTCACCTACCTGATTCTCCGCTTCCTGTTTCCCCCCGCCCAGTCGTTTGCGGTGGTGGTAACCCCGCTGACGCTCCTTATTCTGGGGAACGGTCTTATGGTGGGGGGCGAACTTCAACCATTGGAGCCGGCCTTCCGGAGTAACTGGCTGGTGATCCATGTGCTGTTCAACTGGTTCGCCTTTGGCGCGTATGTCACCGCCTTTGCTGCAGGTATCACCTATCTGCTCAAGGAGCGGGCAACCCAGGGGTTCATGTCCGGCCTGCCGGAACTGAAGCTGCTGGAAGAGCTTTCCTTGCGGCTGATCATGTTCGGTTTTTTTACCCACGCCATAGGGATCGCCAGCGGCGCCATCTGGGCCCACTCCCTCTGGGGAAGATACTGGGGATGGGACCCGCTTGAGACCTGGTCTCTCATCTGCTGGCTCATGTATGGAATCAACCTGCACCTGAGGGTTACCCTCGGGTGGCGAGGACGGATGGCCGCCTGGCTGGCTATCGTCTCTATGTTAGCGGTTTTGTTTGCTTTTTTTGGGTTCGGTCACGGGTCGAGCATTCACACACAGATGATGGGCCGCTGATAGTCGGCCAGTGGGAATTTCATGAAAATAATTCTTATATCTCCTGCCTTCGGTGAAAGAGGGCAGAAATCGAAGGGGCTGCCGGTTGCGCCGCCGGTGCTTGAATACCTGGCCGGCCTGACACGACAGTTCCGCTCGGACGTTGATATCGAGCTGATAGACGGCAATAAGGAAACCTTTGACCCGGACATTCTGGAAGCTGACCTGATCGGTTTCACGGTGCTGACCCCACAGGCGCCGTGGGTTTACCGTATTGCCGACCGCATCAGGGCGCGGGGAGTTCAGGTCGTTTTAGGGGGAATCCATGTTTCGGCCTTGCCTGATGAGGCGATTCTGCATGCGGATGCTGTTGTAGTGGGTGAGGCCGAGGAGGTGTGGGAAGGACTGCTCAAGGATGCGGAAGCAAGGAAGCTGAAGCAGTTCTACCGTGGGGGGCTCCCCGATCTTGTTGGTCTGCCCCGGCCGGTTACAAACCTGTGGAACACAAATTACATCTACGGCTATTTTCAAACTTCGCGGGGCTGCCCCCACCGCTGTACGTTCTGCTCTGTACACAAGTTTTTCGGCGGAAAGGTGCGGACGCGTCCCATCGATGAGGTCATCAGGGAGGTGGCTGCCAGCAAATGGCGCCTTTTATGGGGGATTGATGATAATATCTGGGGGGTCGACTTCAATTATACCATTGAGTTGTATCGGGAGATGAGCAAAACGCTGCGGGGTAAATGGTGGTTCGGGCAGGGCGATCTTGTCTCGATGGATCATCCCCGCTCCGATGAACTGCTCAAATATGCGCAGGGCGCCGGACTTACCTCTGTGCTGGTCGGATGGGAGTCCAATAATCTATTGGTGCTTGAGGAATACAAGGCGGCCAGCAAACAGGGGCGCACCAGGCGCGACGCAATCAAGCGGATCCGGGATCATGGCATCGATGTGATGCTCTTTATCGTGGTGGGTGGGCGTCAGGATGCATACGAGGATTATGACGGAATCCGCAAGCTGTGTGATGAATTGAAGGTGGCCGCGCATCCCGTCATGGCGACCCCCTTTCCCGGTACCGATCTTTACGAGATGTACAAGCCGTATCTGATTCCAGGACTGAATTGGGACTGGTACGATGGTAACCGGGCAGTTTTCTCGCACGATGACCCACGAATGAGCGTTGAGGTCAGGGAAGAGGAGCTTGTCAGGCTGAGGGCCGACCTGTTGCATGTTCCGCAAATACTCAATAGAATTACGAAAATATCCTGCAAAGGGTTTCCGATGTCCCACATCTCTTCCTGGATGATCCAGTATCCGTTGGGGCGGGCCTATCGCGAGTTTGCCCGTGAGCATGAAAAAACTAAGGGGTTGGTCCATGGAAACTAGCCCGGTCTCGGTGTGCCCATCATGATGAACAACTACTTTCACGATGTGGCCACGGCCCTGCCGGCGGCCGGCGCCTTTTTACTGCATGCGATTTCACGCGTTCTGGCGCTCAGGGCGTCAGTACAGTCAAATCCTCCTCTGTAACACGTTTTTCACGATACCTCCATGCTCCTGCTCCTCACAAAAAAAGCTCTCCTCAGTCGTCCCGGCTCAACCCTGCTGCTTCTCTTTGTCGTTATCCTGGGGACTGCCGCCGCGACCGCCCTGGCCGGGATCTATGGCGAGATCAGCCACAAGATGGCGCTGGAACTGCGCAGTTACGGCGCCAATATCCTGGTGGAACCGGATAGCCCGGACGGCTCCGGGCACCTGCTGGAGGAGGATTTGGCCCGCATCAAGACGATCTTCTGGAAGCACAATATCAAGGGTTTTGCTCCCTATCTCTACGGTGCGGCGACCGTAACGGCCAGTGGCAGGAGTGAACGGGCGGTGCTTGCCGGTACCTGGTTTGCCAAGCCGATCGATGTGCCGGGTGAAGTGCGCACGGTGCAGGGGGTGAGGGTGATTGCTCCCTGGTGGTCGCTGCAGGGGGGATATCCGGCGGCCGCGGATGAGGCTGTCGTCGGTGCGGCTCTGGCGCGCCGGCTGCGGACCGGCCCGGGCGGGACCGTCACGGCGCTCTACCAGGGGAGGGAGCAGCAGTTCAAGGTTGTCGGGGTCGTGACGACCGGCGGCTATGAGGAGGAGCAGTTCTTTGCTCCGCTGCCGACGGTACAGGGGCTGCTGGGGATGGAAGGGCGCATATCACGTGTTTTGGTGAGCGCCCTGACGGTGCCGATGGATGCATTCGGCCGGACTGACCCGCAAACGATGAGCAAGGCGGACTATGAGAAGTGGTATTGTACCGCCTATGTCACCGCGGTGGCCAAAAATATCGAGGAGGCGCTGCGCGGTTCACGCGCCAAACCGGTCTGGCAGATTGCCAGCGCCGAGGGGGCCTTGCTCACAAAGCTTGATCTACTGATGGTGCTGCTGACGGTCATGGCGGTGGCCGCATCGGCTACGGCTGTTTCGGCCTGCGCCATGGCATCCATGGCACGGCGGAACGCTGAAATCGCTCTGATGAAGGCGCTGGGCGCGGACAGTTATCAGATTGCCCTTCTGCTGCTGGGCGAGATCGTACTGCTTTCGCTGCTCGGCGGTTGTGCCGGTTATCTGTTGGGGCAGTATCTGGCGGAGCTGGTCAGCAGCCGGGTATTCAGTTCGTCGCTGACATCGCCGGCCTGGCTTTTCTCGGTCGCCATGGTCTCGGCCTTCCTGGTCGCGCTGCTTGGCAGCCTGGTGCCGTTGCGCCGGGCTCTGTTAATCGAGCCGGTCCGGGCGCTTAAGCAGGAGTAACAACAGGTGATAATGAAACGTATTCAGTGGATTATACGCGTTGTGATGGCCTCGCTCCGCTTCCGGACCGGCCGCTCGCTGCTGCTCCTGGCGGTGATTGCCATGGCGTCCAGCCTGGCGGTTGCGCTGGGGATGGTGACTGTCTCCATGGAGCGCCGTATATCCGACGAGGTTCGCAAATATGGCGCCAACCTGCTGCTGCTGCCCGAGTCGGGTCGCATGGATCTGGGGAGCGGTGCCCTGGCCTTCGGCACCCTTGCGGAACCGGCCTGGCTGGATGCGACGGCTGTGGAGCGGGCGCTGGCGGGTCAGGGGGGACGTATTCGCGGCTATTCGCTGCATCTGCGTGAACCGCTGTTGTCCGGCAGGGTCGAGCTGCCGGTCGAAGGGGTCCGCTTTGACCAGATACGCCGCATGCTGCCGTGGTGGGAGCCGGTCGGGCGGTGGCCTGCAGTGGAATCAGAAGTTGTCATCGGAGCCGATCTTGCCCGGCGGCTCTCCCTGAAAGCGGGTGACCGGATCGACCTGACCGGCAGTGCCGGCGTCACGGCGCCGATGACGGTCGCAGGGGTTGTCAGGACCGGCGGCGATGAGGACCGTCTTCTTTTTATTGACCTTTCGCGACTCCAGGCCCTCAGCGGTCTGGAAGGGAGGGTTTCCCAGGTGCGGGTGCTGGCGGATGCACGCAGCGGGCTGCTGCCGCTGACCGCTGCCGCTCTGGAGTCGGCCCTGCCGGGCGCCCGGGCGCGCGAGGTGCGTCAGGTTGCCCAAACCAGCGCCACCCTGCTGAAAAAGGTGCAGCTGCTTATGATTCTGGTCACGCTGGTGGTACTGGCAGCCTCGGGAGCCAGTGTAACCGGCACCATGAGTACGACGGTTCTGGAACGGGGGCGTGAGATCGGCCTGATAAAGGCCATGGGAGCGACGCGCCTGGGCACCGTACTCCTGTTCGCCACCGAGGCGTGTCTGCTGGGGGTTACGGGTGGGCTGGCCGGCTGCGGCGCAGGTGTTGTTCTGGCGGAGGCGGTCTCCCGCAGCGTGTTTTCGGTATCGACAGAGTTTACGCCGCTGGCACTGCCGCTTGCAGTCACGGTGGGGCTGCTGATCGCGCTGGCCGGAAGCGTAGGGCCGATGCTGTCGGTCTACCGGCTTGATCCGGTCAAGAGTCTCAGGGGGGAATGACGTGGAAGAGACGCAGGTGATCATACGGACGGAGCAGCTTGGCAGGCGCTACGGCGCCATTACCGCCCTTACCTCGCTCGACCTGGTTGTCGAAAAGGGTGACTGGCTGACAGTTATGGGGCATTCGGGATCGGGCAAGAGTACCCTGCTCAATCTGCTGGGGGGGCTCGATCGCCCCACGGAGGGGACAGTGCAGGTCGCCGGCCAGGATCTGTCCGGGCTTTCCGAGAATGAACTGGCGCGCTTCAGACGCGAGCAGATCGGCATTATCTTTCAACAGCACCACCTGATACCCTACCTGACTGCGCTGGAAAACGTGATGATGGCCCAGTACATTCATAGTGTCGTCGATGAGGTCGAGGCGCGGGGCGCCCTGGAGCGGGTCGGGATGGGGCATCGTCTGCGCAACCGGCCGGGTGAATTATCCGGCGGCGAACAGCAGCGGGTCTGCATTGCCCGGGCCATCATCAACAGTCCGGCGCTGCTGCTGGCCGATGAGCCGACCGGTAATCTGGACGGGGGTGCCACGCGGATGGTGCTGGAATTGCTGCGTGAGTTGCGGGCCGAGGAGGGTTTCAGCATCGTGCTGGTGACCCACAATCAGGAGGTTGCCGCCTGGGGCGATCGCACCATCCAGATGGATGACGGCCTCGTCATCCGTGACGATCTGGTCGGCGGGACTCCGGCATGATTTTGCGCTCCGCACTCAGTCTGGCTCTGCTCTGGGGTCTGCTGTCCTGCTGTCTGCTGGCGGCAGGCGAGACGGGGCGTCTGCGGCGGCGGATCGTGCTTGCGTTCAGCTTTACCGCCGGAGCGGTGGGCATGCTGCCGTTGCTGGCGTCCATGCCCGGAGATCTGCCGTTTGCTCTCCTGCGTATGTTTATCGCGGCCCTGCTGCTGGCAATGGTGCTGGTCTCTTCCGCGGCCCTGTTGAGCGCCCCGGGGAGGGGCGTCCGGAGCACCATCTGGCGCGAGCGTTGCGCCGGTTGGGGCAGAAAGATGGCACCGGTTTTGTTTCCCGCGCTGAACGGGGCACTGGCCACCGCGATCCTGGCCGGAAGCCCGTCCACATCACGGCTGACCGTTGTTGCCGTGACGGTGGTAACGGCCTTCCTGGTTGCCAGTCTCGTTGATCTTCTGATCAATATGCTGCCGTACCGGCCGCGCTTTACAACGCTTACGCTGTTTCTGCTGGCGAGTTCCCTGCTGTTCTGCTCTGCTGCCTTTTCACCACGGCTTGATCTGTTTGCCCCGCTCTCGATGAAGATCATGAAGTTCACCCATGATTTCCTGCACCAGTTCATGGAGTCCATGCTGCTGCCCGACCATCTCTTCATCAACCCACCGACCTGGAATTTCGTAGGTTTTTTCTTCAGCCAGGAGATCGGTTTTTGGGGTGCTCTTTTGCTCTGGTTCGCGCCGGTGCTGCTGGTCTGCCTGGTGGTCAGCCGCACGCCGCTGCCATCGGTCGCCCATGTCCGTCAGGGGGCCCGGCGGCGCAGCCTGATTGCCGCCGCCCTCCGCGAACGGCGCGGGCTGCTGATCATACCGGCTGTTGCCGCCCTGGTGCTGGCTTTTTCAGTCTACCGCAGCCAGTTCCCTGATGTTCTGTATTGGGATCCGGCCCCCATTGCGGTGGAAGCGACCCCGGCCGGAGATATCGCTATCCCCCTGAAACAGGGCGAGCTGGACCTTCGGGACGGCAAGCTGCATAAATTCTCCTACAGCCAGGGGAGCACGCTGGTCAGGTTCTTTGTGCTGGAGCGGGGCGATGCGGTAGTGGTTGCGCTTGACGCCTGCGCCATCTGCCCTCCGGACGGTTACGGTCAGGGTGAGGGCTCGGTATTCTGCTATTACTGCAAGACCCTGATTCCGCTGGAAACGGTAGGACGCCCCGGGGGATGCAATCCGGTGCCGGTGCCGTTCACTTCCAGCGATCAGACCCTGCGGATCTCCACCCTGCAGTTGGTCAATCTCTGGAACTCCACGGTTCAGGTTACCACGAAGAACGCGGGAGGGAAGCGATGAAGCGCGTGCTCGCAACAGCCGTATCCATCATGTCCCATCGTCTGCTGCTGCCCACGGTCTGCGTGCTGTTCCTGTTCTTGTATATCGCGGTCGCATTTTTTACCGATGAGGCCCTGGTGACGCTGATACAGCTGATTGGGCACAACCCTTTGGCCCTGGTGCTGCTCGCCTTGGTTGCCATGAACGCACTGCTCGGCTTGATTGCCGATATCCGCAGCTGGCGAATTGCCGGGAAGGCGGCTGCCGGTCTGCACTCTGCCGGCACCGAAAGCAACTTTTATGAGGCACTTGCCGTTTCCGGACGGCTTGACACTGACGAAACAGCCCGTATCCTGAGTGCCGAGGGGTATCAGGTGACCGTCCGGGAAGGGTTTGTGGCTGCCCGGCGCGGATGGAGCCTGTTCTTGCCGAGGATGCTGTGGCGCCTGACCATCTGCCTGTTGTTTGTCGGGGTGGCTCTGAGCCTGTCATTGCGCCAGTCGCAGCGTGTTCCGCTCATCGAAGGGGAAGCGTTACAGATCCCGGGCATACCGCCGCGGACAGTTGAACGGATCACGTTGGAGGATGTGCCGGGGCATTGGTTTCTGCAGCGCAGACTGGCGATTACCCTGGCGGGCGCAGACGGTCAACGGGACAACTATGGCATCTACCCTCCCGGGCTGCTCGGCCCCGGCTTCCTGTATCCCCGTTACCTTGCCGTGGCACCTCTGCTGCGTATTACTGAGCCCGGTATAGGGGTCTCCGAGGGATACCAGTTGATCATGCTTTATCCACCCGGCCGCGAAGATGTCGTTGCGTTGTCCGGTGATTATCGACTCAAGCTTGTCATTCTCACGCGAGAGGGGATGGCTGACCCCTTTGCGAGCGGGCGCTTTGATCTGCATGTCAGATTGCTCAAGGGGGACCAGCTGCTTTTCGAGGGGGATGTCCCGTTTGGCGGCCGCTTCGAGTCCAGCGGTTTCGCTGTGGAGCTGCTTGATGCCAGCCGATATGTGGTGACCGATTTCGTGAACGACTACGGGGTGCTGTGTATCTGGATGGCGTGCGTCGCTGCGCTGCTGGCTGTCACCCTTTATCTTCCGTTGCGCTTCCTTTGGCCGCACAGGTTTATGTTTTTTTCCATTGACTCGGAGAAGATGCAGATTGTTTCCGGTTGCAGTTCTGAAGGGAAAAGTCGGCAAAATAAGGCTTTGTATTATGATTTGTTGGACAAGATTTGCCGGGAGGAATCCCGGAACCGCTGAGATTGTTCGTGATCAGGATATAATGTGGAAGTACCGCAAGGCCGGTATCGTGCATAGTTACATCGGTATCGAGGTTACTGATCAAGCTGCTGCTGATTATAGTGAGAAGGAGCTCGATGCCACCGATGGCAAGCTGGTAAAAGTCGCGACCATGAAGGACGAGTTCAAGCGGGATTATTTGATGAAGGCCATGAAACTGATCATGGGGAGTTCCTGTTTCATAAAGAAGCTGGGGATGGGGACGCTCGGCAAGGTGCCGGCCAAGATCGGGGAGATAATGGCCCGGTTGAATAAGAGTTAAACGATGTAAAACATTCACAACAACAAAGGCCCTGTGACGTAATCGCAGGGCCTTTGTTGTAAACTTGAATATCCAACGGGCTTACGTCCCATTGGGTGAAGTATCACCCTAATTCAGAACGTGCCAGATGCTGGCAAACTTGTCGGTCCAATCGATCTTCCGAGGCGAAAATTTACAGGACCACCTTCTGACCAGCTCATTCTCCAAAAAAATCCGATTCTTGGTAAGGATAGCCCAGTGTGACTCATAACGTCCGACGTTGGGTTCATCCGGCGTAACGACTTTTATGGCAGCCATATTATATGCAGCTGCGTGGGTGGCCAGCACCGGCATAAGATCAAGAACCCTTGTACTGATGTGAAACAGAAGAATCCCGTCGTCCCGTAATTGGCTGAGGTAAAGTTCGACCGCTTCCCTTGTTATGAGGTGTACCGGTATGGTGTCGTTGCTAAAGGCATCAATGACCAATATATCAAACTTATCCTGCCCCCCCTGCCGGGCTTCACGCTGAAGGCTTAGCCGGGCATCACCGGCAACGATTTCGATGCGGGCTTTGGAATTGTGCAGATAGGAGAAATGTTTCTGAGCCAGACTGATTATCGCAGGGTCTATTTCGTAAAAACGGAAAGTATCTCCGGTTTCGCCGTAACTGGCAAGAGTACCGACTCCGAGACCGACCAGGCCGACTCTCAGTTGCCGTTTATTACCGTCTCCCGTTGCATCGAAGCGACGCGGATGAAGGCGGAGTGCCAGTCCAGCGCCAGTATCCGGACCGTAATAGGTAGTGGCAAGATTTCGTAGTGAGCCGTCCTGGTATTGTCTGCCATGGACTATGACGCCGTGTTTTAACGTCAGTCTGCGACCAAGAGCGTCGGTTTCCTCAACAACTTTCAGCGTTCCGTAAAAATTCCGACTGCTCTCCACGACACCTTGATTGAGTACCCTGACGTAGAACTGGCTGAAAAAGATCTGGCTGCAGAGTATTGCCCCCCCCAGCCAAAGGAACCATCTGGGTGTTTCCTTGCTGGCCCGGGTTCGCCATGCACCGACCGTAAACAATAAGCTGACGACAATGACCAGAAACGGCAATTCCACGTACGAATCAAATAGCTGCGGGGCCAGCAGGGAAATGAAACCAGCCCCTCCGGCACCGCCCAATGCTATTACCAGATAGTAAAAAGTCAACGCTGATGGGGCAGGGCGCAGCCTGACCAGTTGACCGTGACATATCATGCAGCACGATACCAGTGTGCCTATGAAGAGGGACATCTGTACCGGCAGGGAGAATCCATTGCCGGCAGTCAGGGCCAGCACGGTAAACACAAAAGAGACGACCAAAAAAGCCGCGCTCAGCCTCTTGTCGGAGGCCCGTTTTACTCCGAAGCAGGCGATAAAGGTCATAAGGTAGACGGCCAGAGTCAACACAAATAAAAATGGCACGACGGCCACTTGCTGGCAAATCTGGTTTGTAACCGCCAGCAGCATGGCTGATCCGCAGGCAGAACAGGCAAACCACAGTACCGTGTCTGCTATGGTGATGCTTGTGCCCTGTCCTTTAGTGCTCTGCTCTGCTGCTCCATCCGTGGGATATTTAGAGGCGTTGTCCCCTTGCAGCAGCCTGAAAAGGCAAACGCCGCAGAGAGTCAGGTAAAGTGTGTAACCCCACCCCCATATGCGTGCCTGGCTGGAAATGCCTATGAGCGGCTCGAAAAACACGGGATAACTGAGAAGTGCCATCAATGAACCGGCGTTTGACAGTGCATAGAGTTTCCAGGGTGATTTGCCCTGATTCCCCGCTATGAACCAATGCTGAAGCAGTGGTGCCGATGCGGACAGCATCAGGAAAGGAAACCCTACGGACGTGGTCAGCAGCCAGAGGATGGTCGGAATGGGGGAGTCCATGCCGATAACGGGCCGGCTGCTGGCAAGGTCGAGGTGGAGAAACAGAAGACCACTTCCCAGGAGGCAGAGGTGAACGAAGGCCTGTTTTCTCTTTTTCAGGTAGGTCAAACCGTGGGCGTAGGCATATCCGGCGACGAGAACAGTCTGGAAAAAAAGCATGCAGGCGGTCCAGACGGCTGGACTTCCCCCGAAAAGGGGTATCAGTTGTTTGGCGAGTATTGGTTGAACCTGGAACAAGAGGAAAGAGCCGAGAAAAATTGTTATAGCATATGGTGCTGCCATGTTGTTCCTTCTTTTCCGCACAAGGACTACTGTCCGACAGGCAGATCTAATGAATTTTAGACCTCTTAATTAATGAGGGGAGGGGAGATGGAGATGAGAATTCAGTTTCATGACATCGCTGCTCTATACAATGACTTTGGCTGAAAAACTTTTTTCGCAGCAAGCAAAGTTTTTGAAGCGCAAACCAAAGTTTCTCATCAGCTGTTTCCGGATGAAAACCAGAAATAAAAAAGGAGGAATAATATCAGTTTGAAGCTGTGATTATTGACCTGGAACTGGTCGAGAGGAATGAATATAGCTATAACTGACCTCGATTGTCAATATTGGACACGAAATATTCCAGCGATACGTCAACGTTCAAGTGTATTATCGAGAGCCAGATTCATTCATACGGATGCACGTATCAACATGAAAAATATTCCGATCTGTCGAAGCTTCAGGTTTTCTGTCGAAATTATTTCCACAATTCGGGCAACCCTGCATGGAGAAAGGTTTCTCCAGCCGGCACGCCGCGAGCAGCGCGTCATTCCTGAATATATCAACCGTCGGACCATCGGCCATTATCGCCCCTTCGTGCAGAATGATCGTTCGCTGGCAGAGATCCAGCACCATGTCGAGGTCGTGACTGGTGAAGATCTTCGTGTGCCGGAATTCCCGCAAGAGCGACATAAGCTGACGCCGCGCGAAAGGATCGAGCCCGCTGGTCGGTTCATCCATGACCAGGATGTCGGGTGACATCGCCAGCACGGTGGCAATGGCTACCCGTTTCTTCTCGCCACCGGAAAGGTGATAGGGGGGCTTGGCGCGCAGGTGTCCCGCTCCGACCCGGTCAAGGGCGTCAGACACCCGCTGGTCAACCTCACTTCCGGAGAGTCCCAGGTTCAGCGGGCCAAAGGCAACATCTTCGAATACCGTCGGCATGAAGAGCTGGTCGTCCGGATTCTGAAAGACCATGCCGACCGTGCGGCGGATGTCCGGCAGCGTGCCTTTCGAGAGCGGCGTGTCTCCGATCCGGATTTCCCCGGAGGTAGCCGTCAGGCAGCCGTTAAGATGCTGCAGGAGAGTCGATTTGCCCGCTCCGTTGGCACCGATGATAGCGACCGACTCACCATGCGTGATGCGAAAGGAAACATCCTTGATGGCGATCGTACCATCCGGATACACGTGCTGCAGATTCCTTACCTCGACGATGTGGTGGCTCAT
This sequence comes from Geobacter sp., assembly GCA_009886055.1. Classification (GTDB taxonomy): domain Bacteria; phylum Desulfobacterota; class Desulfuromonadia; order Geobacterales; family Pseudopelobacteraceae; genus JACRCG01. The sequence continues at coordinate 2,030 of VFJM01000101.1, read as the reverse complement.
GGAACTATCCCGGCAACCAACGCCCCGAGAGCGCCGGAGAAATCAAACGTGCGCAGGGCGATAAAGAGAAGTGACCAGCCGAGCAGAAAGCAGAGTTCGGATGCACCAAAGCGTGATTGCCGGTGCGCGTGGAACCGGCCGACGAAGCCGCGTGCCAGCATGGCGGCATGAATACGTTCCGCCCGCTGCCAGGTGCGGAGCAGCAGGTGCCCCACCAGCGAACCAAAGCTGCCGACCCCCAGCCCCTTCCTGCCGCACGAACGGAGCTCGCGAGCCCGCGACGCCCTGCCGGTTTCATCGGCGAGCACGAAAATATAGCGATGCAGGAAAAGCAGTTGCACGGCGAAGATCTGCGGGATTCCCAGCCGTTCAAGAGCCTGGCAGACGGCCGTAAAGCCGGTCGTACCTACCAGGATGAATGCCGCCCCGACGGTGAGCAGAGAGCGGATGAATAGTGAGACAAGGGATATCCAGCCGCCGGAGATCCCCATCTGCCCTATCTGATACAGCTGGGCGCGGTCAAAAACGGGATTGAAGAGTCCCACCATGAGCACGAAGGGGGAGATGAGCGCAATTTTTCGGGCGAGGTAGAGCGGCGGCAGACCCGCGAGTGCAATCATGACGGCCGGGAAGATAAAAAACGGCAGCAGGCGGGCAAGTTCGTATCTGTTGAACGAAACAACGGATACAACGAACACACACGTCACCAGTACCTTGGCGCGTGCGTCGAGAAAGTGGATCGGCGAATCGCTGTCAGCCAGCTGTTCAAGTCGATTTAAGTCCATGACTGCTGCAGTGATGGATTTCATGACGGATGCAATCCTTTGCCGGTGGAGCCGTGAACGTTTCAGCAACGACCAAATCTGTAGCACAAAATAAAAAATAATTACACGAAAAAGCAGGTATATTCCTGATCGTGACATTTCGGATAAAATCGTCTACGATGCGGACGATAGGTCGGGTACAGAGGGGGTTGCGTGTGGGACAAACGGTCAGGTTTGGTATTTCGCTGGATGAAAAACTGTTGCAGAATTTTGATCAGCTGATTGAACAGAAGAGCTACATGAACCGTTCCGAGGCGATCCGTGATCTCATCAGGGCGTCACTGGTCGAGGAACGGTGCGGAGCGGAGGACCAGGAAGCGGTCGGTACGGTGACGCTGGTTTACAATCATCACGTGCGGGATCTCGCCGATAAGCTGACCGACCACCAGCATGCCCATCATGACCGGATCGTGTCTGCCCTGCATGTCCATCTTGACGCACACAACTGTCTTGAAGTACTTGTCATCCGTGGAACAGTGCTGGTGGTAAAACAGATTGCAAATGAACTGATCAGCGTAAAAGGTGTCAAACATGGCAAACTGGTACTGACTACGACCGGTGAGGATCTCTAGAGTATGCCGGATATGAAGACAGCCGCTGCGATAGCCCTGTTCTGTGCGGGCGGCGGTCTTACCCGCTACTACCTGTCGGGGTGGGTCTACAGCCTGCTGGGGCGGGCCTTTCCGTACGGCACCTTTGCGGTCAATATCATCGGCGCTTACCTGATCGGGTTGATAATGGAGCTTGGTCTGCGCAGCACGCTGATCCCCGATACCCTGCGTCTCGGCTTGACGGTCGGGTTTCTTGGCGGCTTGACGACATTTTCCACGTTCAGCTACGAAACCTTTTCGCTGCTTGAGGATGGCCAGTTCCTGGGTGCGTTTGTCAACGTTCTGGCAAGTGTTGCGGTTTGTCTGTTGTTCACATGGCTGGGAATAGTAACAGTCCGAACGCTGGGGTAAGGATATAATTATGACCGGGAATAGAGGCCGATTTGCACATGCAGAGTAATGAGAGAATATATGTTGCCGGCCACCGCGGCATGGTCGGTTCCGCTATCGTGAGAACACTCCAGGGAGCGGGTTACGGCAACCTGTTGCTCAGATCGCGAACGGAACTCGATCTCTGTAACCAGGGCGATGTAGAATCATTTTTTCGTGAGTACCAGCCTGAATACGTTTTTCTTGCCGCCGCACGGGTAGGCGG
>VFJM01000079.1 GCA_009886055.1 Geobacter sp. | reverse complement strand
GCGCCTACGACAGCATGAACGTTGGCGATTCCCACACCGACACCTTTGCTGTTGCGAGCGCCGACGGCACCGCCACCTCTGTCCAGGTAACGATCAACGGTACTAACGATCCGGCTGTGATAACCGGTACCAGCAGCGGCGCGATAACGGAGAGTAACATTGCCCAGACTGTCGGCGGCACGCTGACGGCTACCGACGTGGACAGCGCTACAACCTTCGTGGCACAGACCAACGCGGTTGGCAGCAACAGCTACGGCAAGTTCTCAATCGGCACCGATGGTGTCTGGTCCTACACCATGGACAGTGCCCATAACGAGTTTGTGGCTGTTACCAACTACACCGACAGCATCACGGTGGTGACGGCTGACGGCACCACCCAGACAATAACCGTAACCATGACCGGCACTAACGACGCAGCAGTGATTACAACCAGCCCGACTCATTCGGTTAACGAGAATTCGGCGTTCAGTGTGCCCCTGACCTCTACCGATATTGACGGAACAAGCTCGACCACTTTCACGATCTCTGGCGGGGCGGATAAGGCGCTGTTCAGTATCGACGGTTCCGGTAACCTGACCATGACGACCAAGGACTATGAGGTTCCGACCGACGTTGACCACAATAACACCTACGTGGTTGACGTAACTGCGAACGACGGCTTCAACGACACCGTCAAGACGATCACGGTCAACGTGACCGACGTCGACGAGATACCTCCAACGGTCGTCAGTGTCTCAATGAGCGACTATGCGTTGAAGATCAACGACACCCCGACACTCACAGTCACTTTCTCCGAAGCTGTAAAAAACTTCGATAAATCCGATGTTCATGCGGATAATGGAGTGGTGGGCAACTTTACTACGTCTGATAACATAACTTGGACCGCTATCGTCACGCCAAACTCCGACACGGAAGTCACCTCTAATGTGGTGACGGTTTATAACAACTCCTACACCGACTTGACAGGCAACATCGGATCCGGCGGGACCAGCGCAAACTACACCATCGACACAAAGGCACCGACAGTTACTATCAGCGATAACGAGCCCGGTATCGGCAACATCGTCGGTGGCGACATCACCTATACATTCAAGTTTTCAGAGGACGTCCCCGGTTTCACCGACACTGGCATCACTGTGCTAAACGGCACGAAAGGCACATTCACTGTCGTCAATGACCACGAGTACACCTTGGTCGTCACACCGGCAAACGGCTTTGAAGGCAACATTACCGTTGATGTAAATGCAGGAGTCGCTTTTGACACGGCTTTCAACCCAAATATCGCCGCTATTCGGAGCATACAGACGGTTGACATGAAGGTTGACGCCCCGACCGTGGCATTGAAAACCGACGGCGACCACAACACCACCGGTCTTTTTGACGTGATCGGCGAATCCGGTGCCGCCATCGAGTACAGCACCACTAACTTGCCCGGCAGCTGGAATTTCGGTGCTCCTTCCTTTATTCCGGATAGTAACAATACTGTCTATGTGCGGCAGACCGATCTAGCCGGCAACGTCAGCGGCAGCAAACAGTTCGACTTTATCAATGGTTCAGTTATTCCTGGTAATGGAAATGACAACATCATTGCCGGTGGTGCTGGCAACGACACACTGTATGGTAATGGAGCCAACGACACGCTGTATGGTAATCCTGGAAACGATACCCTTGAAGGTGGCGTCGGCAATGATGTGCTCTACGGTGGCGCCGGCGATGACATTCTCATCGGAGGTGCCGGTGTAGATACAATGTATGGCGGCCTCCATGATGTCGATGGCGACACAGTCAGCTATGCTGGTGCTGGCACTGGCGTTGTTGCCACTCTGGTCAACGGCGCAGGTACGGGCATCGTTGGTGCCGAAACCGATATCTTTTATGGTATAGAAAACCTTACCGGTTCTGATCATGACGACATCCTGACCGGTGATGTCAATCATAACATCCTCAAAGGCGGTGCCGGCGACGATATTCTCATCGGTGGTGGTGGCGGAGATACAATGTATGGCGGTACCCACACTGTCAATGGCGACACCGTCAGCTACGCAGGTGCCGGCGCTGGCGTTGTTGCTACCCTGGTTAACGGCGACGGAATGGGCACTAATGGTACTGTCACAGATTATTTTTACAGTATTCAAAACCTTACCGGGTCTGATCATGACGACGTCCTGACCGGTGATATCAACCACAACATCCTAAACGGCGGTGCCGGCGACGATATTCTCATCGGTGGTGGTGGCGGCGATTCAATGTATGGCGGCACCCACACTGCCAATGGCGACACCGTCAGCTACGCTGGCGCCGGAGCTGGCGTTGTTGCCACACTGGTCAACGGCGACGGTACAGGCACCATTGGTACTGTCACTGATATTTTTTATAATATTCAGAACCTTACCGGTTCTGATCATGACGACGTCCTGACCGGTGATGTGAATGATAACATCCTTACCGGCGGTGCCGGCACTAACACTCTCTACGGTGATGCCGGCAATGACACTTTTATCGGTGGTGCCGGCGCCGACACAATGTATGGCGGCACAAACTCCGTCGCTGTTGGTGACACAGTCAGTTATGCCAACGCTGTATCTGGCATTAATGCCTCGCTGGCCGAAGGTTACGGCACCTACGGCGATGCCGCAAACGACAACTACTTCGGCATTGAAAACCTTACCGGGTCTGCTCACGATGACATATTGATCGGTGATGTCAATCACAACATCCTCATTGGTGGTGCCGGCGACGATCTTCTCATCGGTGGTGGCGGCGGCGATACACTGGATGGCGGTGCCAACTCTGTCAATGGGGACACCGTCAGCTACGCTGGAGCTGGTGGTCCAGTTGTTGCCACATTGATCAACGGCGACGGAACTGGCACCGTTGGTGCCGTCACCGATAATTTTTACGGCATTGAAAACCTGACCGGATCTGCTTATAACGACACCCTAACCGGTGACATCCACGACAACATCCTCATAGGCGGGGCTGGGGCTGACCATTTCTATGGCGGCGGCGGCAACGATACTGTCAGCTACGCTAACTACGCTAACGCCGATCCCGCCATCGGTGTCACCGCAATCCTCAATCCGACTTATTGGCTTTTCAATACAGAAGATGCGGCTGGCGATAAATTTTACGGCATAAACAACCTGACCGGCTCAAGCGGAGCTGACACCCTGTTCGGCGACGAAAATGCCAATATACTAAACGGTGGCGGGGGTAACGACACACTAAGTGGCGCCGGCGGTGACGACACCATCATCTATTCAGCCTCATACTCTTTGCCAGCCTCTATTGACGGAGGTGCAGGTACAGACGTTTTGACGCTACAGAATTTAGGTGCCGCTTACAACGTGTCAAACCTTGCCGGTAAGACGAGCTACATTGAAACTCTCGATATCAAAGATAATATCGGAACGACGATATCAATATCCAGCCAGGATATACAGAATATGGTGGATAACGGCAATTCGTCGCAACTGTACATTAAGGCCGATGGTGGCGTTGGCGGCGACATACTTTCAATTTCTCTTACAGGAACCCAGGAATGGGCTCCTATACCTGACGGTACTCATACAGATTATGCTATTTACTCTGGTTCGTCACATACACCAGCAACACAGATTGCGCTGATCCATTGGCAGACCTCGTAAATGCTCCGCGATTTTCTCCCGGTTGCGCGATGATCTGGACAGATCATCGCGCAGCTTCGACTAACTTATTATTCAGTAAAGAGACCCAATTGATGACCGATACTTCTCATACCTCCCCCTCACACGACTCTGCTGAAAAACTGGACAGACAGGCCGTGCTGACAGCGGTAACCGCACTGTGCGGTACCGATCATGCCGCCGCAGCGCAGCTGAAGAAAGGTTGTAAGCATCTTGTCGCTTCCGGCAACTGGTCAACCGAGATCAGGCGGATGGAACGATTTGGCCTGTCTGCGCAGTATTGTGCCGGACAGCTTCGCGATGTTCTTGATATTCCGGGTGATCTTGTCTTGCTGCGAAACAGTGAAAGAGGTTTCACGTTGCTGTATCGAATGGAGCAGCGTTGGCTGTATCTTGCCAAAAATGGTGTTCCGTTACCTGAAGAAGTGATTATTGGCGGCGGAGATAGTATCGAAGCTGTCGTGATGAGCATACCGAAGGGTATGCATAAATCAGGCGGTTTTGCTTCATTGGCGGTATTGTGGCCGGAACTGCGCGCCGCCTGGGCAGAAGTAGGTATCGCAAGCCTCTTTATAAACGCCGGTCAACTGCTGCTGCCGCTGTTCGCCATGCTGATATATGACAAGATTGCCCAGAATGGACTGTTTGAGACGCTCTGGGCACTGGTGTTCGGCATGGGGCTCTATCTTGCCACCGATGCCGGAATGCGCCTGGTGCGAAGTTGGGCTACGGAACGTATCAGTGTAGACCTGACGCTGCGAAGCGATGAAACGCTCTGGTCAAAACTGGTTGCGCAGGTTGAGCTTCCAGCGGGCGGATTCTCCCGTTTTTTATCAAATTATCGCGACCTCACCCTGTCGCGTGATTTTGTCTCCTCCAGCTATCTGCTCTCAATTGCAGACATCCCGTTTCTCCTCCTTTACCTGGTAGTTATAGGCATCGTCGCCTGGCAGTTGATGATTGTCGCCATGCTTCTTGTTCTTCTGTATGCGGGTGCCGGGTTAGTGCTGCAGATACGTCAAAATAATCTTTCCAAAGAAGCCGAGCGCAATAACACACGTAAACTGTCGTTCATGGGCGACACACTGGGGTGTCTTGACGTTGTTCGTACCAGCCCCGGCTCAGGGACTTTTCTGCGTCGCTGGCGCGAACTGGCGGAACAGTCGGCAAGCTTCGATACGAAAAGGCGGTTGGCGATACACCAGATGGGGATGTTTTCCTCGATCATGCAGACAGTTACGACCGTAGTTGTTTTAACCGCCGGGGTCTACCTGATTCATGCACAGGTATTAAGTACCGGCAAGCTCATAGCCTGCAACCTGCTGGCGAGTCGTGCCATGGCACTGGTGGCTTCTTTATTTGCTGTAACGGGAAAGTGGCAGGATTTCATGCGTGCCGCTGCGAGAATGGGAAACAGCCTGGAAGCGGTTGTGGAGAGGAAATGTACCCCCCGACCGAATATTGTGGGTAATATTGCAGCTATCGGGCTTGGCAAGCATTTTGAGGGGCGGCCGGCGGCGCTTGAGACCGTGTCGTTTTCAATTGCTCCCGGTGAGCGGATTGCCTTGCTGGGACGGCCGGGTGCCGGTAAGTCAACTCTATTGCAATGTCTTGGCGGGCTCTGTCGTCCTGATACTGGACGGATTCTTATCGACGGTCTGGCTTTGGATGATATTGCGCGTTTTGATCGTGTTCAATGGATGGCATATAAAGCACAGGATCCGGCGGTATTTGCCGGAACTCTGGAGGAGAATCTGCGTATTTCCGGGTGTACGGATCGTAACCGGTTCGCTGAGGCTGTCTGGGCATCCGGTCTTGAAAATGAATTCCAGAGTGGGCGGATGACGCTGGGGATGCGTCTGGACGAACGCGGCACCAATATCTCTGGCGGCCAACGCCAGAAGGTGGCGCTGGCACGTGTCTTTGCCCAGCCAAGCCGGATACTGCTTCTGGACGAGCCGACCCTGGGACTTGATCCGGAAAGTGAGCGAATGCTGGCTGAGCGTCTGCCGAAACTTCTGGACAGTTCCGCGGTGCTTGTCATGACTACACACAGCGCTATCATGCTTGAAACGGTTCAGCGCATTATTGCACTTGATGGCGGGCGTGTGGTTGCCGATGGACTACGCGAAAAGCTGGTAACAATGCGACCTTAAGTAAAGGACAGGGTTTACTATTAATTTTAATAATGGGATAAGGGCGGGGAAAACAAAAATGGATCTATGGGGATTACCTCCCATAGATCCATTTTACATTGAGCTCGGCAAGAGATTTTGCCGAGCGTCCGAATTGGCTCCCCTTCGCGGACTCGAACCACGGACAAGGTGATTAACAGTCACCTGCTCTACCAACTGAGCTAAAGGGGAATATAACCACAAAACAGCATGTTGTTGAATTGTGGCATACGAACTTAACACTTCTAACCCGCTGAGATGTATCGAATCAATAAACTGATTCAGCCATCAAAAGCGTCCGGTTAAATACCATGTGTCGTGCTAGAAAGTCAACCACAAATTATCAGTCGTTACAGATTCAGACAACAGATAACAGTCCCCTCTCCGAACTATCCTACCGCGTTTGAAGTTCGGCATCCTTCTGCTCCAGCTCTTTGTCCATATCGGCCCGATAGCGCAAAATCGACTCGGCAAGATGCGGCTCTGAAAGCGCCAAGATCTGCACGGCAAACAGCCCGGCGTTCTTCGCTCCCGCCTTGCCGATCGCCATTGTTGCCACCGGAATACCTGCCGGCATCTGTACCGTTGCATACAGTGCATCCACTCCATTCAGAGCCCCCCCCGGCATCGGCACACCAATAACGGGAAGGATGGTTTTTGACGCAACGACTCCTGCCAGATGCGCCGCCATTCCGGCACCGGCAATGATAATTTTTATTCCCCGCTCGGCCGCTTCTGATGCAAGGTTCATGGTGCGGACCGGCGAGCGGTGCGCAGATGATATCCGCATCTCATACGGGACGTCAAACGTACGGAGAATATCGGACGCTTCCTGCATTACCGGAAGATCGGTATCACTTCCCATCATTAGTAGTACACGCGGGGCAGCTTTCATAGTTTCTCCTTGTGGTTCTCTCTGCATTTACTGGGATTATATACGTTCAAGCGCTTTTTTGCCGATGTCACTGCGATACTGGACACCTGGCCAGGTAATTCGAGATACCCCTTGATAGGCGGCTGTTATTGCGTCTTTGACGGTTGTTCCCAAGGCCGTGACACCGAGAACTCTGCCGCCGTTTGTGACACAGACACCACCCTTTTCTGCCGTACCGGCATGAAAAACATACAGATCTTCAAGTTCTGCCGCCTGATCCAAACCGGATATTTCATCACCCTTCCGGTAATCGCCCGGGTACCCTTCTGAAGCCATGACAACGCAGACAGCCGCCTTGTCATGCCACTCGATACCGACTGCCCCAAGATCACCGTCGGCAACGGCGAGCAGAACCGGCACGATGTCGGATTTCATCCGCATCAGGAGAGGTTGGCATTCAGGATCACCAAAGCGGGCATTAAACTCCAGGGTTTTAACTTCGCCGTCCTTCACCATCAGACCGGCATACAATACTCCGCGATACGGTCTTCCTTCGGCGGCCATACCGTCCACGGTCGGGCGGATCACCTGCTGCATCGCTTTTTCATAAATTGCCTGCGTTACCACCGGGGCGGGAGAATAGGCGCCCATCCCGCCGGTATTGGGTCCCTGGTCACCGTCAAAGGCCGCCTTATGGTCCTGGGCGCTGGCGAGCGGAATAATGTTTTTACCATCGGTGATGACCAGGAACGAGGCTTCTTCACCGGTCAGAAACTCCTCGATGACGACTCGCGAACCGGCGCTCCCGAAGGCGTTGCCGCTGAGCATGTCAGACACGGCCGCAGCCGCTTCCTCGCATGTCCGGGCAATAATGACACCTTTACCGGCTGCCAGGCCATCGGCCTTGACCACGATCGGCGCACCGGTGCGGTTGATGAACGCTTCCGCCTCAGCCTGGTCGGTAAACACACCGTAGGCGGCGGTCGGCACGTTGTACTTCTGCATCAGATCTTTTGAAAATGCCTTGCTCCCTTCGATGAAAGCGGCTTTTTGCGACGGGCCGAACACTTTTAGTCCGTGCGACTCGAACAGATCGACGATTCCAAGCGAAAGCGGCTGTTCGGGGCCGACCACCGTCAGGTCGATCTTGTTTTCATAGGCAAACGCCAGCAGCTTGTCAAGCTGATCAACGGCAATCGGCAGGTTCTCGGCCAGAGCCGCCGTGCCGGGATTTCCCGGCGCGCAATAGAGCTTCGTTACAAGCGGCGACTGGGCGATTTTCCAGACCAGGGCATGTTCGCGACCACCGCCGCCGATTACAAGTATTTTCATATTGGTACACCTCAATAGTTTCTGTTAATTAGGTTAAACAAATAAACGGCAGTTTAACCGCAGAGGACGCAGAGGAAACCAAAAAAAGTTAATTACTCAAATAATCTGCAGGATTAAACTGGAGAGATTTGTTTTTCACTAACTATTTATTTTACCTCTGCGACCCTCTGCGTACTCTGCGGTAAATGCTTTTCCAAGGTTCAATTATTTTCAAAAACCTAACACCGGAATCGTCAAAAGCGAGCTTCTCAATGACGGAAATGCCGCATCGTGGTGAAGAGCATCGCTATCCCATGTTCGTTGGCGGCCTTGATAACCTCTTCGTCTCGAACGCTGCCGCCGGTCTGGATGATGGCGGTTACGCCCGCTTCTGCGGCGGCATCTACCCCGTCACGGAAGGGGAAGAAGGCATCCGAAGCCAGCACCGTCCCCCTGGTCGGGAGAAGCGCCTTCTGGACGGCTATCTTGGATGAATCAACGCGAGACATCTGGCCGGCACCTATGCCGACGGTCTGGTCGCGGTTACTAAATACAATGGCATTCGATTTGACATGCTTGCAGACCCGCCAGGCGAAATCGAGCGCCTCGTATTCCGATGCAGTCGGCGTACGCTCGGTCACCACACGGCAGTCAAGGGCATTGACCATACCGAGGTCGCGCCCCTGCAGCAGCACGCCGCCGGTAACGCGCTTCAGATCGAATCCTCCGGCAACATAGCTGTCAAGGAGCGGCACCTGCATGACCCGTACATTCTTTTTCGCGGTAAATATGGCCAGGGCCTCATCGCTGTAACCGGGAGCGATGACCGCCTCCAGAAAGGTGGAGGTCAGCTCTTTGGCGGTCTCGGCATCGACAGTTCGATTGAAGCCGACAATACCGCCGAAGGCTGAAACCGGATCGCATTCACGTGCCTTGAGGTAGGCGGTCAGCGGCGAATCTGCCAGGGCAACTCCGCAGGGGTTGGTGTGCTTGATGATGACGGCGGCGCTCTGCTCAAACTCCTTGACGGTTTCAATGGCGGCGTCCAGATCGATGATATTGTTGAAGGAGAGTTCTTTGCCCTGAAGCTGAAGGGCATTGGAGACGCACGGTTCCGTTATGCGACCCTCGACATAAAAAGCCGCCGTTTGATGAGGATTCTCGCCATAGCGAAGGTCCTGAGCTTTTTTGACCTGCAGGGTAAATGTGGGGGGATATTCCTGAACCTCACCGGTCAGCCTCGCCCCAAGATAGTTGGATATCGCCCCGTCGTAGGCTGCAGTGTGCTGAAACACCTTGACCGCCAGTGCGAAGTTGGTGGCCGCTGAAACCGCTCCCGCAGACTCCTTCATCTCTTCAAGCACCTGCGCATAGTCAGCGCTGTCAACCAGCACGGTTACATCAGGATAGTTCTTGGCTGCCGAGCGGAGCATGGTCGGCCCGCCGATATCGATATTTTCAATGGCATCTTCCAGGTGACACCCCTCCTTGGCGATCGTAGCCTCGAAGGGGTACAGGTTTACGACCACCATATCGATGTTCTCGATGCCATGCTCCTTCATCTTGGCAACATGCTCCGGGTTCGAGCGCATTCCCAGCAGACCGCCATGAACCTTGGGATGAAGGGTTTTCACCCGGCCATCCAGCATTTCCGGAAAACCGGTATACTCTGAGACATCCTTGACGGTCAAGCCTGCTTCCCGCAGCAGTTTTGCAGTACCGCCGGTGGAGAGCAGCTCCACCCCATAGCCGGCCAACTGCCGTGAGAATTCAATAATACCGTTCTTGTCAGAAACGCTGATCAGCGCCCTGGTAATCTTTGCCATGCCCGTACTCCTTGCTGATGTAGAATATCTGAAATCGATCTGATCAACTACGTGGAAAATCAATATGCCGCATGAAGAGGGTCTCGAAAAGCGGGGTTCCGGAAAGCGGCACAACCCGGAAACGGTGTGCCAGATTCTCAACAGCGGCGAAACCGTCACTGCCCGCAAGCGCTTTTTCTACGCCCGCCAGAACCCCTTCAGCGGTAAAAAGGGTATTTTGTACCATGCTTTCGTCAAAAATTCCAATCGTTTTCAGCCATTCGGCCCGCACAACCACGCCAAAAGAACCGGTCAGAATCACCTGTTTCAATGCGCGGCACTGTATACGGGATCGCTCCGCAAGAACATCGATCCCCGCCCGTAGAGCGGCCTTGGCAAGCTGCAGCTGCCGGATATCCTCCTGACTCAGCACAATCAGCCGCTCTGCATCTCGATGCAGGACAAAAGCGTTTCCGCCCCGGTACTCAATGAGTCGGGCCGCCAGATTGGATTCGATCTCCCCCGCCCCCCGCAGCCTGCCGCCGGATTCCAGTACATTACAGCGCAACAGTTCGGTGATCGCCTCAATTGCTCCCGAGCCGCAGATCCCGCACGGCTGACCGTTGCCGATGACCTGCAGCCTGAGACGTTCACCTTCAATCCGCACGGAGCTGATCGCCCCCGGCAGGGCGGCCATACCGCAGGAGAGGTTTCCCCCCTCAAAGGCGGGCCCTGCTGCCGCTGACGTTGCCCAGACAGACTCCCCCGCGACAAGCGCGATCTCCCCGTTGGTCCCCAAGTCAAGGCAGAGCGTGGCTTCGCCCGGCTCTGCGCCGTAGACAAACGCCACCGTATCGCCACCGACAAAGCCCCCCGGCATCGGAAAGAGATAGATGTCGGCGGTGCCGTCCCACTCCAGATCGGCAGCTTTCAGCTGCGTCCCGGATGTGTAGAGCGGCCGGTACGGGGGAAAGGCCAATGACGTGAGTTCCAACCCCATCAGAATGTGCTGCATGGCCGGATTTCCGGCGACCGCCACCTTTCGTACGTCATTCCAGGCGATGCCGGCCGTTCCGCAGAGTTTTTCCCCCATCCGCCTCAGCTCGGTGCGAACCAACGCCGACATCTCCTGCCGGAGCGGTGCGGAGTTGACGGCCGCATCAAGCCGCGCAATCACATCGGCTCCGAAGGTGCGCTGCGGGTTCAGGACACCGGAGACGGCACGGCGCTCGCCGCTGCTGCAGTCGATCAAAGATGCAGCGAGCGTAGTGGTTCCAAGGTCTATGGCAAGTGCGTACATAGCTTCTCTGATTATATCGAGATCACTTCAGGTAGACCCTCGGCACCCGCTTGCTGATGCCGCAGAAAATCGCATAGGGAATGGTGTCGGACCACTCCGCCAACTCTTCGGCATGAATGCAGTGTCCATCGCCGTCAGGCCCCATCAGGGTCACGGTATCTCCCACGGCAACACCCTCGATTCCGGTCACATCGAGCATGATCCAGTCCATGCAGACGGTACCCGCTACTTTGGCCCGCTCTCCGCGAACAAGCGCTTCACCACGGTTGGTGAGGGCGCGGGGATAGCCGTCGGCATACCCGACCGGAACACTGGCAATCAGTGTGCGCTGCCCTGCAGTAAAGCGGCGCGCATAGCTGATGGTAGTCCCCGGCTCCACCCATTTGAGCATGGCGATACGACTCTTCAGCCGCATAACCGGCCTGAGATCAAGCTTCCCCTGAAAATCGGCGGACGGCAGAGCACCATACAGGGTGATTCCGGGCCTGATCAGGTTGCAGTCGGGGATATCCCGCAGCAGCGCTGCGGCACTGTTGGCGATATGGATATAGCGCGGATTGAAGCCGGCGGTGCGGATCTCGGCCAGCGCCCAGGCAAAGCGCTCACCTTGAAGCCGGGTGAAATACTGACCTGATTCATCGAGCTCATCGGCACTGGCAAAATGTGAAATCACCCCCTCAAGGGCAATGTTCGGCAGCTTCTTCAACTCGACAAGGAACTGGGGAACTTCGGTATAGGGAACTCCCAGCCGCCCCATACCGGTGTCGATCTTGAGATGCACGTGCGCCTGCGCCTTCCGAAGCAGCTTGCGGGCAGCCTGGCTGAGTGCCCGAGCCTGTTCCAGGGAAAAAATGACCGTGGAGATGTTGAGGCCGACGCAGGTACTCTCCTGTCCTGGATAGACGCCTCCAAGCAGGAGTATCGGCTTGTCGATGCCGGCTTTCTTACGGAGATCAACCCCTTCACCAAGGAACGCGACACCGAATGCGTTGACCCCCAGGCGCTCCAGTTCCTGACTGATATCCAAAAAACCGTGCCCGTAGGCATCTGCTTTTACAACCGCCAGAATCTCGGTCTGCCGCGGAATTGATGAGCGGATCAACTGATAGTTGTGCTGGAGCGCGGAGAGATCAATCTCGGCGTATGTCGGGCGTCCATCGTACAAAATACGTTCTCCTCGGATTCAGGTTCATTCAACATTAAACATTGCTTGCCGGGCGTTACAGATTCATTTTTTTCCGCGCAGCTGCCAGACATCGTCCCATGTCGGCGCTGTTACGACAAGCCAGTGCCGCCCGCGCCAGACGGTGGCACGCCTCGAAACTGTTGGAGCGGAGCGCCTGCTTCACAACCGGTATACTTGGAGCCGAGAGGCTGAATTCCCGAATGCCCATCCCGACCAGTAGCAGTGCGCAGAGCGGATCGGCAGCCATTTCGCCACAGAGCGACACTTTTTTGCCGGCTTTGTTGGCAGCATCGGCAACACGTTTGATGGAATGCAGAATCGCCGGGTGGTACGGATCATAATACTGCCTGACAGTGGCATTGTTACGGTCGGCGGCCAGGGTATACTGAATCAGGTCGTTGGTGCCGATGCTGACATAATCCACCTCCTGAATCAGATAATCGATAATCAGCACCGCTGCCGGCACCTCGATCATGATTCCGAGCGGTATATAGCCGGGGACGTCATGACCTTCACGCAACAGCTCATTTCTGACCGATGTCAGAATCTCCCTGATCTGGCGGATTTCATCCAGGCTGCTGATGAGCGGAAACATGATCGTCGGGTTGCCGGCGTGTGATGCGAGCAAAATGCCTGCCAGCTGTTCCTTGAAGATGTCCTGACGATCCAGCGAGATGCGAATCGAGCGCCACCCCAGGAAGGGGTTGTCCTCGTGAGGGTGCGGAAAGTAGGAAAGCCCTTTGTCACCGCCGATGTCGAGAGTGCGGATGTTGACGGTCTGACCGGGGAAACCCTCCAGAATTTTGCGATAGATGGCGGCCTGCTCTTCACGACCGGGAAATGCGGAGCGCGCCATATAGGGGAACTCGGTACGGTAGAGCCCTACCCCTTCGGCACCGTGCAGATTGGCGACCCGGACATCGGAAATCAATCCGATGTTGGCGTTCAGGGTAATCGCAACGCCATCAGTCGTAACCGCCGGGAGGTCGCGAAGCCCTTCCAGCTCCTTCATCCGGCCGGCATATTCCTGTTCGAGGCGCACGTACTCTTTTTTGACCACCGCATCCGGGTTGAGATAGACATGCCCCGAGGTGCCGTCGACGATGATCTCATCCTTGACATTGGCGGCCGCCATCACTCCCTTCACGCCGAGAACGGCCGGGATGCCGAGCGACTTAGCCATGATGGCGGCGTGTGAGTAGGCGTTACCCTTTTCGGTAACAATGCCGAGAATCTTGTCCGGATCAAGCATCGCAAGGTTGGAGGGGAAAATCTCGTCCGCAACGAGTACCCGCTTTTCCCTGAGCGTCACGTCGCTGGAATTGTTCCCTTCAACAGCATCGATGACCCGTCGTCCGATATCTTCCATATCCGCCGAACGCTCACGCAGATACGGGTCCTCCATCGCAGAAAAAGCCTGAATATAATGCTGAACGACATCATGAACGGCCCGGGTAGCGCCCATTCCCTGTTCGATCAGATCGGTGACCTTGGCGGAAAAACTCCGGTCTTCCAGTATCATCAGATGCGTATGGAATATCGCGGCGTCATCGGCCGAAAGCGTCTCACTGACCCGCTTTTCCATGTAAATGGTCTGGATCTTGGCCTTTTCAAGGGCCTGGGAGAATTTACGCCCTTCTTCAGCGACGCTGCCAACCTTTGCCAGCTTGATGACCTTGTCGTTGAAGCGATCGAGAATGTATATTTTCCCGCGGCTGAAGCCGGGCGAGACGGCGGTTCCGGCCAGCGTCCGGGAGACGGGAGTCCGCTTCGTGCTTCCGGAACGGGGAGATGCCGCTTCCCCCTCGGTTCCGTTCCCGTTCCGAATTTTGGCAAGCTCCCTCTCGAACCAGGCGCGTTCCTGCTCCTTGTGCTGAATCGAATCAAGTAACCGGGCCGAGTGGATGATGCTGCCTATCTGGAAGGTGATGGTGCGCAGGATACTGATTTCATCGTCACTGAAGCTGCGGGTTTCGCGAGTCTGCACGACAATGACACCGATCGGGGCCTTGTGTTCGAACAGCGGCAGCCCCAGGAACGAGAGAAACCGTTCTTCCTTCGCTTCCTTGAAATATTTGTAGCGCGGATGAGACGGGGCATTATCGGTCATGACCATCGCGCGGGTTTCAACGGCAAGACCGGTCAAGCCTTCATGAACCTTCATGGCGACTCGGTTGACGGAAGCCTTGGAAAGGCCCTTCGTGGCTTTCAGGGTCAGGGTTTCGCCGTCGTTTTCCAGCAGATAGATCGAGCAGACATCGCTCCCCATCCGTCTGGCAACCAGAGTGACGATGTTGTCAAGGGTGTCCTGCAGGTCATGTGAATGCAGGATGATCGAACTGATGTCTTCCAGTGTGCGCAGACCGAGTGATTCCCGTCGTTCGTTCATAATGGTTCCTTGAGGTAAGTATGTCGGCGGAAAATATAGCCGTATTAGTTAATAAACTCAAGGGATTCTGAAATATTCTGGAGCCAGGGTTGATTAAAAACATATGCATATTTGTTTTATTTCAGGGGCACCCCTGACTGATAACGATAAATATTTAAAGCCTGGTACGGAAGAACGCCTCTTGCACACGGCCAGCCTAAGGTGTGCGGGAATTTTTCAGCATAGCGTCACGCTCGGCCAGCAGGTGCCCAGACTGTTCTTTTTCACCACGTTTTTCATGGATCCGGGACATTTCCAACAGATCGTCAGCTGCCCCTGACCGATCGCCGCCGGTGCTGCTGACTGCAAAAGCCCGCTTATAATAGGAGAGCGCCAGGTCAGGATCATTTTGTGACAGGGACAGGACGGCAAGAGCGCGGAGATCGGCGGCAATCTTCCTGCTCTTGCCAAGTGTTTTGTCAATATCAAGAGCCCGGCTGTAGGATTCTGCTGCTTCTGCGCGGTGTTTACCGGCAGCCTGGATGTCACCCAGAGTACGGAGAGAATTTGC
>VFJM01000292.1 GCA_009886055.1 Geobacter sp. | reverse complement strand
GTTGGAGAAAATCTTCTCGGCTACTATTTTACCTTCGACCGAATTGCGCCCCTTGATGTAAAGTTTTTTGATCTGGGCGGCCGATTCATGCAGCTTCCGGTGTGGCTCCTCTATCCGGGCGAGCGGAGGTTTAAGGGCGGGAACCAGAGTCTCGGCATGGACGCGGGCCTTATCGTAATACCATTTGCCGAAGCCGCATTTGGTGTGATCCGTCTCAACACCCAGAGTCTGAACATGATCATCGATAAGAAAAATACCGACATTTTTAACCCAATTCAGATGATCGACCTCCCGCTGCAGCAACTCGCTGCGCAGACTGTTGCCGCTGATGACTTCCTGTCCCTCCTTGACGACACTTGAGAGACCATAAATGGACCAGACACTTATCAGCAAAAGCAGAAAGAGCACCGAACCGATACCTGCGCTGATTTTTTGCCACAATCTCAAAGAGTTCCATCCCACGAGCACACCTCACTTTTAATACGGTTTGTCTGCCCTGTTTCGATCAGTCCCGATGAAAGCGGCCAAGGATTTCCTCCGCCAGCCCTGATGCCGGAAGCTGAAGTTCAAGATCCTTACTCATGCCGTTCTCCTTTTGAATTATAATCCTGTTATTTCCGGCATTCAGCGACTATTTCCAATCAGTGAAGCTATATCCAGAATATGGGATATTCTGCCATTGCCGAGCACGGTCCCGCCGGCAATCCCCGGCAGTTCCCCCAGATAGTCATCATGTGCCTTGATTACAATTTCCTGCTGACCCACCAGACGGTCAACCACAATTCCGCCCCGCTTTTCGCCGCTTCCGACTACAACCAGGTATTCTTTTTTTCTGGTTTTCTGTTGTTTCATGCCAAAAAAATGATCCAGACGACAGATTGGCAGAAGACCATCACGTAACAGGATCATTTCTCTTGCTGAAACTTCGTGAATATCATCACTATCTACCTTGATGCTTTCCATAACACCTGAAAGCGGTATGGCAAAAAGCTCACCAGCCACCTCAACCATCAGCGCCTGGATGATGGCAAGCGTCAGCGGCAGCTTTATGGTGAATGACGTACCACTCCCCGGTCTGTTGGTAATGTCGATCATGCCGTTGAATGACGTAACAGTTTTCTTGACAACGTCCAGTCCGATGCCGCGACCTGATGTTTCTGAAACCTCACTGCTGGTCGAAAAACCTGGAATGAACACCAGATTGAGGAGCTCCTGATCACTCATCGATTGTGCTTCTTTTTCATCCAGAATCCCGCTCTCCAGTGCCTTTTTCCTGATTTTTTCCGTTGACATGCCACGGCCGTCGTCTCGAACGGTGATTATTATGTTGCCGCTTTCATGGCTGGCTTTCAGCATGAGGGTGCCTGCACGCGGTTTCCCCAAACGTGACCGCTCGCCGGGAGTTTCAAAGCCGTGGTCAACTGCATTTCTGATCAGATGCAGCAGAGGTTCGCCAATTTTGTCGATAACGCTTTTGTCCAGCTCGGTTTCGCCACCCTCAAAAATAAGATTTACCTCTTTGTCATGTCTTCTGGAAAGGTCACGCACCAGGCGGTTGAAACGCTGGAACACAACATTAATCGGCAGCATTCGAACCTTCATGATCGATTCACGCAGTTCATTGGCGCTCTTACCAATAAGCTGACATGACTCCCTGAATGCATCAAGAGTCGCCCTGTCATCAACCTTTTCCCTGATCCTTGATTCCAGTGCGCTGAGAGTAGTTCTGTGTATAACCAGCTCCCCTACCAGATTGAGCAGCTCATCCAGTTTTTCAAAATCGACTTTCAGGGTATTGCTCTGCTGCATTACACAGCTGAAATCGTCTTTCTTGTCCTGAGACGCCGCCACCCTTTCGGAACCTGCTACCGGCTGCTTTCCACGCACTGTCGACGTGCACAGGCAATTGATTGCCATAATTTCGTCGCTGAAATCAAGGGTGGCTGCCGGATTCTCCGACAGATCCCTAAGCCCTCCGCGAAGCGAGTTAAGCGCGGCATAAAACGCCTCGAACAGGACTGTTGAGAGGGGACTCACGTCATCCATGACCGGTTTTAATACAGCTTCCAGCATGTGAACATACTGCTGGACGGCCACAAAACCCATCATTCCAGAATTTCCTTTCAGGGTATGAAGGTTTCCGAGCAAGGCATTGAGGATCGCCTTATCGCACTCTTCCTGTTCAGCTTTCTTCTCCAATTCGAGCAGGGAGGCTTCCACCGCGTCCAGATGACCGGCAGCGTCGTCCAGGTACTCTTTCAGCAGAACAGAACTGTCGAAATCATTGTCCACAATGCTATCCTCTCAAATAAAAATTCATTCGAATGTTATTGGGGTGTACTGTCAGTTGCTGAGAATATCTTGTCGATCAGGTTGTGGAGTTCGGGCGGATTGAAGGGCTTTTTCAAATATCCTCTGGCTCCCAGCCTCAGGCCACGGATCGTGTCGTCCTCCTTGCCTTCGGTGCTGATGATGATGATAGGGATTTTTTTGGAAATACCGAGGGGCGCTGATTTTTCCAGAAACTGAAGTCCGTTCATAACCGGCATGTTGATATCCAGAAGAATAAGTTGGATGTCATCTTGAACCGCCACTATGTCCAGAGCTTCCTGACCGTTCATTGCATCAACTATTTCACACTTGTATCGCGACATTACCAGGCGATACATCTGATGGATAAGAGCTGAATCATCAATAACCAGGATTTTCTTGATCATATACCCTCCGCTTAATTATATATCTGAGATTGTGTAACAGTATTCGTGTCCATCGATTGCTATGTACCGGGTTATATACTAGGAATTTTGCAGCAACCTGCTCCTCACCGGTATGCCGGCTAAAGAAACCTGTTTCAAGAGTTCCGGAATATCAACCGGTTTCTGAAAATAGTAGTGGGCGCCCCGCTGATATGCTTCGTTTTTGGTGTCGATGCTGTCATAGCCGGTCATGATGATTACCTTGGAATCAAAGCGGTCCCTGATGTAGCTTAGAAGCTCGAGTCCCTCGATTCCATTGACCCCTGACATCCTGATATCGGCGATTATCAAGTCAAAATGGGTGTTATTGAGTGCAGTCTCGGCCTGCTCGATTTCGCTGCAGGTGATCACCTCAACCCCCTCGGCTTTCAGCACATGTGAAAGGCTGAGCAGAATTGACTGTTCATCATCCACAACCATGATTTTTTTTAACACTGGTGTATTCATCTGAACCTCCTGGAATAAGGACTGCCCGAGGTGTTATGCACTCTTGATGCCAACAGATCAGAGGAGTTGTCATAAATAAATAATGTATAAATTCGGATTGTTATGCAACAAGTAGTGGCAGAGCAATCCGGTTGCTGTACGATTTCAGGACATCTCAAATGAAATATCATCCAGAGAAGAGCTTTGCAAAAAAGCCCTCATGATTTCCTTTTATCCAGGTTGCTTCATAAAAGAGGAGAAGACATGTTCATGATGTTTGCGAGGGGTAAGGTACTGCCTATTCGGGTTCTATCGGTTTTCTGTGGGTGCTTGAGGCGGGTGGTGTACTAAAACAAGGCATGTCCGGTCTTCAGACACTTTCTTTTTTCTTTCTCAGCTTGGCCAGCAGGGTAGATCGGCTGATGCCGAGCAAGGAAGCGGTTTTGGAATGATTGTTAGCCGTGACTAGCAGTGCTCGTTCGATATGCTCTTCCTCTAATTGCCACAACGGGCGAATCTCGCTTTCTGTTACTGATGAAGATGATGGAACGGGGACTCGTATCTCCTGCGGCAGGTGTGCGGGTAGTATCTCACGGGTATCGTTGATTATGAGTGCCCGCTCGATTATGTTTTTAAGCTCCCTTATGTTTCCGGGCCAGGAGGCGTGTAGCAGGCAGATCATAGCTTCCGGTGAAATTTTCATCCACCCCTTTCCCATGTTCTCGCCGAGTGTCCTGACAAAGAAATATGCCAGCAGGGAAATATCCTTGCCTCTTACCCGTAAGGGAGGGACGGTGAGAGGCATGACATTGATTCGGTAATAGAGATCTTCGCGGAACAGACCATTTCTAACCATGGCGGCAATATCGCGGTTTGTTGCGCCGATGAAGCGGGCGGTGCTTTTGACATCTGCGATACCGCCGACTCGCCTGAACGTTTTCGTATCAAGGACTTTCAGCAGCTTTGCCTGGATGGCCAGCGGCATTTCCGCAAGTTCGTCAAAGAAGATCGTACCGTTGTCAGCGAGCTCAAAAAGGCCCATTTTCATCTGCTTGGCATCGGTGAAGGCACCCTTCTCGTGACCGAAAAGCTCCGACTCCAACAGCGACTCTGTAAGAGATGCGCAATTTATTTCTACCAGAGGTCCTTTGGCACCACTTTGTCGATGGATCGCTTTGGCCACCAGCTCCTTGCCGCTCCCCGATTCACCGAAAATAAGCACCGGTGTGGAACTGTTCCTTGCCAGAAGGGCAATCAGGCGCTGCAGACCTATTATCTGCGGAGACTCGCCTATGATGACGTCGTCTTCATCGTTATGTCCGTTCAATTTACGATGATGGCTTACCTCATTTTTCAGCTTTATCTGCTCTTCCAGACGGCCGAGAATAATCTCCACCTGTTGCAGATCTATCGGCTTAGGAAAATAGTACTCTGCTCCGTTGCGCATCGCCTGCACAGCCTTGTCAAGTTCTACGTACCCGGTCATCAGAATCACGCAGGCGCCAATATCGGGGGCGACAAGTTGCGGGAGGAGAGATTCTCCATCCATGTCCGGTAATCGTCGATCCAGAAACACCAGATCGGGAAACCACGTCTTTGCAATCACCAGTGCTTCGCTGCCGCATTTTGCCTCCTGCAGTTCGTAGCCGCGCTGCCTGAGAAAATGTGTCAGGGCAAGTCTGACACTTTTTTCGTCGTCTATGATGAGCGCTTTCATAGGCCCTTTTCTTTCATTGGAAGAGTCACGGTGAACGTTGCGCCGCTGCCTCTGTTGTTGCATGCTGACAGTGAACCGCCATGCGCGACGGCTATATTCCTGCTGATGGCAAGCCCCATTCCGGTTCCCTTTCTCTTGGTTGTATAAAACACGTCAAAAATCTTCTCGGCCAGTTCTTCAGATATTCCGTTTCCCTTATCGATTACATCGATGCGTAGGTCTTTGCCATCTGACGACACCTCAAGGCAAATGGTGCCGTCTGGAGGGGTGGCGTCAATAGCATTCTTGATAAGATTCACCAGCACCTGCTCAAGCTTGTCCGCATCGGCCCATATCCGGAGATCCTGGATAGAGGGAGAGGTAATTTCGATATTTTTCCCCCGGGCAAAAATTTCGTTCACAGCGATGGATGCCGCGATAATCTCCTGCAGATTGATCACCTTGCGCCGAATGCGAAGCTCGCGGGTTGTTTCAAGCAGATCTTCGACAAGAGTGTTGAGTCGTTTGGCCTCTTTCTGGAAGGAGTCCAGCAGTTTCTTATGCTCGGGATTGAGTTGCAATTCCATTTCGAATATCTGGCCTACTGCCGTCATACCGAATAGTGGATTGCGCATTTCATGTGCTACCCGCGCCACAAGTTCCCCCATGGCAGAAAGATGCTCCTTTTGCCGCATCTCTTTCCGGATTGCAAAGACTACACTCATGTCCTTGAAGTTGATTATGTTACCTATAATCGAACTGTCAGCAGCTCTCAAGTTGAACCGGGAAAAGCCTATTACCGACTTTTCATGCGAGGGTGTATCGATGAAAATTTCATCGTAATCGATGCCGGCGGCAATCTTTTCCTGGATCTCGGGACAAACTTCGTTCAGGTGCCTACCGGCAATGTCCCCTTCTGTCTTGTTGAAAAAACTCCGTGAATATGGATTTGACAAAACTATGTGCTGGTTGATATCTATGACCAGTATCCCGCTCTCGATATTATCAATGATGGACCGGAAAAAAAAATTCTTTTCCTCCAGTGCCTCGTAGGCTGACATCAGCTTTTCATTGGAGCAGACATCATGTCCAGCGTCTGATAGCATTCCCCGGAAAGGTCCCGAAGAGAGGTTCTCGTCTTTCACCTTATTCAAACGTTCAGTTGTCATCATTACTCTTTCTTACGGAATTCCTGATTCGCCACCCCGATTTCCCGGTTGAAGGCAAGTAAATAAAGGGATTACCAATTAGCATATTACAAAAAATAATACTAGGAGAATGTAGGCCTGCAGCAGGCATATGGTGTACAAAAATCGGGCATGTGTAAATTTTGTACAACAGCACAGTTTTTTCCGCCTGAATCAATGCCTTGATGAAATTAATCAATTGCAAAAATAATACTCTTAGAAGAATATCACCATTTTTTGTGCTGAGGCAGAATAGCAACAATGAGTACGTGACAGGTCTTATTATGCAACATTCTGTATTTATTTATATTTTTTTATACTATGCCCAATAAACATTGGCACAAAGAGTGCAACAAGTATTTTGAGTTGTCGGTCATTCAACAGTTTGTATAAAAATAACGTAATGATTCATGGCCAATTTGCATGATTTGTTGGTAGACTCGATTTTGAACTACACTCTTAAACCGATTGCAGCTGCCGCGTAGAAGTTGCCTACATGAGATCGGAACCATCAGGGAGAAAGCGTGCATAGGGATGTAAGACTTCATGGACGGATGGGTGACCGGATTGAATACTTCGTTATGTTGGCGGGTACCGAGGCCTATCAACGGTATTTTTTCAATATCGTACAGGACGATGAAAATCTGCGCATATTCTCGGTCGGCAACGAATTCATTCTTTCCACGGAAGGGATCAATCATCAGGGTAATGGCGGTTACTTCAGTGAATACATGTTCGGCATGGATCAACCTTCATCGGATCTTTCCAAGCCGGAAATCATAAACCGACTGGTCATGTACGGCGCCCGTGCCGATGACAAAACCGGCAGCGTCAGTTTCGGTAACCTTACGAGTGGAAGCGAGACGTACAGCAATATCTTTTTAGAGGGGAATGCTGTCTGCAATTACTTCTTTTTTGTCCATTCCGACCATCTGCTCTCACGAAAGCTGAAGAACCAGCAGGAGGAGCTGGTCAAACGCATCGGCAAGGTGCTTAAAAGGTCCGAGACTATCGGCAGAGGGCTCGATGATGCCATCGTCGCAGAAATCTTCCCTCTGCTGAAAGATCCGACATCCCAACTCTTTATCATTAAACTGATTAACCATAAAAATCGTGAGTACCGCGATATGTTCAGCCAGCTCTACTCGAACAGCAAAAACATCGCTGATGAAGATTTCGCACGTCTGGTCAGGCTTGCGGAAACAAACGGGATCGATCGCCATGAACAGGAACGAATGCGTATCGATGTCATGTACCGCCACCCCTCTAACAAGCGCATAGTCGACGAATATCGCAACATTCTTCTGGACTGCAACAAAAAGGGTGAGATAAGCACCGTGTACAATGCCCGTCTTACCCGGCTGAAAACACTGTCGGTTCGTAACAAGATTCCGGGCGCACTTTTTTACACCCTGGATGAGTTGTTGAATACAGGTTGCAATCTGGTCTGCAGTTCAGAACAGGAGTACATGTCCTCTACCCGCGAGGTGCTGGAGGGCATATTCCTGCGTGAAAAGAACATTGAGAGTCACATTGATCATGAGGACACACTCAAACTGATCAGAGCAAAAAAGAGCGCCATGAAGAACAGCGACAACGCTTTCGACTGGCTGATGATCAATGCAAGCAAGGAATGCGACGAAAAAATCCGTGACGGTGCCGACTCCTCTCTGCTGGTCGATCTTACCTATGTGATCGGTTATCTTGACCGTTTTGACAATGTCGCCGGCCTCGTCAGTCAACTCGCCTTCATGCAAAATGTGCGTGTCACCATACAGATGTTGCAGGAAGTCCTGGAGCACAAGGCGGCGTTTGACAAACTTAAAAAGGGCTGTTTTAGTGAGCTGTTCATTAGTGAACTGTTTGAAAATGTCTATCTGGGGCGTTTCGGACGACGCAAGGTGGTGGCTCTTATGGATGGTCTGGCAGGAATCGAAGCTGGCAAGTCATCTGTGAAAGATATCCACCGTATGTTGAACCGGATTGATCAGGAGGAATACATATCTATTGTGTTGCTGGAACATATACCTGATCGCATCCGCGGATTCTACGCGAAGTTCGACATAAAGGACACCCAGGAGGCGCTGCGTCGGGAGTTCACCGATGAGTTGAAAGCCAAGAAGAGGATTCACTCTGATATTCCTGACCATCTTTTTACCGAGACCATCTTGACAATCAAGAAAGAGGCAATGTACCTCCATAATCTCCTTCCTGCCATTGTCTCTGATTGCAACCTGCTTCTGCGCGAAGATTTTCTGGAAAACTCCGGCCTGGACCGTTTTTATGTAGAGGAGCTGGAACGGGACTACTTTGAAAAAAACGGCCTGGACCTTGAGGACCTGTATCAGATACGGAAAGGTTTGAACTGAGCTGGATTCAACTGTTCAGCGCCATAAACATTTCAACTGGCCGCAAACCCTCCAATGGCGAACATAAGAGGAAAAGTAATATGTATAAAAACCCGCTCCTGTTTTCTTTTGCCTCCGGGAAACGCAGCACCCTTTTACTGCTTACGCTTGTCGCATTCGGTCTTCTGGGTAATTATTTCAAATATCAGATATTTTTGAACATTGATTTTATCTTCGGCAGTATCTTCGCCATACTGGCATTGCAGCTCTTCGGAATTGGCCGGGGTATTCTTGCGGCGGCCCTGATATCGAGTTATACCTGTCTTCTGTGGAATCATCCCTACGCCGTAATTATCATGACGGCGGAGGTAGCTGCTGTTGGCTGGCTGGTCGAGCGTCGCAGGATCGGGCTGGTGCTGGCCGATATGATCTACTGGTTTGTGCTGGGCATGCCGCTGGCCTACCTTTTTTACCACGTTGTCATGCAGGTACCATCCAGCAGCGCCTACATTATCATTACGAAACAGGCGGTAAACGGGATAACAAATGTACTCATTGCCCGACTGATCTTTACCGGATATACCCTGCTCAGTCGCACTTCGCTCATGTCGTACCGTGAAATAGTCTATAACCTGCTGACCTCCTTTGTGCTGTTTCCCGCCTTAATTATTCTGATGAACAGCAGCAGAACCGATTTTTTCGAAACCGAGATTGCTATCAAGAGCTCCCTCGTCGAAAACATCGAACACGAAGAGCTTATCCTGGATGACTGGGCCTCTGACAGAAGAACAGCCGTTGTCAGTCTGGCCAGGTTGGCCGCCGAAAAAACATCACGACAGATGCAGCCGTATCTGGAACAGACAGTGCGTGCCGATCAAAATTTTCTGCGAGTCGGACTGCTTGACCGGGAGGCGACAACAACAGCGTACTTTCCTTTAACCGATGACCTGGGTAACAGCAACATCGGCAAAAATTTTGCCGAGCGACCTTACGTTCCGGTACTCAAACGGACTCTCAAGCCGATGCTGTCTGAAGTGGTCATGGGAAAAATGACTCCGGTCAAACCGATTGTCACCATGCTTGCTCCGGTAGTTGTCAAAGGAGAATACGGCGGTTATATCGCCGGCATTTTGAACCTGGAGCAGGTGAAGAGGCATTTAGAAAAGAGCATGAACGTAAACCACTCGCTCTATACGCTTGTCGACAGCAGCAGCCGCGTCATAATGACAAACCGGACCGATCAAAAGGTCACAACCCCTTTTGATCGCGGCGCCGGCACCCTTGAAAAACTTGACGAACGTATTGGCCACTGGATACCGGAGCTTCCTCCCTATACTCACATGCCGGAGCGTTGGAAAAAGTCATTCTATTTTGCTGAGAGCGGAATAGGCGTTTTCCATGAGTGGAAATTGATTCTTGAACAGCCTGTTGCGCCCTTCCAGGAGCAGCTGTTTGACAGGAGCACGAACAGGTTTATCCTGTTGCTGGTCATACTGATCGGAGCGTTGGTACTGGCAGAGGTAATGAGCCGGCGGATTGTTAGTTCTCTGGAACAGTTGAATCTGATAACCCGCCGCCTTCCTGTGCAGATTATGAACAATGCGGACGTTGCGTGGCCTGAAAGTACTATTTACGAAGTAAGTTCCCAGATCGAAAACTTTCGGGAGACAGCGGACGCTCTCGGCCAGCAATTCCAGGAAATTCAGAATATTAATTCCACACTTGAAGAACGTGTCGAAGAACGTACAAAAGCTCTGGCAGAAAGCGAGTATTTTTTTAAGGAGTCACAACGCGCGGCATTCATTGGCTCATACAAGGCTGATTTTAAAACCGGTTACTGGGAATCATCAGAAGTCATGGATTCAATTTTCGGCATTGACAGGAATTTTGTCCGCAGTATCCCAGGCTGGCTGGATCTGGTTCATCCTGACGACAGAGATATGATATCCCGCTACTTGAACGAAGAGGTTATTTTAAATAAAAAACCATTTTCAAAGGAATACAGGATCATTCGTAAAGCGGATGGCGAGCCGCGGAGGGTGTACGGTTCCGGAGAAGCCACATTCGGCAGTTCCGGCGACATAATCTCTCTGATCGGCACTATTCAGGACGTCACCGAGCGCATGCTGGAACGTGAAAAGCTTCATACGAGTGAAAATATCATCAGTCAATTGCTCCAGTCGACGGACCAGAGCATATATGGCATTGACCAGGACGGGCGGTGCACTTTTATCAATAATGCCGGTCTCAACTTGCTGGGGTACGCGATTGAGGATTGCCTAGGGGTAAATATGCACAATCTTATTCACTACACCAAACCTGACGGGTCGCTTTACCCTGATGAAGAGTTTCCGGTTCTGAGTGTGATAAAAACCGGTATCAGTTGCAGGCACGATGATCTGATGTTCTGGAGAAAAGACGGAACCTCTTTTCCATCTGAATGCTCGGCTCGTCCGGTAATAGAAAACGGAAAAATTGTCGGTGCTGTTATTGCCATTACCGACACAACTGAACGCAAACGACATGAAAGAGAGAAACAGCTTCTTGAACGGCAGTTCCAGGAAGCCCAGAAATACGAGTGTTTCGGTGTGTTAGCGGTTGGTATTGCCCACGATTTCAATAACATACTGGCCATCATCACGGGGCAGAGTACGTTGGCAAAAATGGATCCTGCCAATATCCAAAGTTATGCGAAAGAGGTGGAAAAAGCTTCCGCACGCGGAGCTGAACTTTGTCGACAGTTGTTGATTTACTCCGGAAAAATGGACGTTATAAAATCAGTGGTTGACATGATGGAACTGGTTGATGAAATGGTCAACCTGCTGAAGGCAACTATCCCCCCAAACATTGAGATCAGTTTTGAGAGTCGTTCTGAAACCCTTCTGGTGCATGGAGATGCGACACAGATCCGGCAGGTTGTCATGAATCTGGTCATCAACGCGTCAGAAGCCATTGGCGCCGAAAATGGTAACATAAAAATAGTGCTGACTCATGAAGTTATTGATGAGCATAGCCCGTTACAGGATGTACAATTCAATAAAATTAATCCCGACAGATATGTCTGCCTCGAAATCACTGACAATGGCTCCGGCATGACTGAAGTGGTGATGCGAAAATTTTTTGAGCCGTTCTATACCACCAAACCTATGGGTCGCGGTCTCGGGACTTCCGCTATGCTGGGAGCTGTAAAATCGCACAACGGTGCATTGCTTTTACATAGTGTCCCTGGGCAGGGCACGACCTTCAAAGTCCTTCTTTCTCAGGAAATCCCGGCCGATGCAATACGAGAGAAAGCCTTGTCGGAACTCCCGTCGGAGTTTTTGAGAGGTTGCGGTACCATCTTGCTTGTAGATGATGAGGATGTCATTTTACTGTCCGTAAGTTACATGTTGAGAAAACTCGGATTCACGGTTATTGAGGCCAAAAACGGTGATGAGGCCCTGACTTTGTTCAGGCAGAATTTTTCTGATATCGTTCTGGTTCTTTCGGATATCGGAATGCCGGGCATAAACGGTTACGATCTCTTCAGAGAGTTTAAAAAAATGACCCCCCAACTACCGATTGTTTTATCAAGCGGCGGCCATGCGGACCCTGCATTAATATCTCAAATTGAAGAGAATGGTTTGGCAGGTCTGCTGTATAAGCCATATTCATTTGAGGAATTGCAGGTTGTCTTAAAAAACGCTATTGAGCAGAGCGTAATAGCGTAGTTGCTGATATTATAGAGCTCAGTTTTGATTGACCACTTCCAGGGTTGCTCGCAACCACACTGAAACATGAAAGGGTAATTTGTTATGTCTTTTACCGGAGACCTCGATCAACTGCCTATCATAGATGTTATCCAGCTGATCCATTCAACCCAGAAATCAGGAACTCTTTCCATCAAGAGCCAGAAGGGTGAGAGCCAACTGGCCTTC
Organism: Geobacter sp.; assembly: GCA_009886055.1. Taxonomy (GTDB): domain Bacteria; phylum Desulfobacterota; class Desulfuromonadia; order Geobacterales; family Pseudopelobacteraceae; genus JACRCG01. The sequence continues at coordinate 2,044 of VFJM01000292.1, read as the reverse complement.
AGCGAAGGCTATTTTGTCAGTGCAAATCATCTGAATAGCAGCGTCAGGATTGGGCAGGTTTTGATAGAGAGCAAGCTGATAACCCCTGCACTCCTTGATAAGGCGCTGCTCGAGCAAAAAACAACGGACATCGGCCATAAGCCACTGATCAGAATTCTGATTGAACAGGGGAGCATCAAACGAGAGGATGCCTACAAAGGTCTGGAAACCCTTATAGAGATGACGGTTGTAGAGGCGCTGACCTGGACCAGCGGCACCTTTTCAATGGATTTGAACTATACGGAGATATGCGATGAATACAAATATTTCCCGGATATACTCCATCAGGAGATACGGCTGAACGGCCAGGAAGTCTTGATGGACGCATTGCGAATTTATGATGAAAAAGTGCGCGACGGGATGCTGCACTGTATCTTCTTTTCGGAAGATTCCGCTCCCAGTCAGGAGCGCTCCTTTACAGAAAATGGAGAAATGACCATCACTGCAGACATGCTTGGGCTTGATGCGCTTGATACACTTACACAAAAAATACCGGATAAATTCATTCTTCTTGCTGACAGGGACCATGCAGAGGAGCATCGCAGGGTAGTAGCCGATGAACTGCGCATGCTTCCAACGAACAAACAGGACGAACTGAGTTCCTTTCTTATACAGATTTCGCGGTTACCCACCCCCGGGAAGTTGTCCTCGCTTAATGGGGCACCCTCTCTTGCAGTCATCATGTTCAGTCATGATACATTTATGAAGTATGCTCTCTCAACGATCTGTAACAACAGGAACCATGTTGTTTTTACAACAGACGACGATATCAGTCTTGACCTGTTCATCGATCAGTCGTTTTTACGCGGCCATACGCCAATTCTTGTCGTTGATGACCCTGTGTATATCGGCGAGGGGTACGAAGAGAGAACAGCCTCCATGTTAACGGAGAAACGCTCTAAATACCCGCTTTTGTCCATTCTTCAGATGAGCACATCCCCGGAACATCAATTGCTTCAGTCGCAATCACTGGAGGAGGGAACAGAGGTAATATTGCCTCGTCCGTCCTTTGATGATTGCCCCGATGTGTTTGTGGCAAAAATGATAGCTTTTCTGAGGTCCTTCCGTTCATTGCTGGATAAATCATTCGCTCAACCCGGAAGAGCAGCGGCGCGCAAGCTTAAGGAAAGCATTGCCGTTATGACACCGCTTTCAGATCCGTCGCGCGTTGCGAGGGAACTTCTGATTTTTACTTCCGGTCTTTTCGAACGAGTACTGATACTGGTCGCCGGGACGGGGGAGCTGATAGCAGAAAAGGGGATTGGTGTCACCGCCCTAAAGAGTTCGGGGCCGACAGGTCCATTGATGTTCAAGATCCCGCTTGGACAAGGCTCCGTACTGGATGATGTTATTGAAAAGCGCCGCTTGTTTTTTGGTCCCTGCTCCGATCAATTACTCAAAGAGTATCTGTATTCCGTTTTTCCAGCGCCGCTCAGCCAGAAAATTCTGATACAACCGATCATGATGGCTGGCAAGGTGATCGCGCTTATCTATGCCGATTTTGGTCAGCAGGCGCCGGTCCCCACATTAATTGAGCATCTTGAGATTTTGTCCCGCGTCGCGGGACTGGTATTGGACAACTCGTATAACCTGAAAAGAATTGAACGTATGACACAGACTCACCAGATGTAATCTCTCAGCTGCCAGGTGCCAAAAAAGGATTTTTTTATGCCGTGACCTCGTGGTTATTTACCGTTGCTGCGTGAATTAGGAACCGATCAGATTTCCATGAATCTACAGAAGCCGGCATCAAGAGAAATAATGTGCATCACATCCTCACAGATATTTTTTCTTTATCTCTTCCATATGATTAGTAAAGCATTCCGGGCACATTCCATGGGTAAACGCGGCATCTGAGTGCTCAGTGAAGTACCTTTCCAATTGATGCCAGGTGTCCTGGTCATCCCGGATCTTTTTGCAGTACATGCAGATCGGGATAAGGCCTTCCAGTTCCAGCACTCGAGACCTGGTTGTTGCCAGCTCCTCAATGCGCTTGTCCATCTCT
>VFJM01000206.1 GCA_009886055.1 Geobacter sp. | reverse complement strand
TGAAAGAACAGAACTAAACCAGCTACTTACATTTTACGATTACAAAAACAGCACAGCCGTTAAACCTAAACAGCTGAATTTATTCTGAAATTATTCCGGCCACTAGTGATTGACGAGATAGATTATGTACTTGCAAATCATTATGGTTTTTCAGCGGAAGAATCAGATTTCATAGTAAATTACGACATAAAAAATCGTATGGGCAAAGCGTCCGGCGACGATGAAGATGCAGAGTAGTCCGTGACAGCCCCTGTGTCTCATACGCTTGGTAACACTGTCATCCTACAGCATCATAAGGTTGCTTTCCTCTGTTCGCGCAAATGCCCAGCGGCGATCGTCCTCAAATCCTTTGACTGGGCTATTGAACAACGCGAAAAAGGCACCTGTGTCATATCCGGCTTTCATTCCCGCATCGAGAAAGACGTACTCCATTATCTGCTGAAAGGCACGCAACCGGTTATCCTGATTCTGGCTCGTGGCATGATGAAGAAATGGCCGCCGGAGATCAAGGCCGCCCTCGATGCCGACCGCCTGCTGATCATCACCCGCTATGCCGACAGCGTCACCCACGCATCGGAAGAAACCTGTTACCAGCGCAACCGCCTGATGATGGAACTGGCTGATGAAGTTGTCATTGGTTATGCCTCGCCGGGTGGGAATCTGGAACGGTTGTGCAGGGAATCTCAGGGCAATTTTGATTGAAGGCGATTCACCGGATTGACATGAACGATCACGAATCTTGACAACCATAATTCCTTACATTATCATAAAAATGTAAGGAATTATCCGGGAGGTCATATGAACTCAACCGTAACCGTAAAATATCAAACTACTATTCCCAAAGCTGTTCGGGAGCAACTCGGCATTTCCATCAATGACGCCCTGGAATGGATTGTTGAAAAGGGAAAGGTGGTTGTTTCGCCGGTTCACAGTAGTTTTCTTCAGTATCGTGGAAGCGTAAAAACCGGAGCTGGTGATATAGCCGCCGATATCCAGTTGGCGCGTGCGGTACGGATGGAGAAGTATCGGTGAAAAAATACATTATTGATACCAATGCGCTTATCTCATTTGTTACGGATAGAAACCCGGCCCAGCAGGAAATTGTCGCCCCCCTTTTTGAATCAGCTTCTCGCCTGAAATGCACCCTTGTCTGCCATCAGTTCGTATTGACCGAGTTCGTTTTTGTCATGGATAAAGTGTATGGAACGCCAAAAGAGACCATTAACTCCATGCTCCGCGACTTTGTTGCCATGCCGGGTGTCGAGGTATGCCAGCAAACCGATTTTGGCGCCGTGCTCTCGT
>VFJM01000310.1 GCA_009886055.1 Geobacter sp. | reverse complement strand
TGTTTGAACGTAGGGGCGAATCTTGTATTCGCCCGGTTTGGAGGGTGGGATGGATTATTGGGGTTATCGGAGGAAGGCGGAGCGGTAAGGGGAACGGCATGGCGGAGTTAGATGGTTTGTATGAATTGGCGACCAGGCTGCAATCTCTCAAGAAGCAGGCGAAGGCTCTCGGTATGTTCACCGATGACAGGGAGTTGCTCGAATGTTCGAATTGCGGTCTCAAGGAAAGTGTGACATTTGAAAATACTCTGTATACCTATCGTGATGATGCATTTGATTACGATACCGGCCTGCGCTTTCCAGAACCAGATGAGGATGGGGTGAGTTGTTGTCCTGGGTGTGGGGGGAAGGTTAAGGGGGAGTGGTTGTGAAGACGGAATATTTTGCACATTCAGAAAATGACAAAATGGAGAAACATCCGCTGGCAAAGCATCTGCGAGAAACCTCGCGGCTGGCAGAGATCTTTGCCGGCCAGGAGGAGTACAAGCCTTTATTCAAACTATCAGGTTTGCTTCATGACCTCGGCAAGTATCAACCGGAATTCCAGAATTATCTTGAAAATGGTGGTCGGCGCGGCAGCGTGCCTCACGCCAAGTGGGGTGCTGGTTATGCTCGTAAATTTAAAATTAACGATGTGTCTATTGCCATAGATGGCCATCACAAGGGATTGCCGAATAAAGATGCATGGCAAAGTGATACCAACCAGATTATTCATAATGACGAGCCAGGTTTTGACGATATAGTGAATGAATTCCTTGCAGATGTAGGTCTTGATGAGTCTTCCATTTTGTCTTCCAACCCAATATCGTTTGAGAACGGTTTACAAAAAGAAATCTTTATTCGCTATCTTTTCAGCGCCCTTACTGACAGCGACTGGCTTTCCACGGAAGAACATTTTGATCCGGGAAAGTCAGCATTGCGTCCCGACCGGACGTTGCCGATAGATGTTATGCTCGACAAGCTTGAAGAAGAATTCACTTCCAAATCGAAGGATGGTGAGATTAATCAGCTTCGCAATCAGGCTCGTAGCCAGGCGCTTGACAAGGCTTTGCTTGCAACTGGTTGTTATTCGCTGGCGTTGCCCACTGGCATGGGAAAAACACTAACCTCTCTGGCGTGGGCACTACGGCATGCAAAACAGAACCATTTGAAACGCATTATCATTGTCCTGCCGTACATCAGTATTATTGACCAAACGGCAAAAGAACTGAAAAAGATCTTTGGTGAAAAACTGATTCTTGAGCATCACTCCACCTACAACGAAGGCAAGAAAGCGGCAACTACTGACAAAAACGAAGACTATTCCACCGAGCAGAAAAGAAAGCAGCTTGCCTGCGAAAATTGGGATTTCCCGGTGATTGTCACTACAACCGTGCAATTCTTTGAATCGTTGTTCAGCAATAAACCCTCCAAGTGTCGCAAGGTTCACAATATTGCAGAATCGGTGGTCATCTTTGATGAGGTACAGACCATTCCAAAAGAGATTGTCATTCCCACCTTAGGCATGCTGAATGACGTTCAAGCGGTCATGCGAACCTCCTTTCTGTTCTGCACAGCAACCCAGCCTGCATACGAGAAGCGTCCCGGCTTTGATGGCATTACCTCAATTACGCCGCTCATCGAAGACCCCGGCATTCTTTATGACAAAACCAAAAGAGTGACCTACAAACTGTTTGATGATCTTACGTCAGTATCTTTCTCTCGTTTGTCGGAGGCACTTATTGAGTGTGATGAATCGGCGCTGGTTATTTTCAACACTAAGAAGGATGCGCTGGAGTTCTTCAGGCTCATGAAAGCAGCTGACTGTTGGGGAGCGAAATATCATCTGTCAACCGCCATGTGTCCTGAACACAGGAAGAAAACTATCGGCGATATTAAGGTTGACTTGGAGGCTAAAAAGAAAATCCTGGTGATCTCAACGCAATTGATTGAAGCAGGGGTTGATTTTGACTTCCCTCAGGTATTTAGGGCACTGGCTCCACTTGAGGCGATAATTCAGGCCGCCGGGCGCTGCAATCGAGAAGGTAAAATGAACGAATCCGGCAAGCTTGGTAACGTGTTCCTGTTCGTTTTGCATGACGCCAAGTACCCCAACAAGACGTATGCAGCATGTGCCCGGTATGCGGAAGAGCTGATAAAGAGCGACATTGAACAGCTCTATAGCCATAACGTGTTTGAAAAATATTATGCCAGCGTATTTTCGCTCTATATCGATCAGGCAAAACAGCAGGGGATCAACGATTCCCGCAAAGGATTCAATTTCGAGACGGTAAATGACTGTTACCACTTTTTGGATGATGCCTCCGAAGGGCTTTTTATCTACCACTTCAACGAAGAAAGCAGACAGTTGCTTCATTCGCTGGAATACAAAAAGTATCTGTCCCGTGATGATTACCGCGCCATGCAGCCATTCACGGTGCAGGCATATGAGAACTTTATCTTTCAAAACAGGGAAGATGTTAGGACGTCACCGCATGGTTTCAAAATCTGGTACGGCAACTATGATCAGGCCACTGGTATTTCGGTGGCTCCAATGGAGGTGGATAACTATGTGGTCGGTTAGAGGAGGTAATGTATGCTCGATGATCGAGTAGTAAGGGTGAAGGTAACTGGCGACTATGCCTGTTTTACAAGACCCGACCTGAAGGTTGAGAGGATGACATATCCGTGCATGACTCCCTCGGCTGCGCGTGGTGTGCTGGATTCTATCCTCTGGAAGCCGGAATTTCAGTGGTATGTCAGGCGAATCATTGTGCTGAATCCGGTTCGGTTTATGTCCATCAAGCGCAATGAGATCAATGCCAAACAGGGACGCAATCCGATTGTTATCGAGGAGAAACGGGCGCAGCGCAATAGTGTGTTGTTGCGGGATGTGGCTTACATCATCGAGGCGTCGATTTTTATGAACAATGCCACCGACAAGCGGATGTATGAAAAATATGTCGGCATGACGGAGAAGAGGGAAGGGCTCTTTCCCCGGCGAGTCAAAAAGGGGCAGTGCTGGCGCAGGCCGTATCTTGGCACTCGCGAGTTTTCCGCCGAGTTCATGTCGCCGGAAGGAAATGAGCAGCCCATACAGGAAACCATCCCCATCGGCAGTATGCTGTTCGACATTTTCTACGATGAAAACGGCAAGCCGCAACCACTCTTTTTCGAGGCGGTAATCCGTGACGGGGTACTGAACTGTGAAGTGCCGGAAAACGATCAGATGATGCTCTCCTCACATCTGCGACCACCGATAGGGAGTGAAGTCTCCTCTGCCATCTATGAGTTCAACCGGCAGGAAGAGGAGGATGCAGAATGATCAAGGAACTATGCGAGTTTGGAATACCGGTTTGTGAAAAGAAATACGGAGAGTGGAATCACGTCGCTCTCAAAGAAGAAACAATCTCTATTGAACTAGTAATTGATGGTGAAGGAAGCTTTATAAGGTTTGAGCCTATCGAAAAGATAACAACAATTTCAGAGGCTTTAAACTCAAAAAAAGGTAGTGCCAGATTGCTTCTCGATAAAGCTGAAGAAGTTCTCTGCTATGGCGGGAAAGATTCACAGAAAAAACACTCACTGTTTCTAACGAAGCTGGCGTTGTACCAACATTTGACTGACCTGAAACCGGTAGCTGCTTTTTATGGAGACAATAAAGTAAATGGACTGGATAACGCGTTAAAAGGTTTTGAAGTGGCCATACCCGAAAAAAACAGGGGTGGGAATATCGGCTTTCGCCTTCAACAGGAAGGAGTGCGTATCCATGAAAAGCCTGAAGTTAGGAACGAAATAATTGCTGTTTATGTGGCAAACAAGAAAGATTCTCCAAGAAAGAAGTGCGCTGTTTGCGGGCAGACAGAATTTTCTGTTGAGGATGAACCGCATGGAATGATCAAAAATGTTCCGGCGGGTAAATCAAGTGGTTGTGCGTTGGTATCCTATAATGCAACGGCTTTTGAATCATATGAATTGAAAGGGAATAATAACGCAACTATTTGCGTAAATTGTGCGCGAAAATACGTTGAAGGTTTGAGTGTGCTGTTTTCCGAAGGAATGCCTGAAAAGAAAGAAAAAAAGAAAGAAGATTTTCTCTATTCATATCGGTGGCCACGCCGACGTTCAGTAAGCTACGGTCTTGATACGGCGATACTATTCTGGACACGCAACAATATTGAATTACCGGAAATGGATCAGCTTGATGCGCCTGATGCTGGCACTGTTGCAAAAATGATTTCAGCAGCATCATCGGGGAACAGGAACGACTCCAATTACGTTGAGGTGGAAAAGTTTTATTCCTGCTCACTTTCCGGCGCGGCGGCTCGTATTGCTGTGCGGGATTGGATCGAAACAAGCTTGGGTGAATTCCGGTCATCAATTGCGCAGTGGTTCAAAGATATCGCTATCATCAAGTATGATTCTGAACAAAAGAAATCAGACATCTATTACGCCCCGCTGTATTCGTTGGCTAAGAGTTGTCAGCGGAGGTTGCTGGATGCCAATAAATATGACGATAAGGACACAACCTGGGCCAGAGTCGCCGGCATTCTCTGGAAGTCAGCCATCTACAACAATACCAGCCAGAACAACCCCATTCCAATTTGGATTTTGTCAAAGATTTTACAACGCGCCAGAGTGGATAAACATGGCGTAACGCCGGAACGCGCCGCATTGATCAAGCTCATATTGAATCGAAATTTCAAGGGAGGTGGATTCATGATAACCGAAGATAGTGTGCAGGGAGAAAGACCGGTTGCTTACATCTGTGGGCAGATTTTCGCAAAAATCGAAAGCATCCAGTATGCAGCACTTGGAGAAAAGAATGCTGGGATCAGGGAGAAGTTTTTCACTTACGCCATGACGACACCGGCAGCGGCGTTCGGCAGGCTTTTCAATTTGAGTTCCAAGCATTTTACCAAGCTGAAACACGAAAAACCGTGGTTGGCTGTAAAATTGGACAAGGAATTACAGGAGATGTGCGGGGATATAGATATTAACAAGTTTCCGGCGATGTTCCGACTGGAAGAACAGGGGCAGTTCGCTATAGGTTACTACCATCAGAGGCAGAAACAATTCGCTGACGCGAACAATTCAAATAAAAAGGAGATACAGCAATGAGTGAAGTTATCAAGAACCGATATGATTTTGCATTTTTCTTCGACGTTAAAGATGGCAACCCCAACGGAGACCCTGATCAGGTCAATCTTCCCAGGGTTGATACCGAGGATCAGCACGGCCTTGTTACGGATGTCTGCATAAAGAGAAAAATCAGAAACTATGTGACGCTAAAGGGAGAACTGAAGTCACCTTTTGACATATTTATTCGCCAGCGGGATATTGCTGCCGATGACAGTTACTTGAATGCTCTTATCGGAAAGGCTGAAGGCGATACAACATCAGCCAAGAAAGGGAATTTGTGTAATAACTATTGGGATATCAGAACGTTCGGTGCTGTGTTGAGTACAGGCGAATCTGAAAGCGTTGAGGCTGGCGATGAGACTGACGATGGAGTAGCCACGAAAAAGCCGAGCAAGAAAAAAGTAAAGGGTGGCGGCACGGTACGCGGACCGGTGCAGTTGACATTTGCTCGTTCGGAGGATCGCGTATACCAGGCGGAACACTCTATTACCCGTTGTTGTGTAACCACAGAAAAAGAGAGGGACAGTCAGTTAGCGAACGACAGAGAATTTGCTTCAACTTTCGGGCGCAAGGCGACCGTGCCGTATGCCATGTATCGTATGCACGGCTTTGTCTCTACCATTGATGCCAGGAAAACCGGTTTTTCCGAAGATGATCTGAAGTTGCTCTGGGAATCCCTTATCAATGCCTTTGAACACGACCGCGCTGCCGCCCGTGGTGAAATGAACCCGCGAAAACTGGTCATCTTCAAGCACACCAGCCATCTGGGCAATGAGCTTTCCGGCAGGTTGTTTGATCGGGTGACGGTGACTAAAAAATCAGATCTACCACGCAGTAAGGATGATTACCAGATAGACGTGAACAAGGAACAATTGCCAACAGGCATTGAAGTAAAGGTTTGGCCGGAAGAGGCGGTGTATTGAAAATATCCGTAGGGGCATCCCCGTGTGGGTGCCCGACTTTGATTTCGCATTATAAAGCGAACACCAACCTCAACGGCGGGCGCAGCGAGCAGCGCCCCTACAAAGGCAACTGACATGAAAAAAATGAATGCCCTCGCCCTCCCATACGGCGACTTCATCCTCTTCCAGACCGAAGACGGGCGCACGCGGATCGAAGCAAGGTTTCAGGAAGAGACAGTCTGGCTCTCACTCAACCAGTTGGTTGACCTGTTCCAGCGGGACAAGTCGGTCGTCTCCAAGCATATTCGTAACATCTTCAACGAAGGCGAGTTGCAGCGAGAGGCAGTTGTTGCAAATTTTGCAACAACTGCCACAGATGGCAAGAGCTATCAGGTTGACCATTACAACCTAGACGTCATCATCTCTGTCGGTTATCGGGTTAAATCCCATCGTGGCACCCAGTTCCGCATCTGGGCCACCCAACGCCTGCGCGAGTACATCATCAAGGGCTTCGCCATGGATGACGAACGCCTGAAGAATCCGCCGGGCAAGGGGCAGAAGGATTACTTCGATGAACAGCTGGAGCGGATTCGGGATATCCGCTCTTCGGAGCGGCGTTTTTATCAGAAAGTACTCGATATTTACGCAACCAGTGTTGACTATTCGCCGAATACGGAGATGACGCATCAATTCTTTGCCACAGTGCAGAACAAGATGCACTGGGCAAGTCACGGCCATACGGCGGCAGAAGTGATCTATCAGCGAGCTGATGCCGCCAAGCCGCACATGGGGATCATCTCTACACGTCCCGGCGGTATTGTGCGGAAAGAGGATGTTTCTGTTGCCAAGAATTACCTGGCTGAAGATGAACTCCGCGCACTTAACCGTATTGTCAACGCTTACATTGAATTTGCGGAACTCCAGGCGCTCGGACGCAAAGTCATGACCATGCGCGACTGGATTACAAAACTGGATGATTTTTTGAAGCTCTCGGAACGTGAGTTGCTGGACCATACCGGTACGATTTCTGCTGAAGCAGCGAAGGTAAAAGCGGAATTTGAATATGAACGGTATCGCACTTTGATCGATGCTAATCCACGCCCGGTTGATCGGGATTTTCTGGAGGCGGTAAAAACGCTGGAAGTGAACGGGAAACGGGTACAGAAAAATGATCCCTGAAACCTCCAACCCCATCATGCTCTCCGCCTTGGAGCATTACGCCTACTGCCCCCGGCAGTGCGCCCTGATCCATGTTGAACAAGTGTGGAGCGAAAACCTCTATACCATGCGGGGCAGGGACGTGCATGAACAGGTGCATGACGACTCATCCCATGAACTGGCCGGCGTGCGGCTGGAACGGTCACTGCCGATCTGGTGCCGCAGGTTGAATCTGACCGGCCAGGCCGATCTGGTCGAGTTTCACGAGGGTATCCCGTATCCGGTTGAGTACAAGTCTGGCCGTCATCGCAAAGGGAATCCGGAATCACTCCAACTCTGTGCCCAGGCGCTCTGCCTAGAAGAAATGTTCAGCGTGCCGGTGGAGAAGGGGGCGCTTTACTGGCACGGTTCCCGGGAACGACGAGAGATCATATTCACAGATGACATGCGCCTACAGGTTGAAGAGGTTGCATTGAAGGTTGTTGAGATGTTGGAAAATAGGATTGTTCCACCTCCGGTAAACGACAAGCGTTGTGAGGGGTGTTCGCTGAAGGAATCCTGTCTCCCCGCCGTGGTTTCCGATAAGGCAAGAAGCCGAAGGGCGGCACGGGAATTGTTTGAAACGTCATAATCTGGGCGACCACGCGGGGATCGCCCCTACGGAGAAACCATGAAACAACTCCTCAACACACTCTACGTCATGACCCAGGGCGCATATCTGTCACTTGATCACGAAACTGTACGGGTGGAAGTAGGCGGCGAATTGAAGCTGCAGGTGCCGCTGCACCATCTTG
>VFJM01000377.1 GCA_009886055.1 Geobacter sp. | reverse complement strand
GCGAGAGCCTGGTTCTGGCTGGACTCCTCCAGGAGGAGACGATCAAGACCATGTCTAAAATCCCATTATTGGGAGACATCCCAATCCTGGGCGCCCTGTTTCGCTCGTCGAAAGATGATATAAAATCAAAAGAATTGGTCTTTTTCATTACCCCGAAGATAGTTAAAGCCAACGCTCAGGGTTTCATACCGAAGCTGCCGACCGACAAACCGCTGACACCAGAGCAGAAAAAGGAGTTCAAATGGATTCCACTCGGCGACTAACATTACTCCGCGATCAAAAAGGGCTGGCGCTTATATATATCGCGCTCCTCATGGTTGCCATCTGCGGGTTTATCGGCCTGGCCGTGGATATGGGCTATATGTATGTGGCCAAGGGGCAGTTGCAGAATGCTGCTGATGCCGCAGCACTGGCGGGTGCTTCCGGACTGCCGGACCAAACAGATGCCAGAATCAGAGCCAGGGCATTTGCCGAGATAAATCCGGTCGTTCCCGGCCCTGATACCAAGGTCGCTGTTTCATCCGGTGATATCACCCTGGGAAACTGGGATTCGACTCGATCCAGCACCCCTACTGATCTACGCTTCCAACCTGATACTCCACCGATTAATGCCGTTAAGGTGGAGGCCAGAAGAACGGAGGGATCAGTCGGCGGGCCGGTTGACCTGTTTTTCAGCAAGGTCATCGACAACCGCTGGGCCCAAATGGGCGTTTCGGCAACAGCAATAGCGTCGCGAACCGCAATGGCAGGGTTTTATATCATGATTGGCAGAAATACGTGCAGCAGCGCCTTGCCACTTGCACTGTCACCCGGAGCAGGCAATATGGCCTGGTCCAGCCTGCTGCAGCAATCGACCAACGCCGCTGACGTGAAAGACCGATTTATCTGCATCAACAACGTGCCCAATGAGCAGGTATGCGGCAATAATGTCTATACCACCAATGGGACCGCCTCGACGATTTTCCAGGCGACGGAAACCGATTTTTATGATCCCAACTATGATTCCGCCAATAAAAGTATTGTATCGGGTGTAGTGATTTACTGGGATGTCATTGTTCCGATTTCGATGGTCAGCGATCCTACCATTCAGCCAGCCCCGCAACCGGTGTGGGGATATGCGAAAATAAGAATAACCAAGGCTTGTGGTAATGGCGTCGGAAACGCATGTAACGCTGAAGGAAGATTGTTCACTGCGCCACCAGGTATCTGCCTCGCCGGAGAGGATGATATCGTCATCAGCTCAATAGAGTGTTTCTCCTGTGAAGAGAGCAGCGATTTGTTTGGGAGCAAGCCCAATCTGGTACGGTGAACTGTTTAAAGAAGATTGATAACCGGGATCTTGCCCCTTTTGAATTCCTAAAACATTAAAAGGATCTTGCCAATATGCAACCTTCTCTATCATTTGTCATAATTGACAGCGACAGGCATTCAAGAAATGCCATTGAGGAAGTTCTTAAGACTTTCGCCGATGCCAGGGTGTACGGCTCGGTCGCTGATTTTCAGGATGGATTGAATCTTATCCAGAAAGCGCCGCCAGCAGTTGTAATCCTGGAAGCCAGAGATCTGGAAAATGGGATAGAAGAGCTTAAATACCTTCTCTCCAAGTTCCCGGGCATTGCTGTTTTTATCACCGCTCACGAAAATAATGCTGATTGGATACTACGGATGATCCGGGCCGGGGCCGGTGAATACCTGACAAAGCCGATCGTTGCAGCAGAGCTGTTGGATGCAGTCAATAAAGTCAGCAGGCTTCATAACCTGAGAAGCGGGCACACCAGTAAAAAGGGGACTGCCATATCAGTTTATAATCCATCCGGAGGCATGGGGACAACGACAATAGCCGTCAACCTGGCTGCAACACTGGCTGCGCGGGGGGAAAAGGTGGCCCTGATCGACCTGAACCTTTTCAGCGGAGATGTTGCGGCGTTCCTGGATCTTGCACCCCGATATAACCTGGCGAACGTCACGGCAAAAACCGGGCAGATTGACGCCAGCTTCCTAAGGAACGTGATTGTTCCGCATTCTTCAGGGGTACATGTCCTGAACGGACCGGTGAATCTCGGCGACGCGGACAGAATATTACCGGAACAGCTTCAAGAAGTGATCGGGATACTCCAGACCATCTTTGCGTACACCATTATCGACACCGGCGGACAGCTTTTCGGCTGTAATATGGCGACTTTTGATTGTTCGGACCGCATCCTGTTCACCACTCTCCTCAATCTGCCGGCCCTCAAAAACGCCAAACGCTATCTTGCCGCCATGGATAATGAGGGTTTTGGTGCTAACAAGGTCAAGCTTGTCATAAACAGGCATATCCCGAAAGATGACATCAAGCTTGCCGATGCGGAAAAGATTCTCAATACCAAGGCATATCAGACCGTGCCGAACGCGTATGCGGATGCCAGGACCTCAATAAACAGGGGTGAACCATTGATTAGCTGCTATCCCAAGTCGCCGGTTACAAAAGCGATGGATGAACTGGCAAGGCAGTTGATGCAGGAAGAGACAGTCAAAGACAAAGCGGTACTTCAGAGGAGAATTTGACATGGCATTTCCAGAGCATCATGCAGCGAGACACCATCAAACGGCCGATAAAGCCGCATTGTCCTTTCAGGAATTGAAGAGCCGCATCCACCGCCTGCTCATTGAGCGGATTGACCTTTCCAAGCTGGATCTGCTCCGCAACGGAGAACTGGCAAACGAAATCGGCTTCGTGATTGAAACGCTTATCAGTGAAGAAGGTGTTCCCTTAAGCAGACAGGAAAAGGAACGGCTGGTTATTGAGGTGCAGCATGAAACCTTTGGCCTTGGTCCGATCGAACCTCTTCTTACTTCCCCGGATATTTCAGACATCCTGGTCAACAATTACAACAGCACCTACGTTGAACGTAACGGCAGACTGGAAAAAACCGACATCGTCTTCCGCGACAACAATCATTTGATGCAGATTATCGAACGGATAGTCACCAGGGTAGGGCGTAGAATCGATGAATCTTCGCCCTATGTGGATGCCCGTCTTCCCGACGGTTCCAGGGTCAATGCCATTATCCCGCCGCTGGCCATAGACGGACCGGTGCTCTCGATCCGCCGCTTCGGCCTGGAGGCGCTCAAGATGAATGACATGCTGGCGCTGGGGTCATTTGATCAGCGCTTCGCCAAAATCATCGAAGGTGCGGTGAAATCCCGTCTCAATATCCTGATCTGCGGTGGGACCGGGACCGGTAAAACGACCCTCCTTAATATCATATCGGAGTTCATTCCCGACGATGAACGCATCATCACCATCGAGGATTCGGCCGAACTGCAATTAAAACAGGATCATGTCGTACGGCTGGAAACACGTCCGTCAAATATCGAGGGTACGGGCGAAGTGACTCAGCGTGACCTGGTACGGAACGCCCTGCGCATGCGTCCCAACCGGATCATCCTTGGCGAGGTGCGCGGCGGTGAAGCACTGGACATGCTGCAGGCCATGAATACCGGCCACGACGGTTCAATATCCACGATCCACGCAAACACGGTGCGGGATGCGATGTCGCGTCTGGCGACCATGGTCATGATGAACGGGATGGATCTCCCGGACCGTGCCATCAGGGAACAGATTTCCTCCGCCATCAACGTAATTATTCATCTGGTAAGATTTGCGGATGGAACACGTAAAATAGTCAAGATCGCTGAAATTACCGGCATGGAAGGAAACACCATCGTCATGCAGGATATCCTCTGTTTTGAGCAGCGGGGGATAGATCAGGATGGAAGGGTGCTGGGGGAATTTAAAGCGACCGGCGTCAGGCCCTATTTCGCCGAGCGGTTCAAAATGTTCGGTTTTGACCTACCGGCGGGTATTTTTGAAAGGGGGGCCTAGTCGTGATCTCAGCGCTATTACTGACATTTGCAGCGGTGTTCCTGACTGTGCTGGCACTGTTCTTCACCCTGACAGCTGTCCGGCATTCTCCAGCAGCTGAATTGAAACGGAGATTGCGGCGTATGGAAAAAAGCGGCAATGGGAGTCCTTCCGACGGGCTTACCGTAGAACTGCTCCGGGAGACATCATCGTCTGAAAAGTTCATTTTTAAGCTGCCATTATTGAGGATTGTCAAAAAGCTGGTTGATCATTCCGGCGTTACGATCAATCCATCCCGTTTTGTTCTCCTGACCGTCATCATGTTCATTGCGGGCTTTGTTGTCCTGTTTGCCCTGAAGGGAATTGCGCTCATCGCACTCCTGGCAGCAGTGGTGACAGGATTAGTCCCGTTTTTCTACCTCGGATACCGCATAAAGCAACGGCAAACCCGATTTGCCGAACAGTTACCGGACGCGCTCACCATGATAGCCCGTTCTCTCCGAGCCGGGCATTCCTTGACAAGCGCTGTTGAACTCGTCAGCCAGGAACTGCCGGAACCGGCAGGCGGTCTCTTTAAAATCGCTTACGAGCAGCAGCAGCTCGGCATGAGAATAGCGGAATCTCTGGGGACTTTACTTGATAAGATTGACAGCATGGATCTGCATTTTTTTGTGACGATCATCAGGATAAACAGCGAAACCGGCGGCAACCTGGCGGAAATTCTGGAAAAACTTGCTGATACCATCCGATCTCGTCTGCAGATACGACGGCAAGTCCAGACCTATACCGCCGAGGGTCGCATGTCGCAGTATGTTCTTATGCTGTTACCGGTGTCTGTATTCGGCGCATTTTATCTCAGAAACCCCAGTTATATGGGTGTGTTTTTTACTGAGCAAGTCTGCCAGATGAGCCTTGTTGCCGCGGTCCTGGCACAGATTGCCGGCTTTTTCATTATCAGGAAAATCATCGATATACGGATTTAGGGGGAGAAACATGCTCACATTAATCACGGTGTCCATATTTGCCAGTGTTGCACTGCTCACCGGTGCAATACTCTACCCCGTGTTGAGTCGACGGGATGCTGTCAGGGAAAGAGTGGCAAGGCTTATGCCTCAGCAATCGGCACAACCGGTGCTTGTGCCTGTCCGAAACAAGTGGCAGATTTTTCTTGCCGATATGGGGGGCAAGCTGCGGACGAAACCGGCTGATCTTCATACCTACCGGGAAATGATCACCTCCGCAGGGTTCAGAACAGAAAGTGTCTATATCTTTCTGGGTAGTAAACTGCTTCTGGCCCTGGTACTACCGGCAACCTACCTGATTCTGTTCGCATTGCCACAGGGAAAGATGACCAGCAGCAATTCAATACTGGTTGCTGCCGCATTTGGAATCAGCGGGTATCTTTTGCCGTCACTATGGCTGAGTCGACTGGCTGAAAATCGCAAAACCGAAATCTTTCACTCGCTCCCGGACGTTCTTGACCTGCTGACCGTGTGCGTGGAGGCCGGTCTCAGCCTGGACGCAGCCTTGATAAAAACGGCGGAAAATTTTCAGCACAAAAACAATCCGCTAATCATGGAAATAAACACGGTAACCATGGAGATTCGAGCCGGCAAAGCCCGCTCCGAGGCGTTGAAAGGCCTTGCCGAAAGAACCATGGTCGAGGATATCAAGGCTTTTGTCTCCATGCTGGTGCAGACGGAAAAATTCGGCACCAGTCTCGGTAAAACCTTGCGGACCTATTCCGACTCACTGCGAATGAAAAGGAAGCAGCTTGCAGAAGAAAGGGCGGCTAAAACGGCGGTAAAAATGCTTTTTCCACTTACCTTCTGTGTCTTTCCGGCATTACTTGTAGTCATGCTTGCGCCGGCATTTTTCAAGATTTACTCCATGTTTGGTAAACATTAAAACCAGGACTTCGGGCGGCAGGCATGCAAAAGCTGGCACGTCGGGTTATTCCGTTAGTTTATCGGTTGAGATTGATAGCAAAGCTAGGTGGAGTACACCTTTGCATCCGATTTACATAAAACAAATCTTTTGGGAGGCTTATGATGAAACGACTACAGCGATTGGTATCATTTTGGTTCATGCTTGTGCTGACTCTTGCTGGCTGCAGCGGATCCGGGTCAGATGCTAATTCTACGGTGAAAGACCAGTTCAATTCGGCATCCAACACTCCGAATACCACGGAAGTAACCACCAGTACCGGCTCGGTGCTCTCCTATAATTTGACCCTCACTACGACGGATACAACCGGCAAGAGTACGACAGTGGGGCCAAAAAGCACAGTCATCGCAACCGCTACACTCAAAGATACCGATGGAAATGCTGTGGCAAACCAATTGATCACCTTCAAAAGCGATCCCGCGAGTCCGCAAACAATAGATGCCCAAACAGCAGCCACTGATTCAAACGGGAAAGCCCTCATATTTTTGACAGCTCCTGATACACCATCCAGCACAGATGTTATTCTTGCCGCATCTACAGTGGTAAAGACCCAGCCGGTCTCGGCAATTAGTATATTTAAGGTTTTGCGAGGTTCCGGCAATGTCATCAATTTCATTACTACCAAAACACCAACGGATCCCGATGGAACGTTGAACACAATTGCTGTTGTTGTCGAAGGACAACCATCGCCATCACCAGGTAAAATTCTGCTCCAGCTTGTGCCGTTTGAAATTATGGATCTTAACAATAACGCCCGCTCAAATATTGTAGTTACGGTCACCATATACAGCAGCATTGGCTGTGACGCTTTCATTGAACCAACAGGTGATTCTCTTGTTTCTGAACAGTTATATACCCAAACCGTTACCACTGATGATAGCGGAAGAGGTATTTTTAATGTTGGCGTACCGTTGGCTATGCCGCCAATGGGAGGTGTAAATGCCTGTTCTGTAGTTTACAAGGCAGAAGGCCCGGATTTTCTTGATGAACAATTGAAAATATACTCATATGGTGGCTTTATCGCATCACTAGAAAACAAAATTCCAAAATAAACAATAAATTAAGGAGGCACACATGCGCAACCTTCTCATTTTGACCGCTGTTTCAATAATGACTCTGTTTTACAGCACCGCCATGGCCGACAGCATAACCGGCAGACTTGGGGTAACCGCCAGGATCGGCGCCAACCTGCCACTGAATGATGATTTCATCAGAGGCACTTCTGATACTGATGCCGGTTTTGCAGTCGGTGGCGGACTGATTTATGGTTTCAGTGAACATGTGGCAGCAGATGTAGAGGTTCTTCACATGCCGCAGCTTGATGTGCATGCTAACGGCGTAAAGACCTACGAGGCGGCTGTCACCGATATTGCTCTGGGTGTCCAGTTCCGTTTTCTCACCGCACACAGAGTGGTGCCATACATCGGGTTTGGTCCCGACTTTATCACCGGTGACCTGAAACACATCAATGGGACCGGCTACGACCTCGACTGGACCTTCGGAGGCCATGTCAATCTCGGGTTCGACTGGTTCATCACCCCGGGCGTTGCAATGACCACAGATGTCAGAGGTGTTTTTGCAGCTGATGGTGATATTATGAGAGGTTCCACCAAAGTGAGTGAGTATCGGACACAATGGTTC
>VFJM01000119.1 GCA_009886055.1 Geobacter sp. | reverse complement strand
GGCAACGGCATTTTCAATCAGTTTTCCGGCAGGATAACCAATACGGGCACGGAGTATCTTCCACCGGGAGATTCGGGGCTTTTCCGGAGCGGGGCGTATCTGGGGAGATTCAGGTTTGAAGGTCTTTCGTCAGGGAGAAGCAGGGTTATTTCTTTCGGGAAGTAATGCGAATTGTTCTCCTGGTGAACCACTGTAGCATACAGGCTCACCCTTGCGACAGCAGCTCTTTGACCTTGAACATCAACGCATCAACCGTAAACGGTTTCTGCAGAAAGTGCAGCCCGTCATCCAGTTCGCCGTCCGTAACGATGACATTGTTCGTGTAGCCGGACATATACAGCACCTTGTCTATATCCGGATGGTCGGCCGTGATCCGCTCAAAGAACTGTTGACCGTTCATGCCCGGCATCACAACGTCGGTGATCACCAGATCGATCTTTTCCGTAATTTCCTTCAGCAACGCCAGAGCACGCTCGGGGTGCCCCGCGCTGTAAACGGTATAACCAAGCCCTTCCAGCAGATCGCTCGACATGACACGAACCATCTCATTATCCTCAACGAGCAGAATAACCGCGCGGCCGGAATGGTCAATACCTGCAGTTTCTCTCTCGACCTCGATACTGCGCGGCTTTTCATCGCAAACCGGAAGGTAGATCTTGAAGGTTGTTCCGACACCAACGGTGCTGACAGACATGATGGTGCCGGTATGCTGCTTAACGATGCCATAGACATTAGCCAGACCAAGGCCGGTGCCATGACCAACCTTCTTGGTGGAGAAAAACGGTTCAAAGATTCGCGCCATGGTTTCAGCACTCATACCGCAGCCGTTATCGGCACATGACAGCAGCACAAAGCGCCCCGGGTTCATTCCGGGATGACGATGGGCACATTCATCATCGATCAGGACATGCCCGGTTTCGATGGAAATATTGCCGTTGACAGCTATGGCATCCTGAGCGTTCAAGACCAGATTCAGGAGAACCTGCTCAATTTTGGAACTGTCGGCGCGGACCACGACCGGCTGACTGGAAAGCTGCAGGCTGATGCTGATGTTTTCACGCAGCGTCCGGCGCACCATCGAATGAAATGACATGATGACGTCGTTCAGATCGACCGCCTGCATCTGCATGACCTGCCTGCGGCCGAAGCTGAGCAACTGCTGCGTTAGATCGCGGGCCTTTCTGGATGCCTTGATGATGCCGTCAAGCTGTGACCGCACCTTTTCGTTATCAGGTAACGAACGCTTGAGCATTTCGGAATAGATCATAATAGGAGTCAGCAGATTGTTAAAATCGTGGGCAATGCCCCCTGACAGGTGACCGATCGCTTCCATCTTCTGCGACTGGCTCAGCAGATTCTCCAGCTCCAAACGTTCAACCTCGTTTTTGCTCCGCTCAATCGCTATGCCGGCAAAGGCTGATGCCAGTTGAATAAGGGAAATTTCATCCCCAGACGGTGTTGCCGGAGTGCGGTGATAGATGGCAAAGGTGCCGAGCAGCTGGCCGGAAGATGAAATGATCGGCTCTGACCAGCAGGAACGAAGTCCCGCTTCCTGAGCGGGCGTAAAACCCTTCCAGAAGGGGTGGTCGTCAATATCTTCCACAATTACCCGCTCCCGCCGGAAGGCCGCCGTGCCGCACGACCCGGCCCCCTCGCAGATTTTTGTCCGGTGGGTTGCCTTGATGTAAAAATCGGGGAGACTGGGTGCCGCGCCGCTCAGCAGCCGCGTGCCGTCATCGCTGGCCAGCAGGATCGAACAGAGCATCTCCGGATTTTCCTTTTCAATAGAGAGCGCAATGAACGAAAGCAGCTGCGGCAGCGGTTCTCCGCAGGCAATCCGCTCAAGTATCCCCGAGCGG
>VFJM01000005.1 GCA_009886055.1 Geobacter sp. | reverse complement strand
TCCTGCTCGCTGACCAGTCGCTTCAGGCTGAGTTCATCTATGGTATTATTGAGCACGTTAACGAAATACTCATTGATGACGGGTTTCGTCACGAAATGACGGATGCCGATTTCGATGGCATTGCGAAGATAATAGGAATCATTATGTGCCGTCACGGCAATAATGACAGCCTTTGCGTCGAGCGCCTTGATCTCTCTCGCCATCTGGATACCGTCCATGACCGGCATCTTCATATCGGTCAGCACGATGTCCGGTTGCTGTTCCCTGAATATTTTCAATCCTGCGGCGCCGTCTTCTGCAGTATAAAGTTTCAGGTACGGGAATTTCTTGGCGATAATTCTGCTGAGCAAGTCACGAGAATGTGCATCGTCCTCCACATAGAGTAGACTATACCTACGCATATCGCGCTGCAATGGATCCATGTCTCACCTCTGTGCGGAGTTCAGGGTTGACAACTATGTGCGCGGATTTTTGGTTTCATGTCATGATTCATTCTTGTACGCTCTCTAGTTACTGTTGATGTAACAGAGAGTATAAGCATTTAGTATGCCTGTAGTTAACATCTTGGTATTATAGAGGAAGTTGTTTGTGAGTCGAAGTGAGAGGGGTGGTTTTGTAAATTATTTCAACAGTTGGGGGAGAAAGTTTTACACTCTCGATTTTGACCGAAGATACCAGTCGCCTCTTTATCGGATAACGGCAGAAATGTCTTTCTGACTAATCCTTTGTTTTTTTTTGGTGGGCGTTACCGGGATTGACCCAGTGACCCTTGCCGTGTGAAGGGAATGAAATCAACTTGTTATATTGATTGTTTTTCACTACCTTGATTTTATGACGACTTACGTTCTATAATCATAATCGTAATTTGCTCTGTTTTCATTATTTTTTATTTCCGTACTTTACAAAAGCATGACATTTTATGGCTGTTCACTGTAACCTGGGCAGTGTGTCCACTTCACAATTATACAGAAAATCATACGCGGGTTATATAACAGTGGATATTTCGATTCGCATGCAGTTGGTCAAACTGTTGAAATACGGGAACCACCTTCTGAAAAGCCGGCAGTACGCAGAGGCCTGCCAGGCATTTGAAGAGGCTCTGCTGTTAGCCCCGGGCAATCTCTACTTTATGACAAGAGCGGGCGATACTCTGCGACGTCAGAAAGACTATTCCACCGCCGCCGGATATTACCGGCAGGTACTGGAGATAGAACCGAACAATCCATTTGCTCTGCGCGGCTTTGGCTACGCCCTGCGCGGGTTGCTGCAATATGGGGACGCGATTGAAATCTGGAAAAGATACCTCGGTCTGAAAGGTTTTAAAAATGTTTTTGTGCTGACCCAAGTCGCCGATTGCTTCAAGGCCATCAATAATTACGAAGATTCACGAACCTACTATCAGAATGCGCTCTCCCTTAAGACAAATAACCGCAATGCCCTGATTGGTCTGGCTGATTTGTACCAGAAACAAGGGTTGGAAATCCCGGCGATTGAATATTATGAGAAAGCCCTGGCAAATGGCGTGATACGGGTCAACATCCTGACCATTGTCGGCAATCTGCACTACCGGCAGGGGAATTACGAAAAAGCCAGGATATGTTACGAAAAAGCCCTCGTTCAGGAACCGGACAACTCTTACGCGCTGTACGGCCTTGGCAATTATTATCGCTGGAAGAGCGATTACCGACGGGCGGTGGAATTATACGAGAAAATTCTGGAAAAGAATGACGGCACTGTCAACCTTTACTCCCGTCTCGGTGATGCTTACCGGAACCTGGGTCAGTACGAAGCTGCTGAACGTGTTTATACAAGCAATCTTGCTAAAAATTATAACATGTACTCCATGGTGGGCATGATCAAGCTGCGCAGTCTGCAGGGTCGACTGAAAGAAGCCTGTGACTGCTACGACGAACTGCTGCGCAATGAGGGAGAAGATAAAAACGTTTTCTCCGACATAGGGAGGCTGCTCATCCAGCGGCATATGCACAGCTTGGCACTGCAGTTTTTCCGCCACGCACTGCAACGCCAAAATAAGCACTCCTCAATCAGCCGCATTATTGAAGATCGAATCAGAGAACTGGAAGCGCTCTCACGCGATGCCGTTACAATCACAGATTTTGATGGCTGACAGCAAGGTTTACGCAGGAGCAAGAAGAACAGAAGGGCCGGATCGATGATCCGGCCCTGATTTTTTATGGTGGGCGTTACTGGGATTGAACCAGTGACCCCTGCCGTGTGAAGGTGATGACAATGAGACAAAAACATTGCACCTTGTCTGAACTGGTTGAAATACTTGATACCTCGTGACTTGCTGTTACCTCTCAGTCACCCTGAACGCTCTTCCATGTAGCACATTATTTAGCACACTACAAACGCAATGAAAAGGATACTAACATTAAAAAATACTATGACCCCAGCAAATCTGAATGCACTAAATAACCTGAATGACATCATCATCAATGATATGATAATAATGCGGCAGGAGACATTGCCATAGCACCTACAACAAAATCCCTTTGAGTCCGCGCTTACGGCCTTGCAGGGGACACAAAACGGATACGGGGGGAGTGGATATGAACAGGTTATCTTTTTTTGGAATAAGTATTTTAATTTTATCCGGATGTGCCACTACTAAAACTAAGGAATATTCTTGGACTTCTGAAGCAGGCAGACAATGTTTTTATACCTGCAAGGCGAAAAGTTCTGAATGTAAGTCCGTGTGTAAGAGTGGGAAATGCAGGTCACATTGCAACAACTCTGAGTTTTATTGCATGCAAGCATGTCCAGACTTAAAAGTGAAACCATAGCAAACATACGAATAACGCACATACTGAAGTTGTAAAATGCATGAATACGAAAACGGGAAGCGGAACGAACTCGACATGCTGAACCCCTCACCTGACAAAAACAATCGAACTATTAGCATGACAGGCGTTATTGACTGCAGCATTTTGGCCGATACTGATGATGCTGTCACTTTGCTTATTGAAAGCGCACCCGATTATGATGAATATGATAAACCGATTGCAGGAACACAAGTAATTTATCAACGTATTGTGAAAGTTGAATCAGGATATGAAGCACCTGTTCAGATCAAGCTGAAAGCGACTTATGAACAATGGCGCGACCTTCACCATTCCTTTGATGTTGATGAAACCTCGATCACCTTTGAAAGTATTTCCTCTCTCATTTTGCCAATAGGCAAGCGGGCTGAATATGCCGCTAACATGAAGCACCTTCAGGATTATGCAACCACTGACCCTGCTGGGTTTGCATGGAGTATTTATGGTGATTTTATCTGTGTCGCAAACGTACTGAACCCGCTTATTATCAGCAAGGAGCGGGGCGGCTCTCCGTATACTGACATTGACATGAAGGAACTGAAGCGCGTTTCAAGATGGCTTTATGTGTTCCTTCTGCACTGGTTAAAGCAACCAGAAGCATCATGGCCTGAAGAGTTTCAAGTCTTTCTGAAGCGGCATGGAATCAAAGTGCAAGATACTGGCCTTGATGAATGTGATGTTGTCGAACGCCACGCCACGGCTTTGACTTCGGCATGCATTCAAAAAGTGTATCGTATTTTGAAAACAGAAGAGGAAAATTTTTATAAAAACTACGTCACCAGAAGAACCCCGCTAATCCGCATAAAATCAATACTCTCCGCTGTTCGCTACTCCCCTGCAAGATACCCATTGAAAAACTTCCTGAAAATGTAATTTTAGCTACGGCGATCCCTTTTCTGTTTTGTGGTTTTATGTACCAACGCAAACGAAAAGGAGCCGGACAATGGCAAAAAAAGAAATCACCCCCCCAGTATTCCCCTCAAGCGACATTTATCAATCAGCATTCCTTCAGCTAAACGGCAACACCCCCCAGCTTTCCCTTCAGGGTGGAAGAGTAGTTTTCCTCCATGACGCTGACTCTTCACTTTACCCCTTGCTTTCCAAGTTCAACGACAATTCAGAAGTTGTTCCACTCTCAAAATTTGTTTCAGCGTTGAAGAGTTTGCGCGGCCAAATGATCAGCATGAGGCCTGCAAGATAGGTTTCTGACGTTCACGGATTTAAGGGAGCTATACCATGTCGTTTAAAAAGAAAAACAAGCCTCTACCAATAACAAGCCCTTTCGTTCCTCTACTCCTTCCTGAACTTGATTCAGATGCCTTCCTGTATCTGACAGGCAATACAGCCAAGCTGTTTATTTACCTTAAACGCGCTTGTCGTACTGCTGGGTTGAAGCTGGGAGCCTCAAGGGAAAGTGATGTTGTTTTTGATTATACCTATGCAGAAGCCAAGCGGAGAGGATTCAGCAATAAAGCGTTTGCAAGGGCAATGAAGGAGCTTTGGGAAAAAGGCTTTATTGGAGTTGTTAAAATTGGTGGAACCACCTTCAGCGAGCAGGGCGGCAGGTGTAATTCACAGTATAAGCTGACGGCATATTGGACAACCTATGGAACTACTGGAATCGGCAAGTGGACAGATCGTACCAGATTTGAGCCAAACCCGTGGGCGAGGAATGAACCATGAAAATTATTTCCCACACGCCTTTTGTCAGAGCAGAAAGCATCAATCCGCACGCCTTTTGTCAGGGCAACCATAGTGAAAGGCAGACAAAAAGCATGCGGAACAGACCTATTTTGAAGCATGCACCCCCCCCAAAAGGCGTGAGTACATATATATGCCATATCATACAGCATCTTTATTACACCTCTGAACATGATAATGGGGCAAGAGCGAATCCCGAAAACGCCACTAAATTGATTCAGACATCAAAACGCATAACAGCACCACGGAGGCCACGGAAATGAATAATTACGAAATCGGCAACTTCAGCGATTGTTCCACACGGGAGCGCATGCAGTACAGCGGAAAGGATGCCGAACAACAGGCGGAACGCTTCTTCAGTACCAGCGGCATGAAGTACCAGCGTAACGGATGGGACAACAACTATCAGCCTGACGCTGGCATTCTGAAGCTGTCCAACACGCTCCGGCAGAAACCCGACTACCTGACAAAGCAGCTCGGCGGCGGCTACCAGTTCATTGAAGTCAAGGGGTGCGGCCATGCCGGATTGAAGATCAAGCTTTCCAGCATTGATGCAATGGGCGAATGGAAAAAGAAGGCACCTGTTCTGTTGTTCATCTGGCATGGCAGCAACAAACAGTTTGCGTTCATCACCCTGGGCAAGCTTCAGGAGTTGACCCACGGCCTGCCCGTCAAGCGTTTTGAGAATGACGGCAAAGAATATTTTCAGATTCCATGCGACAGATTCAACTGGCAAACACCATAAATCAAAAGGAGCGACACCATGACCACACAAGAGCAGAAGATTGACTCAGTAGACAAATGGCCGAAACGAGCAGGCAAGGCTGACTATTTGAAGTTTCTGAATGGCGGCAGGTTGACCCAGCGGCAGGCGATCAAGGCAATGTGTTTTTCATGTTGCTGCGGCG
This sequence comes from Geobacter sp., assembly GCA_009886055.1. Classification (GTDB taxonomy): domain Bacteria; phylum Desulfobacterota; class Desulfuromonadia; order Geobacterales; family Pseudopelobacteraceae; genus JACRCG01. The sequence goes on along the minus strand of VFJM01000005.1, from coordinate 11,488 downwards.
ACCCTTCAGCCTGTTCCGTCAAGTTTTGCCCTTTGCTACCATTCAACAAGTTAATTCATAAAAACGATGCTTCTGGGAGTGCTCCCACGACCCCTGACAGTGATTAACTTTATCAAGGGCATAGTGGCCTATTGACCAGAAAAGAACAGCGGCTTTAATTGCAGGACTGACAAAATTTGTCACTGGTTTAAAACACAAAAAAACTACCCCAGCGGAGGGAACCCAGACCATGAAGAAACCACGAAAGATTGATGACGAAAGACTGCTTGAACTGGCCGGACAAAATTTCTCACAAAAAGAAATTGCGGCAGAGTTCGGCTGTTCACAATTTGCCGTTTCCAAGCGCCTCAAACGCTTGACCCCCCCACCACCTTCCAAGCTGGATGACCTGACCCCTCAACAGGCGGCATTCAGTCAACGTGTCGCGGCGGGAATGTCACCAACAGCTGCGGCGTTTGAAACGTATGATTGCACCACAAGGGATTCAGCAAAGCAGATCGGAAAAAAGCTGATGGCAATAGATGACGTTCGCGGGAGCATCGAAGAGCTGATGACTGACTGCGGCCTTACTCGCGGGTATCGTATCAGAAAGCTGAAACAGCACATTGACAATGTAGACCCTGGGCTGTCATTGAAGGCCCTCGACCTCAGCTTTAAGGTCGCTGGGGATATGGTAGAACGGGTTGAACACACAGTAGACATTGAATCGGCGCGGCTGTGGATCAGAAGCGTCCAGCTACCAACAATTGAGATTGAGGCTAAAACCATCTCCTGATTTTTCTCGTATGGTGGGAGAGAAGTAGAGTTATGAATCCAAGAACCTGACACCTACCACGGCAGGGACTCCCCCCCGGCCCCCTTTGCGCTCTTCTGGCTTCACCCGCCACTTGATAGCAGGGAGCAGGGGCGGCAGGCTGGCAGGCAAGGCAGGACGTAGCACGTACCACACAACACAGACAAAGGGGATCACAGCCGTGATTATACAGATAGATGATCAGGACATTCAAAGGATAGCGGCGGCAGTATGTAGCATGATGGCAAGTGGTAGCGTTCCTACTGCTGGCAGGGCTGACAGCGCAATCATGGACGTTGAAGAACTGGCGGCAATGCTGAAGGTTGACAAGAGCTGGGTATACAAGCAGGTACAGTTCAAGGCTATACCACACTTCCACGCTGGCAAGTATCCCAGATTCAAGCGCAAAGAGATTGATGCCTGGATACAAGAACAGTCTATGCCTTCCACTTGTTCACCATATCCGAAACTGAAAGCAAGGGCATGATAGGGAACTGCATTGTAAGAGCAGTTATCTATGGGTAACTATCTGATTTATAAGACCTGAAAAAGCCATGTGCTAAATATTGTGCTAATTGATTTTATCCTGATTATTTTCTTGACTATAGTAAACCAAGTATACTATATTGAGACATCTTGAATTGAGGGGAGGTGAAAAAGTGGAATGGACACCAGAAGCAATAAGGAGCTTCAAAGAACGTCACTGCCTGACAGCTCCTGCAATGGCGGCAATGCTGGGAATAACAAGAGTGTATGTGTTCCATTTGATGAACGGACACAAGACCCCCAGCGACATCTTGAACAGATTGCTTGATTGCCTGGATGAGAAGATGAGCACAACCACGAAAACGGGAAAGGAAAAAGCACATGGCAAAGCACAAGGGAATATTCCAAAGAGGTGAAATATACTGGATCCGTTACACTGGCCTTGATGGTAAGCAGGTAAGGGAATCAGCACAGAGCGACAAGGTGAAAGCGGCACAAGACCTGCTGAAGCTCCGGCAGGCTGATGTAGTGAAGGGCGAACAGCCTGACATTATCAAGATCAAGAACCACACCTTCAAAGAGCTGGCGGCGGAATACCTTGAATTCTGTGCTAATCAGCGCGGATATATTGACAAAAAATATCGTATCAATCAAATGATTGCTGAATTCAGCAACCTACCTTTAAAAAACTTTTCCACTCTCCTCCTCGAAAAATATCAGTCCAAAATGCTTGCTTCTGGATTGGCAGAATCAACTGCAAATAGGCAATTTGCCTGCATTAAGCATATGTTCACCAAAGGCTATGATTGGAATATGCTTAACGAATATACCTTCAAGGCTGTCCATAAGGTCAAACCATTCAAGACAGATAACAAGCGGGACGGGTATTTAAACAGCGAACAGATTAAAAACTTGCTGGATGCCTGCGATATGGGGAAACAACAGCGGCACTTGAAACCTATCATCATCTTTGCTTTGAATACTGGATGCAGGCGGGAAGAGATTTTAAGCCTGACATGGGAACAGGTGAATTTGAAGAGTGGCTTTATTTATCTGTCCGGGATGAACACTAAAAACAAGGAAGGGCGACAGATACCTATAAATGACACTCTGCGGGATATGCTGCAAGGTCTTGTAAGGCGGCTTGATGTTCCTCACGTATTCTATGACCATGAAACTGGCAAGCGATTCGGCAGCATCAAGCGTTCATTCATTACAGCCTGTAAGAAAGCAGGAATATATGACTTTGTTTTCCATAGCTTACGCCATACTTTTGCAAGTCACCTTGTAATGGGCGGCGTTGACCTCACCACTGTATCAAGACTGATGGGGCACAAGAGCCTGACCATGACCCTCCGTTATTCCCACCTTGCGCCCAACCACCTGACCAGCGCAGTCAACGTCTTAAACTCCTCCATGTCTTTTAGCACAGAATTAGCACAAGAAAAAGGAAAGGAGCTACGCAATGCTGCGTAACCCCTTGATTTTTTATGGTGGGCGTTACTGGGATTGAACCAGTGACCCCTGCCGTGTGAAGGCAGTGCTCTCCCGCTGAGCTAAACGCCCTTGATGCATATCTGATTACCAGAGCAGCCTGTTGCTGTCAAGGGAATGCTGGTATCTCACTCACCGGACAACGATGCATCTCTGGGTAAAACGGCTCTAAATACACAGCGGGATCAGGTGAATCGGTCATCTGGTTGAGACGGGGGTCCCGAGAGAAGATATACGGGCAGTTATGCTTTGGGAGTTTGATGCATTCTGTTTTTATCAGTTTTTGCCTCTGTGTCGTAAATCCATGATTAAAGTAACTCTGAAGTTTACTGTTCCCGAAGTGCGTCAACAATCTTGAGCCTACTGGCCCTGATGGCCGGAACGACGCCCCCAACAAACCCCATTGCGACTGAAAACAGCAACGATTTCCAGACAATATCAAATGTCAGCGTAAAAGAGAATGCGAGCTCCGAAAAAGTCTGCCAGTTCATGGTTGAGATTGTAATCAATTGCATGAATGATGCACAGAACAGACCGCTGATCCCTCCGATCAGTCCCAATAGCAGGGATTCAAGCAGAAATGCCGCCAGCACACTAGAACTTTGAAAGCCGAGCGCGCGAAGTGTACCGATCTCCCCTACCCTGTTGGCTACGGCAGCGTACATGGTTATCATGGCACCGATGATCGCTCCGATGGAAAAGATAATCGTCAGTGAGAGACCGAGAATACGGAGGAATTTTGCCATCACTTCTGACTGATCACGGTAGTAACTGGTTTCGCGGCGCACATCAACCGTCAGGCGTGGATCTGCATCCAGCCTGGCCTTGACTGCAGGAAATGCCGCGCTGTCACGCAATCGAAAGGTAAGCGAAGAGTAGGAGGGGCGACGAAACGCCTGCATCAACTGTGTTGCATCACCCCATATTTCGGAACTGAAGCCGGTTGCACCGGCATCGAATATTCCTACGACTGTCCAGTCACGCATACCGAAGCGCAGGGTTTCACCAATCCCCCCCCCCTTAAATCGAGCGGCAATACTGCTCCCGGCCATAATTTCAGATGAACCGGGCCTGGGCATCCTCCCATCACGTAACGCAACCTGAGGCCTGAGCTGCAGTGAAGCGGCCTGAATGCCCCGTATGACAACATTGGCCGGTTTGTCATTCCCCCTTTTCGGGAGGCTGATCAGTACCACCAGCTCCTTGGCAAGCAGCGTTTCTCCCTGACTGCCGGTCGCAATATCTGGCAGACTTTCGATAATGGCTGCCTGGAGTCGTTCGACACCGCTTTGCACCTCAGAGTTGGCAGATTTACGTGTAATTATTACATTATCGTCAGAACCGGTTTCAATCAGTGTTTTTTCCAATCCAGCTGACAGCATCAGGATCGAGGCAAAGACGAACACAACCAGAGCCATCCCGGAAGCAGTTAAAAAAGTAGTCAACCTGCGGGTGGAGAGATTGCGAAAACTGTAGGAAACCGGAATAGGCATAAGTTAATGCACCGGAAGCGTGATAACGAATCTACAACCTCCGGCAGGAGGTGATTCGACAGATAGAGTCCCGCCGTGAGCTTCAATAATTCGGTAGCTGATTGCCAACCCAAGCCCTGTACCGGAAGGTTTTGTGGTCCAGAACGGTTCAAACAGGTGGCGCGCAGCATCCTCTGTTATACCGGCACCAGTATCGGTGATGCTGATGCTGACTGCAGCAGCAGTAAGCCAGCATTCAATCCGGATTCCCCCCCCATCCTGCATTGCATCAGCGGCATTGCGCAGCAAATTGATGATGACCTGATGAAACTGGTTCGGATCAATGGTCACTTCTGTCGTTTTCGGTACAAGATTTTGTAGCGTTATGTTTACAAAATGGGAATCCTGAGCCAGAAAAAGTAACTCTTCATCGATATACGCATGCAAGTTGATTTTTTTAAGCTGCGGTGTAGCGGGGCGGGCATACAACAAAAATTCTGTTATCAACGCGTCGAGTCGCTCGGCTTCCCGAGTAACAATTGCCAGAAGCCGTGCATCTGGTTCCCGAATATCTGCGGCACTCGACAGCAGTTGAACCGACCCGCACAAGGCCGCAAGCGGATTGCGAATTTCATGTGCCATACGAGCGGATAGTTCACCCAACGCCGCCAGACGATCCGCTTTTATTAATGCTGCTTCCATGCGACGGATATTGGTAATATCCCTGAAGTTTACAATATAACCGGCCAGTAACCCCTTGCTGTCATTAAAGGGTGACACATGATACCCTAACGTCATAACAGTACCGTCAGAGGCCTGAAATTCAAACTCCCGCTTTATTGAATCATGGTTCGGAATGAAAAGCCCGGACAACTGCGGGATTACAGTCTCAATCTGCTTATCATAGGCCTCTGACTGGCTGATCCCAACAATGGCTTCGGCATACGGATTAAAGACCCTGATACGACCCGATAAGGTCGTTGTCAGAAGACCACTCTCACTATGGGCAACAATGGCGGAGTTAAGCTGGGCAAGCTCGAAATAATCAATGGAAGATCGCTGGAGGGCCTCTTCACTCAAGCGGGCGCGTTCTGCTAATACTCCGGTAATAAAGGCGGTCAAGCCAAAGGCTATCAGGTTGAATGATATCGTGTAAAAGAGCCGTAAGGCGCCAAACCGGTGTGCATCCTCCTGGCTTAAGCCAATAAATGAAAGGTAGCCGAAATACTGAAAATCCAGAATGGTACCATAAAGTATACCGCACAGTGACGCGGTATAGAGGGATTGGCGTCGTCCAAGCAGCATGCCGGCAATCATGATCGACAGCAGGTACAAGAATGAGTACGGGCTGAGGATCCCTCCGGTAAACAGTACGAGGACGGTCACAAACAACACATCCCAGATAACCTGGAGATAGGTAAGAAACTGGGTATACTTCTGTTTATTTAGGAATAACAGCGAAACAATCGAGAATACAAAAGAAAACGCCATCAACCTGATTACGCCAGGTTGAAAGCGTTCGATTTCTGCGGGAGAATCCTGATATTCGAAAAGCAGTGTTGCAGCCAGAAACAGAAAAGAAACTATAATTCTGGCGTAGATGAAGAGCCTGAGCCTTCGTTCAGAGCCCATAATCACCCGCCAACGGCACCCGCCAGCTTGAAGATCGGCAGATACATGGCAACGACCAACCCGCCAACGGCTGTCCCCAGAAACACCATCAACAGCGGCTCCATCATTGCGGTCATGGCACCGACGGCATCATCAACTTCGTCATCATAAAAATCCGCAATTTTATTCAACATGGCGTCCATGGCTCCGGTCGCTTCACCAACAGAGATCATCTGGACAACCATCGGCGGAAAAACCCCGCAGGCAGCCAGCGGTTCCGCCATTGTTTTTCCTTCCGAGATCGCCTGCCGGACTGCATAGATCGCCTCTTCGACAATTTTGTTACCGGCTGTTTTGGCCACGATTTCAAGTCCATCCATGATCGGTACGCCAGAACTGACCATTGTTCCCAGTGTTCTGGTAAATTTTGCGACTGAAACCTTCCTGATAAGCGGACCGGCAATCGGTGCCCTGAGTGCCATCCGGTCGATATTCTTCTGTCCGCCAGCTGTTTTGTAATATTTTTTTATCGCCCAGACAGTCGCGTAAAATCCACCAATGAGGACAACAATATATTTGAGAAGGAAATTACTGAGGGCGATAACAAATTTTGTTGGGGCGGGTAGTTCCCCCCCGAACTCAGTGAACATTTTAGCAAACGTCGGTATAACAAAAACCAGAATGACGCCGACAACCACGACAGCAATAGACATAATCGTGATCGGATAGACCATGGCGCCTTTGATCTGTTTTTTCAACTTCATCGACTTCTCAATGTAGGCGGCCAGGCGCGTCAGGATGGTGTCGAGAATGCCGCCAACTTCTCCGGCAGCCACAAGGTTCACGAACAGCTGATCAAAAGCCCGCGGATGCTTGCCCAGAGCGTCGGCAAACGTAGAGCCACTCTCAACACTTTCCTTGACCTTGTACAATATTTCCTTAAAAGCCTTGTTTTCCTGCTGGCTTGCCAAGATTTCGAGACATTGAACAAGCGGCAACCCAGAGTCAATCATGGTCGAAAATTGCCGTGTGAAAATAACAAGATCTTTTTCGTTTATCTTTCCGCCGCCACCGAATTTAGGCAACTTGAAACCCAGACCCTTGGATTCGGCTTTAATTGTTATGTTGCTGAAGCCATATCTCTTCAACTGTGCTTCAACAACATCAACAGTTGCCGCCTCAATAACACCTTTTTGCATGCCGCCGGTTCTGGTACGAGCTTCCCAGTTAAATTTCGACATTACGGTTCTCCTTCATTTATTCAGTGCATCTGGGGACTGCGCTGCATACCGGCCGACGGGTTGCTGATCATTTTTTTGAGTTCTTCCGGGTCCTGCGAACGTCCGAGTGCATCATCGAGCGAAATCATTCGCCTCTGAAAGAGAGTAAGAAGTGCTTGATTCATGGTCTGCATACCGAATTTTTCCTGTCCGATCTGCATCTGGGAATAAATCTGATGTACCTTGTCCTCGCGAATAAGATTCCGGATAGCAGCATTCGGCACCATGATTTCGAGAGCCAGAACGCGACCTTTCGATCCCATTTTAGGTATTAGTATTTGCGATATTACACCTTCCAGCACGAAAGAAAGCTGCGCCCTGATCTGAGTCTGCTGATACGGAGGGAATACGTCAACGACCCGGTTTATGGTCTGGGCACATGAATTGGTGTGCAGGGTTGCAAGACAGAGATGACCCGTTTCTGACAAGGTAAGCGCCGCCTCGATAGTTTCAAGGTCACGTAACTCACCGACCAGGACAACATCCGGATCTTGTCGCAGTACATATTTCAGCGCATTTTTAAAACCTTTGGTATCAGCGCCTACTTCACGTTGGTTTACCAGGCAACCTTTGTGAGGGTGGAGGTATTCGATCGGATCCTCGATGGTGACAATATGCTCGCGGCGATTGATGTTGATGTAATCGACTATTGAAGCCAGAGTAGTCGACTTTCCGCTTCCGGTGGGACCGGTCACCAGAATAAGGCCCCGCGGCCTGGAGGCCAACTCCGGTACAACCGGCGGTAGGTTTAACTCTTCAAAGGTCATGATCTTATACGGGATGACCCTGAAAACACCAGCCACGGCACCCCGTTGAATAAACATATTTCCCCTGAAACGTGATAACCCCTTTACTCCAAACGAAAGATCAAGCTCGTTTTCTTCTTCAAACTTGTGCTTTTGTGCGTCAGTCAGCACGCTATAACAGAGCTGTTTTGTTTCGACCTGGTTCATTGAGGGGAAATCCATGGGCGCCAGGTGCCCGTCGACACGCATCTGGGGGGGGGAATTCGTGGTAATATGAAGGTCGGAACCATTTGATTCCACAAGAATTTTCAAAAGCTGATGAAGGTTGAGCATCGTGAGCCCCTCTGTTTAGTCGTCAGCCACAGTTATTCTCAACACTTCTTCGAAGGAGGTCACCCCTTCCTTAAGTTTTGTCAAGCCTGACTGACGCATTGTTTTGATGCCGATTCGCATGGATTCCCGCTTGATTTCAGCAGTATTTGCGCCATTTAAAATCAGTTCCTTGATTTCCTCACGCATAGGCATAACCTGATAAAAACCGACACGCCCCTTATACCCTGTGTTATTGCAGGTTGGACACCCTTTGCCGCGCATGCAGACATATGACGACGCTTCATCTGGTGATACTCCGGCATCGATTAAAGCTTGAACGGGGATATCCTCCGTTTGCTTACACTCGCCGCACACACGACGGGCCAAACGCTGGGCGGTTATCAGATTCACTGCTGAAGCGACCAGAAATGGCTCGATTCCCATGTTAAGCAGGCGGTTGATGGTGGCCGGTGCGTCATTGGTATGCAGCGTTGAAAGGACCATATGGCCGGTTAAAGCGGCCTTGATGGCAATTTCCGCTGTTTCGAAATCGCGTATTTCTCCGATCATGATTATGTCGGGGTCCTGACGCAGGAACGAGCGCAGCGCAGCCGAAAAATTGAGGCCGATGTCTTCGTGCATCTGAACCTGGTTTATGCCGGCAAAGTTGAATTCGACCGGATCTTCGGCCGTTGATATATTTTCCGATACTTTATTCAGTTCGGCTATGGCCGAATAGAGGGAAACCGTTTTGCCACTGCCGGTAGGTCCGGTAACCAGTACCATACCGAATGGTTTATGAATTTCGTGCATGAAATGAGCCAGGGCTTCGGGCTCATATCCCAGCTTGGTCAAATCAGTTTGCAGGTTACCCTTGTCAAGAAGACGTAAAACGATCTTCTCGCCAAATAGGGTCGGAAGGCATGAAACACGGAAGTCCATGTCCTTTCCGCCGCCCAGCTTTATTTTGATGCGCCCGTCCTGCGGGAGCCGACGCTCGGCGATATCAAGTTCCGCCATAATCTTGATACGCGAAGTAATCGCATTCTTTAACTTGAGCGGGGGCTTCATGACTTCGTAAAGAACGCCATCAATACGGTAGCGTACCCTGAAAAGTTTTTCGTACGGTTCTACGTGAATATCACTGGCCTTTTTACGGATTGCATCCTGCAAAATCGCGTTGACCATCTTGACAACCGGAGCATCCTCTGTCGCACGCTCAAGAGAGCCGAGGTCGACCTGCTCTTCGTCGCCGACAATTTCCATATCCTCAATATCAATGTCGCTCATGACGTCTGCCAGCGACGCAGACTGATCATAATACTTGTCTATCGAGGTTTTTATGTCGCGCTCTGATGCTACAACCATTTCGATGTTGTAGCCGGTCATGAACTTTATGTCTTCTATTGCAAACAGATTGGATGGATCGCTTACTGCGACAATCAGGGTCGCACCGGCTCTGTTGACCGGCAGCAGCTGATACTTTTGGACGACTTCCGGCGGAATTATTTTTATGACGGCGGGATCTATTTCATAGTCGGCAAGATTAACACTTGGCACACCATACTGCTTGGATAAAAACGAGGTGAGCTGACCCTCTGTAAGAAGTTTCTGACTAATCAGAATCGAGCCGAGCCGAGTCTGGTTGCCGGAAAGTTTTTGCTCTTCTAACGCCTTGCTTAACTGATCGCGGTTAATCAGATTGTTTTTTACCAGGATTTCTCCCAGCCTGTTTGACTGCATGAATATCTCCGTTAACGTGTCTGAAGCGCCATACTAGGGAGAATACCGGTTATTGTCAAGCTGTAGTTAGGGCTGTTGAATTCGGTCCAAAGCCTGCCGCATAACACCTTCTGGCGGTTTCTGACCGGTCCATATTTCAAAGGCGCGTTCACCCTGCGCGACAAGCATTCCTAAACCATTGACCGCTCGTAAACCGGCTGCAGAAGCTTCCTTCAGTAGCGGCGTACCGGAACAAATATACACCATGTCGTACACTTTAGCATGATCCGGCAGCTGGGAAAGCTCAATGCCTTCAATCCGCTCACCGTTCATTCCCAGTGAAGTTGTATTAATCAACAAGGAAGTCGAACAAAAGTGTTTTTCATTCACCTGATTAAAGCTGACCACGTCAATACATGTTTCAGGATAGCGGATGTTCATATCCTGCATTACTGCACGGGCGTTCTGAAGAGAGCGATTGCAGATGAGTATTCTCTTTGCACCGGAGCGGCACAAGGCGGCTATCGCACCACGGGCGGCCCCCCCTGCTCCTATAACCAGAATCTGTTCAGCCCCGGGGAAAAAATCAAGATCTGTTGAAAGCGAATCCACAAGTCCGTCTCCATCGGTATTATAGCCGATCAAGGAGGGCCCACACAGATGCACGGTATTTACGGCTCCGGCTGATTCGGCACTATCATCCAGTCGATCCAGAAACGGAATTATGGTTGTTTTGTGGGGAATGGTGACATTAAAGCCGCACACCCCCAGAGCCTTCAATCCGGCCACCGCCTGCTTCAGATTCTCAGGGCTGACGGCAAAGGGAACATAGACGTAATCGAGAAGACTGGCAGCAAACGCAGCGTTCTGCATAATCGGAGAAAGTGAATGCCGGACCGGATCCCCAATGATACAAACCACACGAGTTTTCCCATGCACGGCAAGCATCTGCTTAGCGTCCCATGCCATAACGCATCCGTACCTGATCAGCAGAACCCCGCATCTCGGGTGATATCATTTCAGCCTTTCGCAACATCATGATCGCCTCCTGATACCTGTTAATCCCGGCAAGAAATTCGCCAGCCTCTATGTAGCAATTAGAATAAATCATGATCGCTTTTCCGGTATCAAGATCAAGGAAGGATTGCTTTTCAAAAATGCCTCGATTGTTATAGTTATCCCATATTGAAACGTCAGGGATTCCGGCCGGATCGTTATTTTTTCGCACACGGTACACAATCCCCCGCTGAATCGGCTGATAATCATTGAATTCGACTGAAAATCGAGTTGAAAAATCGATATAAACCGGCCTGATCCCCAAATTCTCCGTTATCGCAATACGCAGCGCAGATTCAGGGCCAAAAGAGTTTATATCAAACTTCCTGAGATTGCTGTCTTTAAAGATGCGCGGCATGGAATCAAGATACCAGTCAAAGACAAGATGGGGGGTGTGAGGGAGATCCAGGTCTTCGCGCATCCGTTCAACACCTTGCAGATACCAGAGCGGAAACGCACCGCTGTCGCCCCACGTAAACATGATGGCATTCTGCGGAAGTGATCGCAGTGAGTTTG
>VFJM01000275.1 GCA_009886055.1 Geobacter sp. | reverse complement strand
TTCTGATGTTCTTTATGAGTGAACACGACCTGAGATACGCTGCCGAACGTGATCACATCGGCTGCCTGGATCGGGGTCGTCAGTAAAAAGCAGAGTATGATACCGGTGAGAACCTTCAGCATGCGAGTCTCCATTTTTATCGAAAGCAATTCACTCATTAAAGCACTGGTGATGCCACCTGGCGACGGGGCTAGCGGGCGATCCGGAATGTTACCTTCGCTATCCGCTCGGCGTTTTCCTGAATAATCCCTCTATCCGGGTTTGCCGCCATATGCTGCAATATGGCGAATACCATCTCCGCTTCTTCCGGTTTTCCCAGCAGCCCGGCGATTGCATCCGCCGTCAAGCCCAGTCGTTGCTGCTGCAACAGTTCCACGGCTGATTTCTGGAGGGCGATCACCGTGCCTGCCGCTTTTTTACCGGCTTCTACACCCGGCTGGTGATAGGCGTTAATATTGATCAGGCTGGCGTAAAGCCCGACAGTTCGCTCGAACAGCGCAATCAGGACGCCGACCGTATACGCATCGACCCGGTTGATGGTGAGGGTCATCGATTCACGGCCATTTTCATAGAGCGCCGCGCGCGTCCCCTGAAAAAACCCGAACAGGAAATCTCCGCTGGTAATCCCCTCCTCGACGAGCAGTGAATTCCCCTCCCGGTCTTTCAGGACCTCGATAAACGTGACGAAGAAGTTTGCCACCCCTTCGCGCAGCTGCTGCACATAGGCGTGCTGATCGGTCGAGCCTTTGTTGCCGTATACTGTCAGACCCTGATTGACAGATACTCCGTCACGGTCACGCTCTTTACCGATCGATTCCATGATCAGCTGCTGCAGATAGCGGGAGAAGAGCAGCAGGCGGTCCTTGTAGGGGAGCATGACCATGTCTTTCGTGCCGCGGCCACCCGTGGCGTAGTGCCACATCAGCGCCATGACTGCCGCCGGGTTGTGCACCGTATCCGATCTTCGGGTGACGGTGTCGCAGGCTTTTGCGCCTTCGAGCAGCGCCGTGATGTCAATCCCCTGAAGAGCCGCCGGCAGGAGCCCTACCGCAGAGGTTACGGAGGTCCTCCCGCCGACCCAGTCCCACATCGGGAAACACTCAAGCCATCCTTCGGCCCGCGCCAATCTGTCCAGCTCGCTTCCTGCGCCGG
>VFJM01000286.1 GCA_009886055.1 Geobacter sp. | reverse complement strand
GGTGGCGAAGGATTCCTGAGCCGTTCCGCGCAGCCGATTGAGGGGCGCTACCTGTTGAGCACCAATTCCGGTTTCGGCGGCGTCAATGCCGCCTTGATACTGCAACGGGAGGAGGGATGATGGACGCTTTTCTGTGCGGCATCGGCTGGGTCACCGGAGCGGGGTTCGGCTGGGGGAGTCGGGGAGACGACTGCACCCTCCCGGACCTGCCGCTCCCGGCACTGACTCGCAAGGACGTCTTCCCGGAGCCAAACCAGCGTTTCGGGCGCATGTCGGACTACGCGAAGCTGGGTCTTGCCGCCATCGCCTTTGCCCTGCGCGATGCGGGGCTGGAGGAGTGGCACACCAAGCGCCCGGTCGGCGTGGTCGCCTCCACCCGGCTTGGCTGTCTCGTCACCGATCTCGAATACCAACGGACCGTGCTTCTCAATGGGGGGGGGCTTGCCAGCCCTAACCTGTTCGCCTACACGCTCGCCAACTGTTTTCTGGGCGATGCGGCCATCCAGTTCGGACTCACCGGGTCACTGCTCGCCATCAACGAAACGGGTGAAGAGGGGCTCGGCGCCTTCCGGATGGCAATGGAAGAGCTCGCCCTGGGGGAAGCGGACACCATGCTGGCCGGGATCTGCGACCTCCCGGTTCCGGATGCTTTTGCCGACAGCGTAACAGTCAAGCCAGGGGCGGTATTCCTGCTGCTGTCCGCGGCGCCACCCGCAACACCTGCCGGATACGGAACCGTATCTCTTGCCGATGACGGCAGACTCCTGTACAACGGAGTACATACAAGCAACCTGATCGAACTGGTCCAGACCGCCCTGGCGGGGCGGGCAGAAAGTCGACCCACACATTACGACAAAGCACCGGATACTCCGGAGGAGCCAAGGAAACCACGCCCATGAACATGATCCTGATCTACCCCAGCTGGCCCAAACTCGACCGTCAGACGGAATTTCACCTCCCTCCCCACGGCCCGTCCGTCTTCGCGGCCTGCGTCCCACCGGAAGTGGAGCTGACCTTCATCGATGAAAACCTCGAGCGGATCAACTACGACGCCGCCTACGACCTGGTCTGCATCTCGGTCATGCTCACCTGCCAGCTCCCCCGCGGTTTCGAGATCGCGGCCGAGTACCGCAAGCGCGGGGTGCCGGTCATCTTCGGCGGCATTGCGACCATGCTGCATGCGGAAGAGGTCGCGGAGCATGCGGACTCGATCTTCCTCGGTGAGGCGGAGGGTCGCTTTGCCGGCGTGCTGGACGACTTCAGGTCCGGCGGGATGAAAAAGGTCTACAATTACATGAACAACCCGCCGGAGGCGGCCCTTATCGGAACTGCCCGCCGGGAGATCCTGAACCGTGAGCTCTACAACTACCGCGGGGTGCAGATGCTCGATCTGGTGCACGCCTCCCGCGGCTGCAAGTTTGACTGTTTCCCCTGCTGCACCGGATTTCTGGGAGGGAAGAGCTTTCGCCCCCGCCCGATCGGCAAGGTGATCGAGGAGATGGAGGCGATCCACAACAACCGCATGTTCATCGTGGATAACTCGCTGGCCCAGGACCGCGGGTGGCTGATCGAGCTCTTCAGCGCCATGGCGCCCCTGAAGAAGAAGTGGGTCTCCCACCCGATCATGGATGACGACAAGATTCTGAAACTTGCCGCCGATGCGGGAGCCTGGTACGTTTACCAGGCGGTCTTCGACACCTCCGACGTAATCCGCAACCGCATCAAACGCCTGAAGGATCACGGCATCGGGGTTGAGGGGACTATTCTGCTCGGGACCGACGAGCAGGACGAGGATTATATCAAGCGCCTGGTAGATTTCCTTCTGGAGGTCGAACTTGACGTGGCGGAATTTACCATTATGACCCCGTTCCCGCACTCTCCCTGCCGTACCCAGTTGGCGAACGAGGGGAGGCTGCTCAGCAGCAACTGGAAGGACTACTCTGCCGACAAGGTGGTGTTCCAGCCGAAGTTGATGACTCCTGAAAAACTCCAGGAGATGTACCACTACGCCTGGGACACCTTCTATGCCGAAGGGGGACACCAGCTCAAGATGGGGAACCTCTTCAAGAAGGTGATTCAGCGGGAGATGGAGGATGAGACCTACTACCGCTACAATCCGCGCAGGAAGCGCTCCTTTGCCAAGGGATTGAGCAAGGCATGAAACGGATACTGCTGGTCTCCTCGAATATAACGACGGAGCCGTACCCGGTCTACCCTCTGGGACTCGCGGTCATAGCTGCCGCACTGGCGGCTGCCGGACATGAGGTGGAGCAGTTTGATTTTCTGGTTTCGGGAGAGCTGGAGGAGTTGCTGGCCGCGCGGGTCGCCGCCTTCGCCCCCGACTACGTCTGTGTCTCCATAAGGAACCTGGACAACTGCGACTCGCTGAGTGTCACCGCCTATCCGGAGAATGCCAGGCGGATCGTGGCGGTGGTGCGGGAAGGGTCCCGAGCGCCGGTCATCGTGGGCGGCCCCGCGTTCTCCATCATGCCGGAGGAACTATTGGCCTACACCGGCGCCGACTACGGCATAGTCGGCGAAGGGGAACGCCTGGTCTGCGACCTGATCAGCGACCTCACAGACGGCAAGACGCCCCCCACCCTGCTGCGCAGCGGGGGGCTCCTGCAGGGGGCCGAGATGGTGTCGCCGCTTTACTCTGATCCGCTGATCAGGTTCTACCTGGAAAAGAGCGGCATGATCAACCTGCAGACCAAACGCGGCTGCCCCCATGGCTGCATCTACTGCAGCTATCCATCCCTGGAGGGGGACCGCTACCGCTGCCGCGACCCGAGAGCGGTCGTGGATGACCTGGAGCGGATAAAGGCAGAGCACGGAGTGGAGAGCTTCTTCTTCACCGACTCGGTTTTCAACGACAGCGAAGGGCACTACCTCTCCGTGGTTGAGGAAATTATCCGCCGCGGCATCTCTCTGCGCTGGTGCTGCTACATGCGCCCCGAGGGGGTGGGGAGGCGCGAGATTGCCCTGATGAAGCGGGCGGGGCTCTATGCCGTCGAACTCGGCACCGATGCGGCGTGCGACACGACTCTGCACTCGCTTGGCAAGGGATTCACTTTTGCCGATGCCCTGGAGGCGAACCGGGCCTGCGTTGCCGAACGGCTCCCGTGCGCTCATTTCGTCATGTTCGGCGGACCGGGGGAGACCATGGAAACTGTCGCCGAAGGGCTCGAAAATCTGGAGCAGCTGGAACACACCGTTGTCTTCGCCTTCTCCGGGATACGTATCCTCCCCGGAACCCCGCTCCTCGCACTGGCCGTCAGGGACGGGCTTCTGGCCGAGGGTGCCTCGCTGCGCGAGCCGGTCTACTACCTGTCGTCCGGCGTCGATGTGCAGGGCATGAATGATTTGATCATGGCGTCCTTCAGGAACCGGCGCGACCGGGTCTTTCCGCCGTCGGAGTGCCAGGAGAGGCTCTCGATCATGCACCGCTTCGGCTACCGCGGCCTGCTCTGGGACTCCCTGATCAAGTTTCCGAAGCCCTAATAAACAGGATACGTGCGTTAACGGAGTTAATTTGCGCGATACACGCATAAAATAAACTTCCAACGTCCCGAGGAATCAAAATGCTGAACGACAAAAAAATCCTCCTCGTGCACCCGCTCGGCTACAAGGCAGACGCGGCAGATCGCGACATCTCCCGCATCGCCAACATCATGCCCCCCTTAGGGCTGGCAAGCATCGCCGCCTATCTGGAGCGGCAAGGGACCGGGGCTGATATCGTCGACTGCTACGCGCGCCCCGACTCAGACCGGGCGATTCGCGACTACCTGCTGGCGGAAAAGCCGGCCTTCATCGGCCTCAGCTGCACGACCTCCAGCTTCCACGACGGCATCAGGATCGCGGAGATGGCCCGCCAGGCGGTCCCCGGCATAAAAACGGTCTTCGGCGGCCCGCACGTATCGGCGCTCAAGGAACAGCTTTTTGCTGACTTCCCCGCCATGGACTTCGCCGTGATCGGCGAGGGTGAGGAGACCATGGCGGAGCTCGCCCGATGCGGCCGGGACGACCCGGCATCGGTCAAGGGGATCATCTACCGCAGAGGGACAGAGGTGAGTTTCACCGGTTACCGGGACAAGGGGCTCGAGCTGGACGATCTCCCCTTTCCTGCCTACGAGAAACTGGCCGGGTTTCCCTCCTCCTACATGCTCCCGATTTTCAACTACCCCACAACGCCGAATACGAGCTGCATCTCCAGTCGTGGCTGCCCCTACGCCTGCAGCTATTGCGACCGCTCGGTCTTTCGCCGCAGCTTCCGCTACAACTCTGCCGGATATCTTTACGAGCACCTGCGTTACCTGAGGGAGCGCTTCGGCATCCGGCACATCAACTTTTACGACGACCAGTTCACCTTCAACCGGCAGCGGGTCGAGGAGTTCACCTCCCTGATGATCGACCGGCCACTCGGCATGACCTTCAACTGCGCGGTCCGGGCGGAACACATCGATCGTGAACTGCTGATCCGGATGCGGGGTGCCGGCTGCTGGATGATGAGCCTCGGCATCGAGACCGGTGACGAGGAACTCCTCGCCCAGCATCGCCAGAACGCCGACCTGGACCACCTGGCTCAAAAGATCCGCATGATCAAGGACGCCGGGCTCCGAACCAAGGGACTCCTGATGATGGGGCTGCCAGGCGAGACCGAGGAGAGTATCCGCCGGAGCATGAAGTACGTCTTCTCGCTGCCGATCGACGATTTCAACCTGGCCAAGTTCACCCCGTTTCCCGGCTCGCCGATCTACGAGAATATCCACGAACTGGGCGAGTTCGACGAGGACTGGGAGAAGATGGACTGCATGAACTTCCTCTTCGTTACGACGGGAATGACGCGGGAGCGTCTGGAAATTCTGTTCAATGAATTTTACCGCACCCACTTCAAACGTCCCAAGGTACTCTGGGGCTATGTCACCATGCTCTGGCGCTCGCCGGACAGCTGGCTGCGCTTTCTCGGCAACATTGCCAGCTTCATCAAGTTCACCCGCGGCACGTCGCGCCATATGGTAAAAGATGCCTAGCGAAATGTTCCACAAGAGAGCTGCAGAACAGCCATGAGCACAGAGAGCAGACAGTGGTCCAGCCGGAGTATCGGTTCCAGCTGGCAGCACAATATTTTTTACACCCTGATCCGTCTTGGCGGCAGACAGATGGCGTATCCCCTGCTGCTACTGGTGGTGCTGTACTATACCCTGTTCCGCCCATCGGTCAGAGCGCGCTCCGGCCATTACCTGAAGCGGCGGTTTCCCGGGCGCAATCCGCTGTTCATGTTATGGGACAGCTATCTTCTCAATCTCGGTATCGGCCGGACCCTTGTTGATCGGGCAGTTCTGGGAATATTGGGCTCCTGCAAGCTGGATGTCAGCCTGGAGGGAATGGGAG
>VFJM01000340.1 GCA_009886055.1 Geobacter sp. | reverse complement strand
TGCCGGCTTCCCAGTGGTTCAGGTCGTGAGCGATGTTGTGACAATCGCCGCACTTGGTGAAGCGGGCCAGCATACGTGCGGGATGCGGTGAACCATGGCAGCCCTGACAGGTCGGAACCGTTTTGTGTTTGTCTTTATGGCAGGTGACACAGTTGACGCCTTTATGTTTGGTATCGGTCTGGCTGTGCAGATTGAAAGCCTTTTTGTGGCATGATGCACACATTTTGTTGGGGGTATCGGAAGGATACGTAACAACAGTCGGCATATGGGCCTGGTGACAACGCTTGCAATCGCCTGCGGTCATTTCGGAGTTATGCGGCTTGTGGCACTGGGTACAGAGAGGGATCTTGCCATGCATATTGTGGCAGAAGCTGCACGCAAGAGCAGAGTGCTTGCTCTTGACCTGCTTCAGTTTGACGATCTGCTGGGTATGGCAGGTGAGACACTCATCGGTGAGATTATTGGCCAGTTTGATGATTTTCGGTGTATGCGGATTGTTGTGGCAGCGCAGACAGGCGGAAAGATTGTAGTGCGGTTTGCCGCTGTGGCACTGGCTGCAGACCGGGATGATTTTTTTAACCGTCGGTGGATGGCCGGCATGACAATCCTGGCAGCCGACCTGGGTTTTGTGGGCGCCGCCATTGGCAGCAATCGCATCCGGCGCTGCCGAGTGACATTTGACGCAATCGGCATCACTCAGTACCGGCTTTGGATCAGCCGCTCCGGCGGCCAGCACCGTCATCCCCATCAGCAATGCCGATAGAGTGACGATTTTCAACGTAGTTGCAAACCTGTTCATCTGTTTCCCCCTGCTTCCGTGTGATGTGAACCGATCAATACAATGAAAGGTCTTTCGTGATTTCATTAAAAACAAACGAGCGGCGATACTGCCATTATTCGAAAGAGCCGTCAACAAAAAAGGGCGATGTATACGCTATAACTCACTGATTTATATATCAAAAGACCTATGAAGTCCTTTATAAAACAGGGTGCTGCACATGATATAACCGACCGGAATCATACAGTTTTGCTGCTCTACCTTCCGGGGTTACCGCACCCGCACATTCTTGATTCCATCAGGGCGCCAGCTTGGCGGTATCACATGGCTCCCCGCCCTATCCCTGTCCTTTACCAGACTCCCGAAGGTCACCGCAACACTGCCGAATCGCTCATTGACCTCGTCCATCGCTTTGGTTGCCTCCAGCTTCTTGCGATCCTCCAGAAACAGCGGCAGCTGCTCCGCCTGGTGCTTCAGGTTGGAGAGGCTCACCCCCAGAAGCCTGACAGGCTGTTCCAGCTCGACAGTAGAGAGGATCGAGAGTGCCGCCTTGTAGATTTCGTCACTCTGATTGATATAGTTCTTTAACGTCGTCTGCTTCCCCCAACTGGTGAAAAAGTCCGCATACCGGACGTACAGATGAACCGTCTTCCCTGAGACGTTGTACTTCCTCGCCCGGCTCCCGACCATTTCCGAAAGCTGCAGCAGGAAGCGCCTGATCTCTGCCGGATCATCAATATCCTGCTCCAGAGTTCTCGAATGCCCTACCGACTTCACCTCATCTTCCTCACCGAACTGGACCACCGGAGAATTGTCCATCCCCTGCCCCATCTGCTTCAGCCGCGTGCCGACGATACCGAACTTTCGCGTCAGGCGTGCTTCGTCACACCGCCCCAGCTCCCCGCAGGTGTAGATCGACATCATGTTGAGATGCCGTTCCATCTTCCTGCCGATGCCGCAGAGTTCCTTGATCGGCATTCGCTCCAGAATCCGCGCAACATCTTCCGGCGCGATAATCGTCAGCCCGTCCGGCTTCTGCATGTCGCTGGCCAGCTTGGCCAGGAGTTTGTTGGGGGCGATGCCGATAGAACAGGTGATGCCGAAACTGTGTCTGATGCGGGCTTTGATCAGATAGGCGATCGTTACGGCACTGCCGAAGATCCCCAGGGAATGGGTGACGTCCAGCCAGGACTCATCAATGGAGAACGCTTCCACTTCCGGTGTATAGTCGCGGAAAATCTCGTTAATCCTGGTAGAGGTGTAGGTATACTTCCGGTTGTCGCCCACAACGATGATAAGCTCCGGGCAGACCCGCTTTCCTTCCCAGATCGCCATGCCGGTCTTGACCCCCCTGGCCCTGGCCTCGTAAGAGCTGGTGGTGATTACCGTCCGCCCGCCGCCGCCTACCACGGCGATAGGCTTGCCACGGAGTTCAGGGTTGGCCTGCTGCTCAACGCTGGCAAAAAAGGCGTTCATGTCGATATGGAGAATGGTATGGGTCATAAATCTGTATTGGATGTTCCCACTCTTCGTAAAAAGGAGGATAGAGAAGAGTTGTATTGAGGTTACTTCGACGAGGCAACTCCGGCAAAGGGTCCACTAAACCCAGCAGGCAGCGTTAATCGCTCAAAAGGCTTAAAAGGCATGATCCGAGTTCGTTCGGGTAGTATGTCACCGCAGTGTAGCCTTCACTTCGAACAAGCCCAGCATTATAAAGCGATTGGGAAGTAGTATCGTCCAAAAACTCTCTAAAAGGCCTGCCTAGTTTCATATCATACGATTTGATATTGGTGTAGTAGGTATCCAAATTTTTTAAATCATCGATAAAAGCCCTGTCTATGGTCATAGCCAATTTCAATAAAGTGACATAATCAATTTTATTGCAAATATATCCGCTGAAAGTTTTTCCAAGAATATATGCCTTGTCAAAGTTATCCTGACGGTCGAGCAGCAAAACAAGATTTTCGCCAACCTTTCTACAAAAGATTTCATCCGCCATGAGCTTCTCACGAAATTGGTTTCTATCGTTTTCTCCAATTTGCCCAACGCCGTAAAGGAACATCGCCATCTTCTTTAGAAATAGACGATCCCTGATAGTGTTTACTACTCCGTAACCTTTGACAAGCCAGCCGAATATGGGGATATCCTTCAAAATGCCCTCGTCCAGAACAGCGTCAAGGGCCACGTCAGCAACATCAGCTGCGACATCCGCGGCACCGGCGGTACACACTGACTCGATCAATGAAGTTCCAATGTTATTCGACGGCGTCCCCCCTTTGGCAATATTTTGTCGGTAGGTCATTTGTCAGCCTCCAAACGTAAGATCAAACCAACTCAAACAGCTTCTCAGCCTTTTTCCTGCCGCTCTGTCTGAGCACAATAATCTTGTCAGGTTCCGAGACAAACCAGGCGAACGAACCCCAGGCAAGTTCCGAGGCGAGTTTCCGATAGGCACTTCCCCGGCGGTCTGAAAAGGCCGTCACAAAGGCAATCTGTCCGTGGTTGAAACCGGCCTGAACCGCAATATCCAGCAACGCCGCCATACGGCTTGGGGTTATCGCCCCGTCCGTAGCAACGACTTCCACGAACACCAACAGCGGGTCCTTGGGACCGATATCGACCAGGATGATGTCGGGAAGATTGCGGTCAGCCTGGATGTTAAGACCGATGGAGCGGGCCAGCTTGTCGTCTTTCGCCACGACCTTGTTACCCGATTCGCTGAGAAAGATGACGCCGGGTGTCTTCAGGAAACGAGCGGCAAAAACCTCAATGACAGCCTTGCTGATGACTGAACTCGGCCCGGCGGCCATCGTCCTTGTTTCTCCGTTGGGAAAGGATACGAGGATGCCGCTTTCATCGGCACCGGCCACGGCTCCCTGTTTGAGAATCTGGATACGGGCCAGTGCTCCGCGATTCAAGTATTTTTGCTGCCACTCCAGTATCTTTTTGGCAACTCTCTTTTCGGAGAGCTCTTCCGCAAAAAGCGCAGCAAACTCCAAGTTCAGAGCATAGCGCGGCTTGGCCGATGTCGTCGGCAGGCCAGCCCGCTCAATAACCGCACCGGTCAGGATCAGGCCGGAGCGCAAGGTTTCGTCCCTGATCGGTTCCCTCGTATTCTGAGCATACCAGCATCCGGAGACATCCTTCATTCCACCGGGGACCACTGATAGTTTGGCCCAAGACAAACGTTCATCGTCGGTGACTTGAGCTGCTTGACCATCAGTCATTTTGGTCACCTGGTCCGGTCTGAGCCAATGGTCAGTTCCCTCAACAGCGTCCGCGTACAGCATAACGAAGATGGTTTTAGCCGCCATCTCTCTGACGACATAGTTCCTGTGCTCGATCCCCTTTGGAAAAATGAGCGGTAAACGATCGATGATGGTTTGTAAGGAAGGGATCGAAAACAATTTTCTTCGGGTCATAATTTCACTCCGTATATCCTGGCAATAAGATTTTCTACAGTTTCCGGCACTGCCCCCCCCTCAACAAGCGTTTCGATCACCTTTATCTGTTCGAGGGACGGCAGGGGGAGCGAATTCAGTTCATAGGCTGAAACCGCTACACTGCCGCTGATGCAGCGAAAAACCTGGTCAAGGGTCTTTGTGTTTAACAGGGCTGCAATCACTGTTGGAGAAACAATAGCCTTGCCTTGAATTGGCTTTATCATATTGAGGTGGTTCTCCACCACCACGCCGCCATGATTGTGGACAAAGGATTCCGGCAGGAGCGCCGCTATGAGCCTTCTCTTCTGCTCCTTGGCCGTGGTCCGCTGGACAAGAACGCAGGACTCACGGGTTATCAGATGTTCCTGACCGTTATGGAATTGGAAATATGGCGTATGGTTGCGCCGCACGGCACTGAAGCTGAAGCGACCTTCAGCCATCACCGATTCGGCCCAGATAAGCGGATAACACTCCTTTCCCTTATCGCCCCTGAGTTGTTCCTTGTGACGGTTCCAGACCAACTGGCCGGTATTTACGCAAAAACCGTAATCCATCAGTCGATGAGGCATGGAGGCCATTTTTTTCAACAACGCGGCCTGTTGCAAATCACGCGGCAAAAACCACGGTTCCTCACCGTTGGAGGGAAGCTCGAACATGCCGACTTCCTGCACCTGTACCGGCCTGTCTTCACCGTTAGGCTTCATGAAATGTACGGCAACCGAAGTATCATTGCCATCTGCCCGCTTGTAGACAGTCAGCATGGTCTCCTGCAGGACATCCTCGAAAACCCCTTGCCTTTCAGTGACAAAATCCATCATCACCGGTGGCGCCTCTTCCTTCATCAGACCGCGCAATGCTTTGAAATACTGGCCGCCGAGAAATGAGGTCGGGGTAACATAGCCGATCAGCCCCGAGGGCTTGACCAGCCTGACGGCCAGATCGGTGAACAGCCCGTAGAGATTAGCGTGGCCGTAGAGTGAGCGCCGGTATGTCTGACGGAGAGTGTCATTAAGGGTAACTTTTCCGTAGGGGGGATTGCCTATGACCAGATCGTACAGCTTTGGTTCACCTTCGGAGATAGCGAGGGAGTCCTTCGTCTCGATCATGTCGGGGAGGCGTTTATTCGCCTTGAGGCAGACCGGGAGCAGTGTTGCTTCCAAGAGAACCATCGAGACCCAGGCGGCAAACGGGTCTATCTCGAAACCGTGCAGCTTGGTGGCGATATTGCGCAGGACAAAGGCCGGATCGGTGGCGTCAAGACTTCGCAGCATCCTGACGGCAACCGGGGCAAGAAAGGCCCCACCGCCACAAGCCGGATCGAGTATGCGCCCCTTCTCCCAGTCAAACCCCGCCTCGGTCACCATATCCAGCAGCCGCTCCACAAGGACGGGTGGTGTGTAATAGGCGCCCAGCGTTGAGCGCATCCTTTCGGGCAGCATCACCGTATACAGCGAGCTGAGTAGGTAACCGGCATGGAGTGGCGGCGATGTTGCTGCGGAGATGCCAGCACCGGTAGCGAGTGAAAGAGCGCTGTCGGAGGAGAGATCGAATGCAAAAGGAGGAGTGCGGATGTCCCATGTACAACCATGTTGGCTACAGACCTCCTGCCAATAGGCTGACAGGGTCGTGCCGCAAACGGTCCGTGCCAAACGCAACCGGACGGCATCGTCGGGCATATCTTCCGCCAGTCCTTTTGCCATGGCCTTCCAAGCTGAAAAGGAGTTGCTCCCGGCGTCGGGAATATTGGATAAGCTGGGCTGAAATAACGGCAATCTGTTCATTGTTTCTCCACTCCGCAGAAATCCGGTGCGCATCATACCATCCTCACTTTCTTGTTAGTAGAAAAAACTCCGCAGCAGTCGGTTATATTTTTGCGGAGAAGCCGGTTAACTCCCCTTGTCAATCTGGCTTTTCAACTGACCTCAATGTTATTCAAGGTCCAGGACTGATCAGCAGGATTAAACACCAACTCATAGAGAGCTTCACCATCCGTGACGGCGTAGTGCATAAGGGGAACCTCGCCGATCCGGTCACGCCAGAAATAGGTCGTATCCGTAATCTCGTGCTTGCGCCGGTTCAGTTCAAACCACTTGGGAGTGACCG
>VFJM01000117.1 GCA_009886055.1 Geobacter sp. | reverse complement strand
TAAACAGGATAACTTTCAGCATACTAATTGCGGCTGCGCTTTTGTACGCTGCAAGCGCGGAAGCCGATGTCAGGCAGGATGCTGAATCTGCGGTGTCGAGCCTGCATCAGAATGCTGTTGTCCAAAAGTTTCCGGACGATATGAAAAGCCTTGATCTCGTTTTCGAGGTCGCCCAGCGCTATGTATCGACTGGCGACCTGGAAAGCGCCGACAAATTTTACCTGTTGACGATTCAGAAGTCCCGGATAATCGAGTTGATGGTCAATGAGTCTGAAGCGGCGCCGCTGCCTGAACTGTCCGACATGCAGCTCCCCCCTGATCTGAAGCCGCCGGTTGAACCAGGTGGAAACGAGTTGGCTTCAGAACCTCCTGCAGAGCCGGATTCCAACCGGCTTGTCGGTTCAAAAGGTTTCTACACGGTAGTGAAAGCCGATACTGTCCGCCTTGTCGCGGCAAAGCTGGGGGTTACCCAGCAGCACCTTCGCAGCATGAACGCTCTCGATGCCAAAGCGTTCCTCAAGATCGGGCAGCAGCTCGCCTATAATAATCGCAAAATCATACCCCGGCAGATTAAGAATGGCATAATCATCAATATCCCGGACCGGACGCTGTATTATTTTAAGCAGGGGGCTCTCGTCACGTCACTTCCGGTGGCGCTCGGCTCGGCGACAAAAAACGAAAAATATGTCTGGCAGACGCCTGTCGGAAAATTCAGGATCACCGCGAAAATGAAAGATCCGACCTGGACGGTGCCTTCATCGATCCAGACCGAAATGGAAGAGCAGGGGAAGGAGGTTTTTACCAGTATCTCGCCCGGTCCGGAGAATCCGCTGGGCAAATATGCGATCAAGACTTCGATCCCCGGCATTTTGATCCACAGCACAACCAGGCCGTCGTCAATTTACAGTTTTTCCAGCCATGGCTGCATTCGGCTTTCGCCGAACCAGATGGAAGAGTTCTTTCCGCAGATAAAGGTGAATACCAGAGGCGAAATTATTTATAAGCCTGTCAAGCTGGTTGTGACCGAGAATGGGAGGATCTTTTTAGAGGTGCATCGTGATGTCTATAACAAGAGCGCCAGCCTTATCGCTGAAGCCCGGCAGATGGTAGAGGATCAGAAGCTTTCGGGGCAGGTTGACTGGGGAAAGTTCAAATCGGTTGTAACGCAGAGAAGCGGGGTCGCCGAGGATATTTCGTTTTAGTCAGTTAGAAGCGGGCATTGTTGGATAACTGCACATACGAAGGGGGGCGCCGTAACAGGCGCCCCCCTTCTGTTTTAATGTGAAATTCGAGTTAACCCCAACCGGCGGTTAAATGCTTTTTTAAAGGATTAATCGTATGAAGACGGTTCGGTCCCTTTTATGAAGCATTCCATAACCGCCCCCGGGGTACCCTCTTTGGCAAGCTTGCCGGTGCGCGGATTTATCAGGACAAACGAAACATTTTCCGGCGCCGCAAAATCCTCGACCGGCAGAGACATGACCGCCTTTTGCATGAAGTCTCCCCAGATCGGGGCAGCCGCCTGACCGCCAGTCCCGCCGCTTCCAAGAGATCGCTCCTGATCGTAGCCGACCCAGACGCCTGTCACAAGTTGCGGAATGTAGCCGACAAACCAGGCATCCTTTGCTCCGTTGGTTGTGCCGGTCTTTCCCGCTACCGGTCGTCCAATGACGGATGCGCGATGCCCGGTGCCGCTGGCGACGACGCTCTGCATCAGATTGGTTATGACGTATGCGGTCTCGGGCGGAATTACCGGAACAGGCACGGAGGGCGGAGTCTCCTGAAGGACCGTACCATCAGTGTCAGTTACCTTGGTAATGAAGTATTGAGGGGTCAGCACCCCGTTGTTTGCAAAGACAGCGTACGCTGATGTCAATTCAAAGGGAGAAATTGAGGCTGCTCCCAGCGCCAGCGCCAGGTTGGCCGGAATCGGAGATGTGAATCCCAGTTTCCTCGCGTATTCTGCGGCGTACTGCGCCCCGATCTGCTCCATGATCTTCACGCTGACAATATTGATGGAATAAGTCAGCGCTTCACGCATGGTCACTGGGCCACGGAAGTCATGGTCGTAGTTCTGGGGTTTCCAGATTCCGCCGGCACCGTCCGGGTATTCGACCGGCGCATCCTCTATGATCGTTGCCGGGGTCAACCCTTTGTCAAGGGCCGCCGCATAAATTATCGGCTTGAAAGCCGAACCGCCGTTTCTCTTGGCCTGCATGGCGCGGTTGAACTGGCTTTTTCTGAAGTCATACCCTCCGACCATTGCCTTGACGCCGCCGGTGCGGGGATCGATGGATACCAGCGCCGCTTGTACTTCCGGGGTCTGGTCAAGCCCGAACTGGGCGCCTTCCTTGTTAAGCTCAGGGGATACGACCGAGACCTCGATGACGGAACCGAGTGTCAGCCCTTTGTTCCCCTTTTCAGGTTTGCCGTAGCGGTTGGTCATGCCGATCTTGCCGCTCCATGCCATGTTTTTTCGGGAAAGAATGCCATTGCGCTCCCCGACTCTGACCAGAGCTTCGCCTCTGCCGGGATTGAATCCGACCACGACACCCTGATAGGTCTCGCCGGTTTTCAGCGTGACAGAATCAATACTATCC
>VFJM01000053.1 GCA_009886055.1 Geobacter sp. | reverse complement strand
AGTCACGACACCGCCCCTGACTGTTCCCAAGAATAAAATAAACAATCAAACAGGAAAAATCAACCCCAACTACCCCTCTTTCAGAATATATCCCTGACCGCGAACTGTATGAATGAGTTTGGTCGGGAACTTACCGTCAACCTTTTTCCGCAGGTAGTTAATATATACGTCAATAATATTTGTGAACGTTTCAAACGGATATTCCCAGCAGTTGTCGGCAATATTTGCGCGTGAAAGAACGTTTCCGGCATTTCGCACCATATAAGCCAGGAGGTTATATTCCTTTGCCGTAAGAACAATCTCGGTCTGACCTCTCCAGACCTTGTGGTTAACCGGATCAAGCCGCAAGTCAGCAAAGCGGATTTCAGCGCCGCGATCCTGTTCACTGCGCCTTATGAGAGCCCGCACTCTGGCCTGCAACTCGGCAAATGCAAACGGTTTCACCAGATAATCATCCGCTCCTGCATCGAGACCAGAAACAACATCCTCTGTTTCAGCTTTTGCTGTCAACATCAGAACAGGGACCTGATTGCCTGCCTCGCGCAATTCATGCAAAACAGTCAAACCATCCTTCTTTGGCAGCATGCAATCGAGAATGATTAGATCATATTCGCCGCTGCACGCGCGTTTAAACCCATCAACACCGTCGTAACTGAGTGTAACCTGATAACTGTCATCTTCAAGTCCACGTTTAATAAAGCTGGCAACCTTTTTTTCATCTTCTACAATAAGAATTTTCATATCATTCTCCTTTTTGTTAGTTTTAACAGAATTGTTAATAGTCGGCTCCTACACTCAGCTCCATCCGTCTCATTATTTCAGATGCTGCTTCCTCAACTGACTTGTTCGTAATATTAAGAATATACCATTCCGGATGTTGTCTGTACAGCTGCCGGCATGCAGATATTTCATTTTCCACCTGCTGGTAGTCATTATAACTGCCCCGCGGACTCTGCCGCATATTAATCAACCGGGATGTACGAATCTCAACAAGCCGTTTCGGATCGATCAACAGACCGACAATCTTTGTCTGATCTATTTCAAACAATTCAGCAGGCGGTGCTATACCAAAAACGATCGGCACGTTTGCAACCTTGTATCCCTTATGGGCAAGATACATTGAAAGCGGTGTTTTTGAAGAGCGCGATACTCCGACAAGAACCAGATCCGCCTTATGCAGATACCTGGTTTCCTGGCCGTCGTCATGTTTAACGGTAAAGTTAACCGCCTCGACCCGACGATAGTAATCAGTGTCAATACGCTGGAGTAAACCGGGCTTTTCTCGTGAAGGAGCCCCCAGATAGCGTGACAGGCTGTAGATAAGGGGGCTGAGCAAATCAACGGTAATAAGTCCGCACTCTTCGGCCACCCGCTCGACGGCCTCTGACAAAAGCGGATCGACCAGAGTATAAACAACAAGCCCGGGGGTAAGAACAGCAATAGACAAAGCCTGCTGTACATCAGATTGAGAACAGACTTTGAAAAGCCGGTGAACACGTACATCACCATCATAAAATTGTGAAAGAGCGGCACGTATAACGCGTTCGGCTGTTTCACCAGTTGAATCAGAAAGTATGTAAATAGTTTTCATGCTATTTTGAGATGGCCTCGATATTTAATGAAAATCAGAACTTCTTTTTTAATGAAAATGTACGTCATCATGATCAGGATGTCAAGTATATTTTGTATTTACTAATGCAGTACACTAACGAGATTACATATAAATAAATACACATAACATATTGACCAAACCGGTATTATGGCTATACTAGTTACATACATCATATTCAGGAGGGATTACATGGGAAGAGAGTATTCACTGCAAGAGGCGATCAAGCTGGCAATTAAAGCAGAAAAAGACAGCATGGATTTTTATCGAAGGGCCGCTGCTGTTGCCAAGAATGAAAGAGCGAAAAAAGTTTTTGATCTTCTCGCCAATGAAGAAGTGGGCCACCTAAAGGCTTTTTTCGATCATTATAAAGGTACCGAGTTCGGAGACCTTGCTTCTTATATTGATTCTCCTCCCGACACCAAGAATCCGGCTTATATGAAACTTGAAAAAGCCGTCAGCGATGAAATGGTTGAACAAAAAGCCCTTGAACTTGCGCTGGTTGAAGAGATGAATTGTATAGGACAATACACACAACTCGCACAAGGCGTGGTTGACCCGGCAGTACGGTCAGTTTTTGAACGGGTTGTAAAAGAAACCCAGGTGCACTACGCTTTGATCGAATCAGAGTATGCCCATATTATGGGAATGGTGCATGAATCCGATCAGGACATTTTTGTAAGAGAATAGCCTGCAGAGGAAACAATTGTAACCAATCTTTAAAAGCTATGTGCCCAGTACCATAACGTAACGACATTCGGCCTTCCGGTATATACCGGGGGGCCGTTTTAGTTCAGCCGCTTATTCCATTCTTTCAAACGTCAAATGCCCCGCATCCATTTCTGGATGCGGGGCATTTTAGTATAATTCCCGGCGGCGACCTACTTTCCCACACAGCTACCCGTGCAGTATCATCGGCCCTGAGGGGCTTAACTT
>VFJM01000199.1 GCA_009886055.1 Geobacter sp. | reverse complement strand
CCACCTTGAAAGCCTGGGCGCCCTTCAGAAGCACCAGATGGCATCCATGGGCGGACGGATGCAACGGCGCATGGCCGTCAGAAGATAGGAAAGACAAGAGATCAAACGAGAAGGGGATTCCACAACGGAGTCCCCTTTTTAATTTTAGCGGGATGATGCTTTCAGGAGCGACGCAAACTCCGACTGAATCCCCGCTGGTTGTATGTTCGCCTCACTCAGAAGCATGCCCCAGCTCTTTGTCCTTTTTTTCACATCCCGATAAATCTCGATCGGCGGCCGTCTGGTCCTGACGGCAATCAAAGTGGTAATAATAACCTCCTGGTTAGATGCCCACTCTTTCCTCAGGGTTGCCAGTTCCTGCGCTCCGAGCAACCGGTGCCGGACAAGTACCTCATCAACTATCTCCTGGGCAAGGCGGGCAGAAGAAGCTCCGCCAGCGACTTCAGCAGCAAACCGTTCGCCAAGCGGCTGTGCCGAAAGCCCGAGCGGAGTGATGACCTCTTTCCATGATCCCTTTTTCCCCCGCGCAGCAAGCAGCGATTCGCCTGTTGACCCCGTTCTGGACGCAACCCAGTAGGCGATCCACAGGTCTTCAGCGGAGCTTCCGGACTGTTTTTTCATCACAATCATTTTTTTGTCGGCAGTGAAGAGCGCCGCAAAGAACGAGTTTTGCGTCGTGGCCAGAAAATACGGATCAGCAAGAGTCGGCCGGGAAGGATCATACGAGCGGTCGGTAAAACAGTGGCAGGTTATTGCCGGGGCTGCCGGTGTCGATAACGGCAGGAACAGCACCATACAGAGGCTGCAGAAAACCATGCGGAGCATTTGTGTCCTTTCATTCAGCGAGTTGAGATTTCTGACTCCGCAGATATAACAATAACAGGGAAATTCCGGACAGGAGCCCGCACCTGTTTTCAGGACAAGCTCCCGCTGGGCGCCTATTCCCGCGTTACCGATTCAGCTTCTTCCCACAGGAGCGGAGCGCTTTGTAGCATCCCGCGGGTGTTGAGTCAAAGACGATGACCGGGCAACCGATCTGCCGCTCCAGCTCATCCAGCGCAACGTCATCCAGAAATACCCCCTCACCTTCTTTCAGCATCACGTCCGGCACGAGCAGGCACGAGCCGATATCGCAACCGGCCAGGGCTGCCGTGATATCGTTGCCGGCAATCAGTCCACTCACCGTTATGCTCGGTCCGAAAAGGATGTTTTCAACCGCCAGCGGCACGATTTCAACACCGCTCTTTTCTGCCAGCTGCGCCAGAAAAACAGTCACAAATCCAAGCGACGAGACACCGGTGACAACCGTTGCCCGAAAGCTTCCAACCGGCCGGACCCTCCGCAGAAGCCGGGAAGCTTCCTTCATAAAGAGCGGCACCATACCGACACCGTTTTCGATCTGAGGGAAATCGCCATATTCTTTTATGGGGGGAAATGGCAGGCCGGCTTTGAGGAAAAACTCATCCGCCAGAAACAGAAACGGCTGCCGCAGTTTTCTGCGCAGAGCCTCTGCCTGGGGCTGCCAGATTGATATGAATTTTCGGGCATAATCGCTGTCTACCGGCGTCAACTGCGGCAGTTTCTGACGATGGGCGGTGAGCCCGAGCGGAACTACCGCTATTGATTGTACCGCCGGGTGGAGGGCAGCCAGTTCGGTCACTGTCCGCTGAAGCTCTTCACCGTCATTCAGTCCGGGGCAGAGTACCACCTGCGTATGCATGACAATCCGGGCTGCAGCAAGTCGCTGCAACTGTTCCAGAATGGGTGGGATACCGGACTTTCCAAGCAGACGTTCTCGCAGGTCCGGATTAGTCGCGTGTACTGAAATGTACAACGGGGAGAGGTGCTGTTCGATGATGCGGTTCATCGCCGCAGTTTTTAAGTTGGCCAGAGTGACGTAGTTCCCGTTTAAAAAGGAGAGGCGATAGTCTTCATCTTTGACGTACAGCGGTTTGCGAAGACCTTTAGGGAGCTGGTGAACGAAGCAGAATATACAGTTGTTGGCGCAACGGGCTGGTGCAGGGGCAGAAAAAGTCAGCCCGAGCGGTTCTCCCGCGTGACGCTCAATTTCAAGCTCCCACAGTTCGCCATCCGGCTTTTCAATCTCCAGCAGCAACTCTTCTTCGGAAGCGGTGTAGAAACTGTAATCGATCAGATCGCGCAGCTGCTGCCCGTTAACGGCCAGCAGGCGGTCTCCCGCCGCCACCTCCAGCCCTTCGGCAATAGAACCGGGGCTGACTGAATCAATCCGCAGGCCTGTCATTACCCCTCCCGGTAAAAATCAGAGTTGCGGTAGTACTCGGTCAGGGAGCGGAGAAATACCTGCAGCACTGCAGTGGCCGGCACCGCCAGCAGCATTCCGGTAATTCCAAAGAGCTGGCCTCCGATCAGCAGGGCCACGATAGCCACCAGTGGATGCAGCCCGACCGTGTTACCAACTATTTTAGGAGTGATAATAGCGCCTTCGATCAGCTGGACGAACCCGAACCACCCAAGGCAGAGCAGCGGGTGGAGGATGTCATTAAATTTGAGCAGTGCCATAACAACCGAAAGACAGATGCCGATAATCGTACCGACATAGGGGATTATGAAGGTCGCGCCTGCCAGCGTCCCGATGGCAATCGCCAGATCGATACCGATGGCATACAGACCGGCGCTGTAGAGGAGCGCCAGAATTGCGCATACAGACAGCTGCCCCCGGACAAAGCCGGAGAGCACCGCATCAACTTCTGCCAGTTTCGCGGCGTACGCCGGACGAAAACGTTCCGGTATGAACGATTCAATGAAGGTTTTGAGTTGCGGCAGGTCGAACAGCAGATAGAACAGATAAACCGGAATGATCAGGTACCCCAGCAGGGCAAGAAGCACGCCTACCGTCGAAGTGAGCGTTTTCTGAAGGAACGACAGCAACGGTTTGAGCAGATCTGGGGCGGCGCTGCGTGCCTGCAACAGAAGTTCGTTCAGCCGAAGCGCGAGCTTGTCTGCTGTTTCAACCACCAGATACCCCTTTATTGACTCAGGAGTAATTTCGTAAAGATGCCGGACATACGCCGGCAGATTAATTTGCATGTTTGAAAGCTCGCCCGTTATCGAGACGACAAAAAAAACAGCAAAAACGCCGCAGAGTACCACCGACAGTAAGAAGACGATCATAATCCCGTACAGGCGCTTTACCCCTTTACGCTCAAGAATCACCACCAACGGGTTTAATATATAGGCCAGCGCAAAGGCGATGAACAGCTGCAGAAAAACTGCGGAGGAGTAATAGAGTACGGCCGTCGTGAGGAGAACCAGCAGGAGTGCTGTGCCCAGAAGAATTTTTGTACTTTTTGACATGGGTCGTTTTCGAGCAGCCCCTCCCTGACCTGATCGGCCTGAGAGGGTCTGCAGCTGGTTACTGGTGGAGTCGAAATGAACCATCAGCAGACGTGATGGTAGCAATGGCGTGCTTGTAAATCAGCATATCGCCGCCGGAGTCAAGCAACACCGAGAAGTTATCGAATGATTTTATGAATCCTTCCAGTTTATCACCCGACATCATGACAACCGCAACCCGCACCCGCTCCTTGCGGGCCTGATTGAGGTACTGATCCTGAATATTGAAAGGTGCTTTGGACATTACGTTACCCCTCCTGGCGTTCATAAAATTCAATTGCATGCGTGAGTATGGTACCAAATTTTTCGGGATATTCAAACCACAATATATCCGGATCAGCCTTGAACCAGGTCAGCTGTCGCTTGGCATAGTGGCGCGTATCGCGCTTGATCAAGCGAGCGGCCTCCTCGGCGGAGAGTTCGCCGCACAGATGAGCGGCCGCCTCCTTATAGCCGATCGAGCGCAGCGACTTGAGCTCCCGCCCGAATCCTGCTGCCAGCAGACCGCTCACCTCTTTCAGCAGACCGGCGGCCAGCATCTGTTCGACCCGCGCATCTATGCGCTGATACAACTCTGCACGATCAACCGATATGCCGATCTGAAGCGTTTCATAGCGACGGGTGGCAAAGGCATGCTCCTTTTGGTAGCGGGAAAGGGGAATTCCGGTTAAATGGTGTACTTCCAAAGCGCGTATGATGCGCACCAGATTGTTAGGGTGCAGACCGGCCGCCAGTTCGGGGTCAACCTGCCGCAACCGCTCCAGCATGGACTCGTTGCCCACCCTGCACGCTTCATCCTGCAACGCCCGGCGAAGCTCACCAGCCCCGCTGGGCGAATCGACCAGACCATTTACCAGAGCCCGGATATAGAGCCCGGTCCCGCCTACCACAACAACCCGCTTCCCCCGGCTGACGATGTCTCGGATGGCGGCATCTGCGGCATCGGAAAAATCGGCTGCTGAAAACAGCTGGTCGGGATCAGCCACGCTTATCAGATGGTGAGGAATCTCGGCCTGCTGATCCTTTGAGGGCTTGGCGGTCCCGATGTCCAGTCCGCGGTAGATCTGCATCGAGTCGGCATTAACGATTTCGGCATCGAGAGCATGTGCCAAACGCAGCGCCAGATCACTCTTTCCGGAGGCGGTCGGGCCGCAGACGATCAGAATTTTGACAGCGGAATTGATGTTCATGTCCGTTTAAAAATCCTTTGCAACCCCGCAAGAGTCACGACGTACGATACCGGACGACCATGCGGACAGCTTGCGGCGAAGTCGGTATGATCCATGTGATACAGCAATTCCTTGATCTGCCTCTTTTCAAGAGGATGAGCACCACGGATAACGGAGTGGCAGGCGATACGGGAAAGGAGGCTTTCCAGCGCATCATTAAAGGCGCCGCTGGTGCCGAAACGTTCCAGCTCCGCCAGAATGTCGCGAACCAGGAGGATCGCATCTTTTTTGCCGACCAGGCGGGGAACAGCTGAAACCATGATCGTCGTGCCGCCAAACGGTTCCAGATCAAAACCGATTCCAGCGAGATCAGTGGTGAACCTGGTCGCCACCGCTACCTCACTGTATGAGAGTTCAACCGTTTCGGGAAACAGCAGGCGTTGTGACTCGATCCCGCCGGACTGGCACTGCTGTTTGAGGAGCTGATATGCTACCCGTTCACTGGCGGCGTGCTGGTCGATGATCACAAGCTCAGAATCTGACTGACACAGAATATATTCGCAGTGAAACTGCCCGATAACCGAGAGCGAAGAGAAATATCCTGCAGATTCGGTGGGAGGCTGTTCCGGCAGAAATGGTGGAGCTGGCTCATTGACGCTGATGTTGTCTGCAGGCGAGACAACGGGTGTTGCGGACGCCGGGCCGGATTGTTCTGCCGTCTGCGGTTGGTACAGCGGCCGTAACGGCAGTGACAGTGATGCCTGGGCCGCTGCCGCGATCCGCTGCCGATATGCCTGCCCGGTTGCTCCGTCCGCGGTGCTGGCCGCAGCAGGAGGTGCAGATGCCAGCCAGGGAGAACTGCGCAACACCTCCTCCACCGCCGCCTGGATAGCATCATGCACGTCGGCTTGGCGTCTGAAACGGACTTCATGCTTGGTCGGATGAACATTTACATCCACTTCACCCGGCGAAGTTTCAATGAACAGAGCCACAACTGGATAGCGGCCACGGTCGATGACTCCCCGGTAGGCCTGCATGACGGCGTGCTGCACAACCTTGTCGCGAATAAAGCGGCCGTTAACATACGTATATATAGCCTGCGTTCCGGAACGCATCAGCGCCGGACCGGAAACGAATCCCGTGACCGTCGCATAGCCATCTCCCCCTTTGACCGGGTACAGATGCTGAGAACTCTCCCGGCCGACAACCTGTGCCAGACGCCACCGAAGGTCACTGCGAAGCAGCCGCAGCAGTTCGCGCTCATCACTTGTGCAGGAGAAAGCAACGTCGGGACGGGAAACGGCCATTCGAGCAATGACATCGGCAACGTGACCGGTTTCGGTTTCGGCGCTCTTCATGAATTTGAGGCGGGGCGGCAGATTGTAGAAAATCTGCTCAACACCAATGACGGTACCGGCAGGCATGCCACAGGCCCTGACGTCCCGGACACGTCCACCCTCAACGATGATCTCGGTTCCTTCCAGAGTGCCGCTCTCACGCGTTGCGAGAGAGAAACGGGAAACCGAAGCGATCGAGGGGAGGGCTTCACCACGAAAACCAAGAGTCAGTATCCTGTCCAAATCACTATCTACCCTGATTTTACTGGTGGCGTGACGTTCCAGCGAAAGAAGAGCATCCTCGCGTGACATGCCATGCCCGTTATCTGTGACAAGTATTCGCCGTCTTCCGCCAGCAATAATTTCTACAGAAATATCAGTTGCCCCGGCATCGAGCGAATTTTCGATCAACTCTTTGATGACGGATGCCGGGCGCTCGACAACCTCACCGGCGGCTATTTTATTGGTAAGTGTTTCCGGCAGAATGGTTATGCGCTGGGACATGGCATCTCCGGCTTGTACGAAAAAAGAGCGGGGAAGCCCGCTCTTTCCGGTGAGAAGTAGTCGTTATGGGAGATTATTTCGGAGGGTTTTCTTTCGTATTACCGAAAAGTGAGTCGAAATCATCGGCGGCCTCTGCTTTACCGGGTTCAGCGGTGACATCCGGGGTGTCATCCCAGGAGAAGCTTTCAAGATCAAAGTCGCCAGGCGCTGACGAAGTGTCGACGACCTTTGCTGCAGCAGGAGTAGTCGAATGTGCCGCAAAAGGAGATTCTTCGGTCCGGGGAGTTGATTCCAGAAGGTCGGCAAAAACGTCGTCTTCTGATTTATAACTGCTTGACCGCTTCACAACGGGTGATGGTTCATTAAAGTTAAACGGGTTATCGTTGTGACGAGCGGCTGCGGAGTGGGAATCATCCGGCAGATCAAATGAAAATATGTCATCATGTGTCTCTGCTGTATTGCTTATCTGGCCAGCCGTGCTTTCAGCCGATCTAAACTCGGCCGCCAGCCTTTCCTTTGCTTCCTGCGGAAGCACTATTGAAGTGATTGAATAGGTTTGCTTGTACCCGGTCAGGTCGCCGGAGCATTTTTTACAGCTGTCATAGTATTCAAAACTGTTAAATCCGCACTTGGGACATTTCATTTGCGGCTCCTTACCCCTGTTTCAATCACATTTCACCCCATATATACTGCATTATCGCTAGAATAGCAATACTTGCAGTTTCAGTCCTCAGTATCCTGGAGCCGAGTGAAACCGGCTGATAACCGTGCTGCGAGAAATGACTCACCTCGAGAGGATCAAAACCACCTTCCGGGCCAATTGCCACGATCACTGACGAGGGTTTCCCTCCAATAGAAAGCGCATCTTTCAGTGAATGTTCCCTCTCCCCCTCCCATAGAATAAGACGAAGTTCCTGGCCGGAGTCATTTGCCGCCGCGGCGGCGCTCGGGCACCAGGTTACCTCAGGGATATCAGGGCGACCGCATTGCCGAGCAGCTTCCGCCGTAATCCGGTTCCAGCGCTCAATCTTGCCGCTCTGCTGATCATCACGAATTTTGGCGATTGAGCGACGCCCACCAAACAGCCTGAATTCGTGGGCGCCAAGTTCGGTTCCTTTCTGCAGGATCAAATCAATTTTATCCCCTTTGGGAAGGGCCTGACAGATTGTAATACGTGGAGCGGTGGAATCGTTTTCAATAGCCGGAGATGAGGAGGTGATTGTAACAGCAACCCGCTCCTTGGAAACCTGGGTGATCGTGCCGAAATACGTTATTCCTTTTTCATCAGACAATTGGACAGCATCACCAGTTCCCAGACGAAGGACACGAACCATGTGATTGTAAATATCGCCATCAAAAGAGGCATAACCATCACGAATGGCAGAAGAGTGCATCATAAAACGGCGCACGCTCATGATTACCGTTGATATCGGTACAGCATTGCAACCCACTCGCCGTCATACGCTGTCTGAACGTATTTCAGCGGCTGGGAGGCGAACCCCCGGCGTACCAGCGGTTCCTTTTCTGCCAGAATCCCGGAGAGAATTAATGAGCCGCCGGGCTGCAGCCGCTCAGTCAAATACGGTGCGAGGCGCACCAGCTCTTCCGCGAGTATATTTGCCAATATTATATCGAAATTTTCAGTAACTGTTTCAAGCGGCGCAGTGCCACATTCAACGCGGTCGGACATTTCATTAAGCGCTAGATTTTCACGTGCCACTTCAACCGCATCAGGGTCAATATCAAGTGCGAGAATCCTCCCTGCACCAAGCAAGCTCGCTGCCATGGCAAGTATTCCCGAGCCGGTTCCCAGATCAAGTAGAGAGGGGACTCCCAGCAGGGGGCCGCTATCCATGACTGACTCCAGCATCTCCAGACAGAGGCGCGTGGTTTCATGACCGCCGGTACCAAAAGCCATCCCCGGATCAATGCGGATAATCAGATCACCGGGCAACTCTGTCGCGTCCTCCCAGGTTGGCACAATCAGAAGACGTTTGCCTACCCGAAGCGGCTTGAAATGTACTTTCCAGCTGCTGCTCCAATCCTCGGCATTAACGGCGCTGAGCGTAGGAGGGGCAAAACTGGCGGTGGGATGCCGCCTGGAAAGTTCAGAAAGAAACGTTTCAAGTTCCTGCATCTGGGGCGCAGGATCACTATCGGCGGGCAGGTAGGCTTTTATCACCACGCGAACTGATTCCGGAATTTCGCTCGTGGAGAAGGCATCGACAGAGAGGTTGTCAACACAGACACCGTTATCGGTCAGATCTGTTAAAAAATCAGCAACGACATCAGAGTGCTCTTCCGGAACATCGCACGCTATTTCAAGCCAGGAATTGGTCATATTCAAACCTGTAAATAAGATAAAGTAACTGCCTGAGAAAAGTAGCAGAAGCACCGGCTACTGACAATAGAAAACGTCCGCATTTTGTCTCTCATAAAACGTAAAACGCCCCGCATCCATTTCTGGATGCGGGGCATTTTAGTATAATTCCCGGCGGCGACCTACTTTCCCACACAGCTACCCGTGCAGTATCATCGGCCCTGAGGGGCTTAACTT
>VFJM01000314.1 GCA_009886055.1 Geobacter sp. | reverse complement strand
TCTTTCTGGACGAGATTGGTGAGCTGCCGCTGCTGATGCAGACCAAACTGCTGCGGGTGCTGCAGGAGCGTGAATTCAAGCGGGTAGGGGACGCTCTGACCCGCAAGGCTGATGTTCGGATTGTCAGCGCCTCAAACCGTGACCTTGAAAGTCAGGTCGGGGAGGGGTCATTCCGCGAAGACCTGTTTTACCGTCTCAACGTTGTTCAGCTAATCATGCCGCCGCTGCGGGAACGGATCGAGGATATCCCGCTCCTGATCGAGTATTTCTGCCGAAAATATCAGGCCGATGGGCAAACCAAGCCGGCCTCGGTTACTCCGGGCGCTCTCAAGGCACTGATGGTCCACCCCTTCCCGGGCAATATCCGCGAGCTGGAGAACTGCATCGAACGGAGTCTGATCCTTGATCCGGCGGTCATTTGCGAAACCAGCCTGCCGCGGCAGCTGCTGGTAAGTAAGATGCCCTGTCTCACCGCAGAATGTGAAATCCCGGAAGAAGGCATGCTGCTTGAACCGCTGCTGGTGGAACTGGAGAAGAAATACCTGCTGAAGGCGCTTGAGAAGACCGGCGGAGCGAAAAAGAAAGCGGGTGAGCTACTGGGGATGTCGTTCCGCTCGTTCAGGTACCGGTTAGCCAAGTTTGGTTTGGATAGTGGGGAGGAATAGCCTGCAGATTATGTATATAGCATTACGCTATTAGCACGTCAGAGTGCGGCGAGAAACTTTCTTGGATCTTCCGAGAACAGAGAAAAATTATCCGCGGTCAGGATAACAGGACAGGCATGTGGAAACTGTTTCACGAATGCTTCAAGACCTTTTGCGGATTTTCGTCTCCCTGATTTTACTTCAATCGCGTAGAGCGTACCCTGGTACTGGTGGATAAAATCAACTTCAGCATTTTTCTCCCGCCAATAAAACAGTTCCCCCGGCAATTGCAACAGCTGCGCTCCTACCGCCAGTTCGAATACTCGTCCCCGCCTGTCAGGGTCATCGAGCGCTCGTGGTCCTTCAATCATGGTGTAAAGGGCGGGACAGGAAATAAGAATCTTGGGACTTGAAGATCGCGTTAGCCATCCTTTTGCGGAATACTTTTCCAAGGGATATATCAGGAATGCTCCGGCATACAGTTCTATGTAATACTTGATAAGATCCGTGTTCCCCTTGTCCTGCAGCTGTCCCAACAGCTTGGTGTAGCTAATTTCCTGCGCCGGATAGCGGCAGAGGATTTCAAACGCCTGCCGGAACAGAGCTGGATTGCCCACCTTGCGGTTCAGGAGGATATCCTTGCCGATGACCGCTTCCACTATTGAGTCTTTGAGATAGGCGTACCAGCGGTCATAGTCATCCTCATATGAAACCGAGCCAGGATAGCCACCATACAAAAGAAAGCGTTCAAAGTCATATCCAAAGGAGTTTTTCAGTTCAGTATATGTCCAATGGTAAATCCGTGTCAGTTCAAAGCGTCCTGCAAGACTCTCCGTCAGTCCTGTCTGAATTTGCAGCGAACTGGAACCAAGCACAACCACACGGAGTTTGCGAGGATTCTTGTCCCATAATGATTTGAGCGTCTCAGACCAGTTTGGAATCTTCTGGACTTCATCAATGACCAGCAAAGTTCCGTCACCCAGCAACAGGGCTTTCTGCCATTGTTCCAACAGCCATGTCCGGTCTGTCACCAGCAGGTCATCAGCATTGGCATAATGATTGTTATGGGGATAGCGGGCAAGAAGCTGCCGCATGCCGGTAGTTTTACCGACTTGACGGGGTCCGACAAGGACCTGAATCAGCGGCTGGTCGCCATAGAGACGTTTTTCCAGCAGAGCCACAAATGGTCGTTCGTAGGGAATAGTCATGGTCGGAGTATATCGCTATTTAAAAGACTAGTCTAGTAAAAATACTAGTCTAAGCTTGTAAATCAGACC
>VFJM01000189.1 GCA_009886055.1 Geobacter sp. | reverse complement strand
GAAACAACATACCGGAGTTCAACAGATGTTGATGGAGGAATATCAGCAAGAGTAAAGGTCAGGGTGCTGCCGTCAGACGAGATTACAGGATCAACAACAGTGACGCCGTCACGCTTTGCAGAGCCTTTAGTAAAGCGGAAACCGGGAGGGAGTTTATCGGTAATTACCGGAGAGAATACTGTCCTGCCGGGGCTGCTGTTTTCGAGAGTAAGGTTATAGCCAAGATGCTCACCGACGGAGACCGAACTTTTACTTGGGGTCTTGCTAAGCCAGAGCGCCCCTTCCTTGGGGTCGAGCGGGATATCGACGCGTATTGCCGGTCCTGCGGCAACGGAAAAAAGTTCGCCGCGTGAGCCGGGTTCAACTATCGAAAAGGGAGCACCGGGGAGGGCCTGGATGGCCTGAGTTGTCGCTGTTGAAGGTGCCTTGTGGCTGGTCGGCGCTGTTACCTTCAGGCGGTAGCTGGCCGGATTTACGAACGGGAATCTGTATCCTCCGGGGGGGAAGCTGTAGATATTTCCCTCTTTGTCTCTAGCCGTGCCTCCTGAAACTACCGAGTTCGGATAGGTATTTGTCAAGAGGCCGCTGTCTCCAAAAACAGCAGCGGCGCTGCCGTCGGCATTCAACAACTCGACTGTTGCGCCATCGACCGGTTTGCCGGTAATCGTATCAAAAACAATACCGAACGGATCGACAAGTGCCGCATCAGCCGAACTGTCTGTTCCGTCTACGACATCAACATAGCGGGCTTCAAGGGAGCTTGCCTCTGAAACAGAGAGGAATCCGTCGCTTTTCCCGGCTGCGGAAGTTTTTGATGTCTGGATGTAGCCGATGAAAATGCCCGTATCAGGCCCTGATTCGGTAAGCCTCAGGATTTCGGCGTCTCCGGTTTTAGGGTCGGTGATAGTAACCATGATGGTTTCTGCGACTGTTCTGTTAACGTTCTGATCAGGATCTGTAGCCCTGACAAAAACAGGTTCACCGGCGTGGAACAGAGCAGTTTTCAGCAGAGGGACTGGTGTGGATAAATCTATGACTGCGTCGGTTCCGACAGCCAGAGGGGGATTAACTTCTACAAAAGCGCCGGCAGGATCTTTGTAATAAGTCCTGGCGACTGAGGTGCTGACAGCGCCTGGAATTCCGGGGGCATATTTCAGGAATTCAACGGTTGAATTGGTGCGGTTCCGTTGCAGAGTTACCGTGACAGTGCTGACTATCGGCGCCTGTTCAGCAGTTTGCAGTTCTGCCCTGTTGATGAAGTGGCTGCTGTTGTTGGCGCTTATTGCCTGCAACGGTACGGAACAGGTCAGAATGAGCGTAATAAAGAGATATTTCAGAGTCTGATTGACAGCTGACGAACGCGGACGGACCCCTGCAGCAAGGCGCGGCATGGAAGTGCACACACCGCCCGGATTACGGGTGGTCACACCGGCGAATCCGCCGATGAGCCTGCTGAAGTGATTATGTGTCCGGTTTACACGCACGTTGTCATCAATCCTTTACGGGTTAACTGTTGCCTGATAGAGCAGAATAATGCTCCTGTTGCCGGCAATAGTGCCCGGACTGTTGTAGGCAGGGGATGCCCCGCCAATCCATGCAGTTATCTTCCCTTTTTTTGCACCAACAGTACTGTCAAATGACGCGTTGTAATCCACTGCGTCATCGCCAGTGGCGCTGGTGTAGTCAATGCTGCTGCCTGCACCAGAAGTGATCGATGCATCAGGGAAATATCGGAAAGCCTTGCTGCTGTAGGCGACTACGCTTGTCGAGAGAGCAACGTAATCAACCGGCACAAGGTCAGTTAACACCACCTGTGTCAGTGGTGTTGCAGACAGCGCAGTTGACATCAGCAGATATTCAAGAACTTCTCCCGGTTTTGCCACAACAGTGGGATCCTTGAAGTAGTCAACGCCGTTTACTGTGGTCTTGGTACCGCTGCCGTTGGCTGTGGTGACATTGCGGACATACTTGGTGAGTGAACCGGTAAACGGGTAGAACGTATTGCCGACATTACCGGATGTGGCCGTAAAAGCCGTGTCCGTTCCTGATTTTGCGGTCATTGTTACGTTTGCTGTGACGTTCAGTAATGGGTCGCTTGCCGTTGGAGTTACCGTCGCATGTACGGTTGTCCGTTCGCCGATAACCACACCGGCGCCAGGAATCGATGGCAGCAAGCTGACGACCATTGTTGAAGTTCCGTTGGCGTTGTCAACGATCGACAAAACAGTTCTTTCATTGCCGTTGATGACGATGGTGGCATCTTTTTTGATGCCGTTTATGCTCAGGTCACTGGTACCGTCAGCGGGGACCAGCAGTGTGGTGGTCGTAGCGTCAGACGTGCTGCCGGCAACAGTTACCGTAGCTCCGAGGGAGATTGGGGAGCCAACGGGAATGGCTGAGACAGTGCCGTTTACAAGAGTATTGGTGGCAGTGGTCAGGATAAAGATATCCGGGCCGTTGGCATTGTTAGTCAGAATATAATCGTCGGTCAGCGGGCTTGGATATGGCCCGGACTTGTCAGTAACCGCCGTGATAGTAGGGGCGGCAGGCTTGAGAGCTACCGTCACTATGACCTGAGCAGAAGCGTGCTTGGTGCCCGGGGTGCCGTCACTGTAGGAGAGATCGGCACTGTTGATTATTTTAGCGTTGGCCGCCGTATTTGCCCAGGCGCTGGCCGAAGGCAGAACCAGCAGGGCAGTAAGCAAAACGGTTATAAAAAATCTGGTTATCGGTTTCATACCTTTTTTCTCCTCTGTATTTTTTCGTAACTGCCGAACGGCAAAGAATGCCGTCGGCAGTTACGAAACCTGGTTTACCGTTACTACCGGCAAACCGCTGGTACAGCGACCCTACTTGACAGTCGCCTGGAAATAGACAATTGCGTTGTCAGGCGTTTTCTTTAAGGTCCCACCATTAGCTGCGGCGTTATTGGCATCACCGGCACCGTTGCCGAGAGTGACCTTCAGTATGCCTGCGCTCAGAAACGCCTGATCTGTGTCTGCGCCTGTAAATGTATAATAGGTTGTTGCAGCGGCAGCTCCGTTATAGACAGTGACAACCTTAACGTCTGTAACACCAGTGTAGACGCCTGCCAATTCAGTTACATAGTCCGCCGGGAGTGCGTCAGAGATGCTGATATTTGTTGCATCGGCGGTAGTGTGTGAATTGGTTACGGTAATTTCGTACTCAATAACATCTCCCGGTCTGGCTTGTGTGGTGCCAGCGGCAAAAACAGCCTCAGCTTTGGTTACATTTCTGGATTTTTTTGTGATGGTCAGACTCGGCGCAGTAACGGTTGTTCTTAGCGGGGTGCCAGGACCGGTATAAACTTCGAAGGTTAAATTATCTGCCTTTTTGGCCGTGGTGGTAATGGTGAAGGTAGTGTCATAATAGCCATCCGTACCAGGCGATGTGCTTGTACCGGCGGTGAAAGTTACATCGAACGTTTTGTATTCACCAGCCTGGGTGCCAACAGCTGCTGTGTCAGCGGTGATTGCATGGCCAATCGGTGCCAGCGTGAGAGTGGTATATGCTTCAGCTGTTGTTACTGCGGCGACAGCACCGGGGACGCCAGACACA
This sequence comes from Geobacter sp., assembly GCA_009886055.1. Lineage (GTDB taxonomy): Bacteria > Desulfobacterota > Desulfuromonadia > Geobacterales > Pseudopelobacteraceae > JACRCG01. The sequence goes on along the minus strand of VFJM01000189.1, from coordinate 1,336 downwards.
GGGGTCGTTCTGACTGTACCGGTGACTGCTATTGCGGTAACCGAATAACGCCGGATGTTGGCACCAATCAGTATTTCAATCGTAGAAGGGGTAAGGCCGCCAATGGTCAGCCCTAATTCAGAACCTGCCGGGATTTTGATCTGGTTTGACGCTGCTACTCCAACTCCCATGATATAGCCACCCCAGAGGTTGACGCTGGCTGTAATTGAGTCTACGGATGACGCGGTGACCCCGGAGACGACAGTGTTAGTTAACGCAGTGAATGTGTAGGTGTCAGGACCGTTACTGTTAGAACGTATTTCATACGCACTGGCCCCTGTGTAACTGACTGCACCACCAGGATAAACTGAAAGCGCTGTCGGTTTGTAGATGGTAGGCAATGCAGCCAGAGTGGCCACCGTTACGTTAACAATCGCTGTGTTGTAGAGGGTCTGACTGCCGGCAGTAAACTTAACCGTTACCGGGTTGTGGATGGTAGAGTTGGCGCTGGCAACTACGGCATACGCACTTTTGGGCGCAGCCAGCAGCAGAACCGCCAAAAGGGTAAGCGAGGCGACAGCTACCCTTTGGAACAACGATGATTTGGGTATTGCTGGTTTCATAATTATTTCTCCTTTGTAGTTTTTCCTATCAGTTAGTTTGAACTCCACACTTTGATGAATAGACTGATCTCGTTCGTGATCCGGGGGCTTACCCCTGCAGATTGGTCTTGCCCGGTTGAAATATCTGCTGCTCACCTGAATTCCCACACTGTCTTTTAGTTTGAACATGGATTCTTCCTCCTTTATAGTTACTGTCCTCTTTGAAAAACCGGGTCTGCTGCTATTTTACCTTTACACGAAAAGTAACTTCTCCTTTACCCCCTGGCGGAATATTTGCGATGGTCCATCGAACATTCGTATACTCGTCGGGGGTAGCTATCCGCTTTTCAGTTACCCCATTTGCCCCTTTAACGTCATAAAGAAGATAGGAAGGCTTCAGGTAGTTCTTCCCCTTATCGATTGAGAACGTTATGTCGTTTTCTTTGCCGGTGGCGCTTCCAGGGAGATAAACGGTCCCTTCGGGAATTGGATCATCAATTACGGCATTAGTGGCGGGTTCGTCCCCGGCGTTGTTGTAGCTGATGGTGTAGGTGATAACGTCTCCCGGAACGAATTTATTAGCTACGACCAGTTTTTTCTGAGTTTTCCCATTTTTTACAACAGTCATCTCCTTCTTGGCCTTGATGCTGATTTTCACATCCGGCAGGGCTAAGGCGGTAAGCGGCAGAATTAAAATCCCCAATACAACTCCAGACAGCAATTTGATTTTCATCTGTTCCTCCTTTTGTTTTCCT
>VFJM01000031.1 GCA_009886055.1 Geobacter sp. | reverse complement strand
TCGGAAAAATCGGGATTCCTGATTCGATCCTTTTCAAACCGGCTCCTTTGACAGACGAGGAATTTGAAATCATCAAAGCTCATACTGTAATCGGTGAGCGAATATTGAGAGGTTCATCCAACTCTCTGGTGCAAATGGCGGCTTCCATTGCTCTCAACCATCACGAGCGATGGAATGGTACTGGCTATCCGAACGGCCTGAGCGGCACTGATATCCCTTTGGCCGGAAGGATCGTCATGCTGGCTGATCATTATGATGCGTTACGCAGTTGCCGGACTTACAAGGCTGCCCTTGATCATGACCAGGCAGTGGTAATTATTACGGAAGGTGACGAGCAGACCAGTCCGGAATTTTACGATCCGGAGTTGTTGCAGGCGTTTAAGAATACACATACTCTTTGGGCCGAAATCTTTGAACAGATACAGGACAATGCCAGAAGCAGAACCGGTAATTTTTGAGAGGTAATAATGAATTCTGATATCCTGAATCAGATCCTGCAAATCGCATTTCAGAAAAAGGTCTCTGATCTCCATTTCGAGGTTGAAAATCCGCCATTTCTACGAGGGTGCGGACAGTTAATCCGCTCCAGGATGCCGAATCTGACCGGTAAGGATACTGAATTCATTGCATCTCAAATTCTGGCACAGAACGGCTTCCAGCTGACATCCGGTCTCAAGGAGATGGACGCATCATATTCAATTCCCAGCGGCGGGCGGTTTCGCACCAGTATTTTTCGCCAGCGGGGGCAGTTGGGTATTGTCATGCGCGCCATCCCGCCGATTATCCAATCTTTTGAAATGCTGGGCCTGCCTCCCGTGCTTGGAGAAATAACGCGGGCACCCAACGGTCTTATTCTTGTTACCGGCCCCACCGGCGCCGGTAAATCAACGACTATGGCCACTATGCTACAATTCATCAATGAAAACGAAAATTTTAACATCATCACCATCGAAGATCCCATCGAGTTTATCTTTACCTCTATGAAAAGCTGCGTTATCCAGAGAGAGGTCGGCATCGACACAGAGAGTTTCAGTGCGGCACTGAAAGCCGTCCTTCGTATGGATCCTGATGTGGTCATGGTGGGAGAAATGCGTGACAGTGAGACAATCGAGGCCTGCATCAAGGCGGCCGAAACCGGGCACCTCGTGCTTTCCACCCTGCATACCCAGGGCGCCGTTTCCACAATTAGCCGCATCATCGGGCATTTTCCGCCGGAAGCCCAGGAGATAGTACGTCATCGGCTGGCGGATATCCTCGTGGCAACCATTTCGCTGCGTCTGGTGAAGGACAAGACAGGTCAGAACATTCTTCCGGTTGTTGAAATCATGCGTGCCACGACAACCATTGAGGCATGTATCCGTGACGGGCGTCTTGATGAAATTGAAAAACATATGGAAAACGGAGCATCACAGTACCAGATGCAAACCCTCGATCAGCATCTGCTGCAACTCTCCCGGCAGGGTCTCATTTCCATCGATGACGCAAAACGACTAACACACTCCATGGATTTCGAACGAAAGCTCATGTATGACAACTGATTTTTGTCGCATCTTATTAACTCCCCATCTGCTGCGCTTCAGAAGGTCATCAATTGAACCGAATACAAGGCAACGAAGAGTGTCCTGTGCCTCATTAGGGAGGGAAGGGGGATGAGGTTTAATTTTTTTGCACTGATTTTATTAGTAGGAATATTTTTGTCTACAACGGCTCAGGCAGGTTTACTGGCAACCGATAGTGCAGGTACTGTTGAGTCTAAAAAAGCAGAAATTGAACTTAACGGTTCGTACAGTTACGACAAAAGTGTGAACAGCAGTGGAGTACATGCAAGGAACGATTCCACGGATGGCGACGTTACCGTGACTGTAGGGGTAGTAAAGGACATGGATATAACTGTCACCCTTCCTTATACCTTTAGTTGTCGGGAAGCAGAAAACAACGTACTCACAAACATGACTGAAGGCTTGAATGACTTGACTATAAGCCTGAAGTACCAGTTTTTTGAACATGAAGGGTACAGCATAGCAGTAAAGCCCGGCCTTATCCTGCCAACCGGAAAAGAGAGCAAAGGGCTCTCGGATGGGAAAACAGGCTTTAGTGCATCACTTATCGTTACAAAGGAACTTTCGGAAGGCACGTATGCAGTTCACGCCAATGCCGGGTACGAAAGACATAACTACCGGGATGAAGGAAAAGTTGTAATTTCACGTTCGAATATATTCAGCTTGTTATTGGCTGGAGAAGCAGAAGTTTTTGATAGATTAAAGCTCCAGGCAGAATGGGGAATATCGACTAATCCTGACAATACAAGTAACACTACTCTTGCTTTTGTGACTGCAGGGGGTACGTATGCATATACGAAGAGTTTTGAAATGCATGCGGGTGCTAAATTCGGAATCTCATCGTCCGAAACTGATGTGTCTGCTCTATTCGGACTTAAGCTCAAATTTTAACTTAACGATGTCCGTCAGGTTTTGGAGCAGTTGTTTTAAAGTCCCGTATTGGCAACTGACATACTCTTGGAATATCTCTCGCTGCCGCAATAAAAAAAACTCCAGTCGGCATGTAAGTACCACCTCTATTGACCCAGTATTACTTCACCGGTATCAGTGAACAGCCTTACCGGCAATTCAAATGCCCTGATGAAAATATTCAGAATCCCCTTGCCCATTGATTTCACCGGAATGGCGCTGACCTGGGTGTCGGACCATTTCCCCTTAGCCTCGAAATAGGCGGTCAGCAGGTCCTTTTCCTTTCCGGTCAACAGCCAGCCAACGATCGGTATCCGGTTGACGATCTTGTCCACGGTCTGAAGCGGCTGGGCTCCGATGGTAAGATTCAACTCTTCTTTTACAATGTCAGCAGTTCCGACGATCGATATGTTGATGGCATTACTGCTTATGAAGAGATCCCGGGTGTCCACGATGCCCTCTTTAACCGAGAAACTTCCTTTAATGCTGCTGTAGGGCATACCACCGGTAGCCATGTCGGGCAGCCTGAATCTGAGTAGCTGGGAAACATTCAAGATCGAAAAAACCTTGGCGAGTGAATTGAATTTTCGCAACGTCCCGTTGTTCATATTGAGGCGTATATTTCCCAAAGCACTCTTTTTGATATCGAGAAGGGTATTCCCGCGGGCCGTCAGATCCCCATGAAGTGCCAAAGTGCCGGTAACCTCACGGGAAATGTCGAGGGCAGTGAAAAGTTTCTCTGCATCAGCCCGGGAAATATCGAGAGTCAGGTCATAGCGGTCGCCCCGCTCGCCGCCGGGGGCAATTCTTCCCTTGGCCGTAAGCGTGCCCCCAAACATCCCGGCGGTCAGGTTTTGCAGATAAATAGTGCCCTTCTCCTGTTGTGCGGCGGCGTTCAATTTACTGAACGCCACCTTCCCGAAATGTCCGGCCTCAACATTCAGGGTAAGTTTTACATCCACACCGGGACCTTGCTGGTTCCCGGTCTTTTGTGCCGGTGACGAAAACATGCGCAGTTCATCCAGATCGAGTTTTGTTGATGTCACGAAGAGGGTCGCCTGCGGGGTACGTCCGGTCAGGTAAACGCCGCTCAGGTTGAAATTGGATGAATTGATCAGTCCGGATACGCTTTTAAATGTGATGGAATCTTTCTTCAGGGTACCGGACGCATTAAAGCGCCTGACGTTGGCACCGGGATTACCTTCAGCAAGGTTTATGTCGTTCAGGTAGAGCTGCGGCGAGGAGAGCGTGATGTCCCCTTCGGGGTTTTTAAGGCTCTTTATGGCAACCTTCATGGTAATCATGGAGCTGCCGTAACGTGTTGCAATAGTCGACGTTTCCAGGCTGTTTCCTTTGAAAGTAATCGAACCGCTGATGCCGCTGATCTGTTTCAGGTGCTCATCGGGCTGGAAGCTTAATCGGGTGAGGTCAACAGTACCATGGTAATCCATGGCACTAAGATCCTCCGGATCTCCTCCTCCTCTGATATGAGCCTGTACCGTCCCTCGTGGCTTATACTTCTGCCACATGGAGAGAATCGGGACAGTTTCACTCATTGCGAACCTGTTGGTCTGGAGATCGAAACCGAGATACGGTTTATCTCCGTAGCCGATCAGGCCGCTGCCGGTTATAATCAGTGGCTGAAGGTTGTAATTCACTGAGGTGACTTTAGTGGATTCTTTGCCGATAACCGTACTGAACTTGAGCGTATGCGGCATTGAGAGCGGTTTGCTGACGTACCCGGGCAGGTTGTAGGCCGCCTGCTTGAGATCCCAGTCTCCATTCAACCTGTAGGCTGAATAATGGCCGCTTCCGACCAGGCGCAACGTAGAGCTGTTGCTGTATTCCAGTTTTTGTATGCCGGCCATTTTCGCCAGCCACGCCATTTCCGGGGTACGGGGCGAGATATCCATCTTGATTGGGTAATCGGCTGGATTAAACGTATTATATTCGGTAATCGAGCCGTCCAGAAAAAAGGGGGAGGTTCCGAAGTTTCCGGTCATGCCGACCAGGTTGAAGTTTTTACCTTTAAGTTCAATAATACCCTTCAAGTCATTGAATTCCGGAGCTTTCGGACCATAACTCACTATCCCTTTCTCAACGGTTCCACGAATCATAAGTGTGTTGTAGTTCTGCCCGATCTCCATATGGGCAATCTGGCTTACCCGTCCGTCCAGGACGCCGGTATCAAGCTTGAATATTCCCGATGTTATTTTGTTTTCGATATAGTCGGCTGTATCACTGTCAATGAGTCCATACGGAACATAATATCTGACATCTGTATAACGGAATGTCGAGGGGGTGCTCGCTTTGGCGACGATGCGCGGATCTTTGGATAAATAATCCTGTATCTGGAAGCTCCCCTTGATCCTGAATCCCTCCATGCCGAGATCGATTGCGGAGATGTCGATCAGCTGCTTATTCAGCGCAAGCGTATAGTCAAGATGAAGCGTTTTTGGCGAAAGTTTTGCGTGAAATATGGTAGGCCAATTAACGGTTGCGCCGCTAATCATAATT
>VFJM01000153.1 GCA_009886055.1 Geobacter sp. | reverse complement strand
TCCACTTCCAGAAAACCCAGGTCGGATGGTTTCGTTGCAACGCTCAGAGAAAGAATCCCCGTTGAATATTGAATGGGAGTGAAGCCGGCCGAAACGGTGCAATTGCCTGTAATTGGCGCGGTCGTAAAGATATTCCCGGAAAGTGTGCCGCCACAACCGGAGACAGAAATAACGCTATACCCGGAGGCGGGGGTGATCGTATAGCCTGGCGTGGAGTTGTAATAGATTGGCTGCTGCGATGTTGCCGTGACCGAACCGCCCGTTCCCGCCGACGTTGCGACGGCATAGGTTATGGGAGAGAAGGAAACGGAAGAGGTACAGTCACTCGTGACCGGCGCCGTGGTGTAGGTGCTGCCGGATAGTGTGCCGCCGCAATTGCCGGAAACCGCCGAGATGGCATAGCCGTTGTTCGGGGTCGCGACAAAATCCTTTGTAAAACCGTATGACACCGTCTGAGATGTTGAGGGAGAAAGAGTGCCGTTCGTTGCGGATGGAACCACGCTAAACTGTTTAAGCATGAATGCCGCCACAATATCGTGACCCACGGATATACTGGAAAGGCTGTAGATGTTACTGGAAACTTGACCGAATACATTGACCCCGTTATCGCTCAATGCAAACAGTTGATACCCTGCATCAGGAACTATTGTACAGGCGGAGCCGCCTCCGAGCGTTACCGGCGTTTGGCAACTGACCTGCCCACCGCTGCCGGTTGCCCGGGAAACGACGTTGTACTGATTTGGACTGAAGCTCGCGGAGACAGCGCAATTGCCTGTGATTGGCGCGGTCGTAAAGATATTCCCCGCAAGTGTGCCGCCACAACCGGAGACAGAAATAATGCTATACCCGGAACCGGGGGTGATCTCAAATATTTTTGGAGACCCGTTGAAAACCGATTGGGGGGTATTGGGCTTGATTATGCCATTCTGTCCAGATAGCGGGGTGACAGTATAAGTGATGGGCGAGAAAGAAGCCGAAACAGTGCAGTCACCGGTAATGGGTCCAACAGTATACGTTGATCCGATGAGAGTACCAGGACATGTACCGCCAACTGAGGCCACGAAGCCGGGGGTTGGGTTGATTCTAAACAGAGTAGTGCCACCTGCGGTTACTTGAACAGGTTTGTCAGGGGAAGTATTTCCGTTCGCACTTGCAGATGGAGTTACAGAAAAAACTGCTGAGCCCTCTGGCGCCCCTCCTCCTCCACCGCCACCGCCACACGCTGTTAGCAGTACAACAAGACTGAAGGCTGACAGTACCATTTTAAGTGTTTCAGTCATACGTTACCTCATGTATCTAATAATTCCAAGTTATCACACGGTACCCAAAAACTGAATCAAATTGATGAGATTATGCGCGGTTATTTGCCGTACTGATCGATAAACGACTGTACCTGCCGGGCCGTTTCGCTTTTTGAATCCAGATCAAGGTAGCGCCGCCACATAACGAGGGCTTTCGGGATGTTGTTCAGGTCGAAGGCGTATACGTAGCCGCTGTTGTAAATGCTTTCAAGATTATATGGGTCTACAGAGATCGCTTTTTCAAAATTTGCCGCGGCCCGTTCAAAATCGCCTGTCTGGCGATACATGGCGCCCAGGTCATTCAGGGTGTCGGTGTCAACGGGTCGCAAGGCGAGAGCATGCTCATATGCTTTGATGGCCTGTAGCGGTTGGTCGGTATCAAAATAGATGTTTCCAAGCTCTTTCCACGATTCGGCGGTGGCCTCTTTTGAGGTTGCTTTTTTTCGCAGGGTTTCAATCTGCAGCAGTTTGTCGCTGCTTAGTGTCGTTTCGCCAGTAGAGTCCGGTTCTTCCTCCTTTCCCGTCTCCACGGTTTCATTTTCTTCTGCTGCGGTTCCTTCGTCCAGAACCGGGCAGATACGTTGCGCTGCGTTATCAAGCACCGACCCGGGCAGTATCGGATCGGGTTGCGTCCCACCCTGCAGTCGTTTCAGGCGCACTCTTGATGTGCCTAAAATATCAATCAAACCAAGTAATGCGTTCTGCTCGCTGCAGTCTATTTCATAGTATTCAAGATGTGAGCGATAGAGTTTTTCCTTGTACTCTGCCGCCGCAGATTTCCGCTCAGCCTCTCCCCGAGGAATAAAACGGAGCCAGATTTCCAGCCGTCCCAGAGGATTCAGCCGGATGGACTGCTCGTCATACGCGACCTTGTAGCGTGCCGTGCCCTTCAGTGCCTGCCACTGGACGGCATGCGCATTGTGCCGGACTCCACACAGGAGTGTTGCCACTATACAGAATTGTAGGAAAAAACGCGGCATAACAGTATTGTCCTGGTAAAATATGGCAGAGCGGCCAGTTGATCGTACGGAGTTGGTTCAAATTGTATTTATGCGTATGATGTGAGCATTGTCAAGCCGCATCAATAGATACGGATCGATTATAGATGATTTGCATATATGAACCGTAGAGCTGATTATAGCCCGACTGGACCAACAAGATGACTCATGGGTACGCGTGCACATTGAAAAAAATGTACAGCATGGGTGTATTATGGTAAAAACTTTAGACGAATTATGGTAATATGTCCGCCCTTTAAATGAAGAAATTAATTTGCAAGAGGTAGCACCGGTTGCCGGTGAGGAGTTGGTCTGGATGAAAATACACAAGTATCCAATTTCAAATTCTCTTACCTCGTTTAATAATCTCGCGTCTGATTCTGACGCATTGCCCGCTGTGAAAACTTCCGGGAAAGTTCATCACCTCCCCCCCACAATCTGGAAAAAAATGGTTGGTGACGCGCAGAGCCCTCTCGACAAGTGCATAGAACGAACCCGGGATTTCTTTTTTCGCGAGCAGTTGTCTGATGGCTACTGGTGGGCAGAGCTGGAGTCGAACGTAACCATAACGGCAGAATATATCATGCTGTTTCATTTTCTTGGCATGGTCGACAGACCGCGCGAACGGAAAATGGCGCATTGTATTCTGGACAAGCAGACGGATGAGGGTGCCTGGTCGATCTGGTTTGGCGGTCCTGGAGATCTTTCAGCAACTGTTGAAGCGTATTTTGCACTTAAGCTGGCAGGGTATTCCGCCGGTGACCCTGCCATGTGCAAAGCACGCGACTTTATCCTTTCCAAAGGCGGCATTCTTAAGGCACGAGTATTTACAAAAGTATTTTTGGCGCTGTTTGGTGAATTCTCCTGGCTGGGAGTGCCGTCAATGCCGATTGAGTTTATGATGCTCCCGGACTGGGCATATTTTAACATTTTCGAATTATCCAGCTGGTCACGCGCGACAATTATTCCGCTTTCAATTGTCATGTCGGAAAATCCGGTCAGAAAATTGCCTCCTCGAGCCAGAGTCCAGGAACTTTTTGTCCGTCCCCCCCGTCCCAGTGATTATACGTTTTCCCGCCATGACGGAATAATGAGCTGGAAGAACTTTTTTATAGGCGTAGACCATCTGCTGAAGATTTATGAATTGTCTCCCATCCGCCCGTTAAAGAAAAAATCGGTTGCCCTTGCTGAACAATGGATACTGGATCATCAGGAGTCGAGTGGTGACTGGGGGGGGATCCAGCCGGCTATGCTCAACTCTATTTTGGCACTGCACTGTCTCGGGTATGCAAATGATCATCCGGTTATTGCAAGCGGACTTGAAGCGCTGGCAAACTTCTGTATCGAGGATGAGAACAGCCTGGTGCTGCAGTCGTGTGTTTCTCCCGTGTGGGACACTGCGCTGGTTCTGGTTGCGATGCAGGAGGCCGGCGTTCCGGTTGACCACCCGGCTCTGGTTAAATCCGCCCAGTGGCTGCTGGACCGGGAGGTGCGCTTCAAAGGGGACTGGCAGGTTAAATCTCCCGATCTTGAGCCGGGTGGTTGGGCGTTTGAATTTTTGAATGACCGGTACCCCGATGTTGATGACTCCGGTTTTGTCATGCTGGCGCTTAAAGATATCAAGGTTCGTGACAAAAAGCAGAAAGACCAGGCCATCAAGCGGGGAATTACCTGGTGCATAGGGATGCAGAGCGAAAACGGCGGCTGGGGAGCGTTTGATAAAGACAACACAAAACACCTTCTGAACAAAATACCTTTTGCCGATCTGGAAGCTTTGATCGATCCGCCGACCGCCGACCTGACCGGCCGCATGCTTGAACTTCTGGGTACATTCGGTTTTTCAAAAAAACATTCGGCCGTGGTTCGGGCGCTGGAGTTTCTCAAGAAAGAACAGGAACCTGAAGGCCCCTGGTGGGGACGTTGGGGAGTCAACTATATTTATGGCACCTGGTCTGTGCTTGGCGGCTTGGGCGCCATCGGCGAAGATATGACCCAGCCGTACATCAGAAAGGCGGCCAACTGGCTCAAGTCCAAGCAGAATCTGGATGGAGGCTGGGGAGAGGTCTGTGAATCGTATGATGACCGTTCTCTGATGGGGTGTGGCCCCAGTACCGCGTCGCAAACCGCCTGGGCGCTTCTCTCACTATTCGCTGCCGGAGAGGTGCATTCCAAAGCTGCTTCGCGCGGCGTTGAATATCTTATGACAACCCAGAAGCAGGATGGCTCCTGGGATGAGGATGCGTTTACCGGAACCGGGTTCCCCAAATTCTTCATGATAAAATATCACATATACCGTAATTGCTTCCCATTGACAGCACTTGGCAGATACCGCCGATTGTTGCTTGAGAGCGAAAAAAACGAATGAAGACGTTTGTTACCGGTGCTACCGGTTTCATCGGCGCCAGTATCGTTCGTGAACTGCTCCGCGATGGACGGGAAGTGCGTGCGCTGGTGCGGTCAGCTTCCAACCGCTCCAACCTTAAAGGGCTTGATGTAGAAATATGGGAAGGGGATCTTCTCGACACCTCCTGTTTGCGCAGCGGGCTTAAAGGGTGTGATGTCCTGTATCATGCGGCTGCTGATTATCGACTCTGGACGCGCAACCCTGACGAAATGTTCCGCACCAATGTGGGGGGCACGACGTCTGTTCTGGAAGCGGCTCTGGAGAGCACTGTCTCACGGGTTGTCTACACCAGCAGCGTCGGTACGCTCGGAAATCCCGGAAACGGCACGCCGGGAGATGAAGATGCGAAGGTATCGCTGGATGATATGGTCGGGCCGTACAAGAAAAGCAAATTCCTTGCCGAGCGCGAGGCGGAACGGTTTGCAGCCCGCGGTTTGCCGCTGGTAATCGTCAATCCTTCGACACCGGTGGGGCCGTGGGATGTAAAGCCTACTCCTACCGGGAAAATCATAGTCGACTTTCTGAAGCGGAGGATGCCTGCGTATCTTGATACCGGTCTGAATCTGATTGCTGTTGAGGATTGTGCCCGCGGCCATATCCTGGCAGAGCAAAAAGGTTCTCCCGGCCGCACATACATTCTGGGCAACGCCAATCTTTCCTTGCGGGATATCTTCATGATGCTCCAGGAGATAACCGGGATTCCGGCACCAAAAGTCCGGTTGCCGTACGCTCCGGTACTTGCGGCAGCCTGGCTCAACGAGGGGCTCTCCCGAATAACCGGGCGCGAACCGTTGATTCCGCTGGCGGGAGTCCGGATGGCGGCACACCATATGTATTTTGACTCAGGAAGGGCGGTTCGGGAACTCGGTTTGCCCCAGACACCGGTAAAGGAAGCTCTGGAACGAGCGGTGGAGTGGTTCCGCACAAACGGGTACGCTTAAAACGCACGAGGTGACAACAATGCTGCTTGAAACTATAGACTCACCGTCCGATCTTAAAAAACTAAAACCGGAACAGCTACCGGTTCTGGCCGCAGAAATCCGGAAATTTCTTCTGGAAACGGTTTCTGCCACTGGCGGCCATCTCGGCTCCAACCTCGGAACGGTCGAACTGTCAATTGCCTTGCACTACTGTTTCAACTCCCCCAGTGACAAAATAATCTGGGATGTCGGGCATCAGGCCTATACCCACAAGATACTCACCGGGCGTCGCGACCGCTTTCATACCCAGCGCCAGTACAAGGGTATCTCCGGTTTCCCGAAGCGCTGCGAGTCAGAGCATGATGCATTCGGCGTCGGCCACTCCTCCACCTCCATCTCGGCAGGCCTGGGCATGGCTGCGGCTGCAAGCCTTGACGGAAAGAGGAATCATTCGATTGCGGTGATAGGGGATGGCTCCCTGACCGGCGGCATGGCTTTTGAAGCGCTGAATCAGGCCGGCCACCTCAAAAAAAATCTGATCGTCATTCTGAACGACAACGAAATGTCGATCTCAAAGAACGTTGGCGCATTTTCCGCATTTATTTCCCGCAAGATGACGGGCCGTTACTACCGTGATTTGAAAAAGGAGATGCAGGTAGTACTCAAAAATATTCCGGCGTTTGGTACCGATATCCTTCAATTTGCACGTCGTGCGGAAAACTCGCTGAAGGGGTTTCTCACCCCCGGCGCCCTCTTTGAAGCGCTCGGTTTTGATTATCTCGGCCCTCTGGACGGGCATGATCTGACGCAGCTGGTTGACGTGTTCAAAAACATCAATGAGCTGGATGGCCCGCTGCTGGTGCATGTCATGACAACCAAAGGGAAAGGGTACAAGCCTGCCGAAGAGACCCCTGCCAAATATCATGGTGTCGGTGCCTTCGATGTTGCCACCGGCAAAGCGGCCGCCAAGCCGGCGGTCAAATCCTATACTGATCTGTTCGGCGAAACCATGGTGCAGATGGCCGCGGAAGACCCGAAAATCATCGCCATAACTGCTGCGATGCCGGATGGAACTGGGCTCAATCAATTTTCACAGCGTTTTCCTGATCGTTTTTTTGATGTCGGCATCGCCGAACAGCATGCCATGGTCTTTGCGGCAGGTTTGGCTGCAGAAGGATTCAGGCCGGTGGTTGCAATATACTCAACCTTTGTCCAGCGCGCCTACGATCAGGTCTTTCATGATGTCTGCCTGCAAAAATTGCCGGTAACCATAGCAATGGATCGTGCCGGACTGGTGGGTGATGACGGCCCGACTCATCATGGTGTTTTCGACCTTTCCTATATGCGGCACCTGCCGGGAATAACGGTGATGGCTCCAAAAGACGAGAACGAATTGCGCCATATGCTCAAAACAGCCGTTTATTCCGGTCTGCCGATTGCGCTCCGCTACCCGAGAGGGGCGGGGTATGGAATAGAACTGGACCGTGAACTGAAAATCATCGAGATAGGGAAGGGGGAACAGCTGCTGGATGGCGGTGATGTGACCATTATCGCGGTCGGGGCAACGGTTTACCCGGCACTTCAGGCGGCTGATGCGCTCCGGTTGAAGGGGGTTTCCGCCGGGGTCGTCAACGCCCGTTTTGTGAAGCCGCTTGACGCGGAACTCATCCTGGCTGCCGCCCGCCGGACCGGCAGGATCATGACGGTGGAGGAAAATTCACTGCAAGGCGGTTTTGGAAGTGCCGTTCTGGAACTATTGTATGACAGCAACATGCAGGATGTGCAGGTGCGGCGCCTTGGTATTCCCGATCATTATATCGAACAGGGGAGTCAGGCCCAGTTGCGGAAGGATGTCGGGATCGATGCGGAAGGAATTACCGCAGCAGCTTTAGAATTCATGAAATGAGGACGCCATGACAACAGAAGAAGCACGAAAAAAAATCATCTTTGCCCTCGACGTACATGGTCTGGATGACATCGACCGGTGGGCTGACATATTGGCGGGTAAGGTGGGGATGTTCAAGGTCGGCAAGGAGCTGTTTACCTCTTGCGGGCCGGCAGCGGTCAAGGCTGTCCAGCGCCATGGGGGTCAGGTTTTTCTTGATCTGAAATATCACGACATCCCGAACACGGTTGCGAGCGCGATGTGCGAGGCAGCCCGCCTTGGTGCCCAGCTGGCCAATCTGCATGCGCTGGGGGGCGCCGAAATGATGGAAACCGCAGTCTCCGCAGTGCACAAGGAGTTCAGCGATGCGGAGCGTCCCCGTCTTCTTGCGGTGACGATTCTGACCTCATCCACTGGAGAGACTCTGCGCCAGGTCGGAATCGAACTTTCAATTCAGGATATGGTGGTGCGTCTGGCACGGCTCGCCAAAGCATCCGGTATGGATGGTGTCGTCGCCTCACCGCTGGAGATTGGCCTGATCAGAGAGGCGTGCGGTCCCGATTTTCTGATCGTTACTCCCGGGGTGCGCCCCCCCTTTGCCGCCCTTGATGATCAGAAGCGGATTATGACTCCGGCTGAGGCTGTTTCAAGCGGAGCTGACTACCTGGTAATCGGCCGTCCGATCGCCAAAGCGGCGAATCCCGTTCAGGCGGCAGAATGGATCGCTGACGAGATAACGGCTGGTGCGGCATGAAAGGTGAACTGATATTTGGTGTCAACCCGGTAAAAGAGTCTCTGCAGGGGACACGCGGCGCTTTCAACCTCTATGTGCAGATCAGTGCCACCGATCATCGGGTTGAAAAGATTATCAAGTTGGCCGAGGAACGGGGGGTTGCGGTGCACCGCCGGGATAAGGCGGACCTTACCAGGATGTGTGCATCTTCTCATCACCAGGGCATCGCTCTGGAGGTTGAACCGTTCCGCTATACCGACTTCGACGATCTTCTGACATCGATCAGCCAATCCGGAAGGTCCGGATTTCTTCTGGTTCTTGATGCGATTCAGGACCCTCACAACCTGGGCGCCCTGATCCGTTCGGCCGCCTGTGCCGGGGCCGATGGCGTCATTATTCCCAAAGACCGTGCCTGCGGTATTACCGCTGCCGCCGAGAAAACGTCGGCCGGCGCCGTGGAGACTGTTCCGGTTGCCATGGTGACCAATGTTGCCCAAACGCTTGAAACACTGAAAAAACTCGGCTACTGGGTGTATGGGCTTGATGGCGCTGCCAGGCAGTCGGTTTATGGGACAGAGTTTTCGGGGAACGTTGCCCTGGTGGTTGGCGGTGAAGGGGAGGGGATCAGGACGCTCGTGCGCAAACAGTGCGATGTCGTGATGTCGATCCCGCAGTACGGCGGAGTGAGCTCGCTGAATGCCTCGGTTGCCGGGGGGGTGGCGCTGTTTGAGATCGCGAGGAAGGTGCGGGGGTAACCGCATATAAGTATCAGAGAGGATGACGTTAATCGTTTGTCAGCCACCTGATGACTACAAAAGGATATGACTATGCCGGATATCAAATCAGAAGAATTTATTTCAGGATCGGGCATGAGAACCGTGCTTTTCGTGGATGACGAAGTCCCTGTCCTGAATGAAATCCAGCAACTTTTTTCGGATGATGCCGCTATGCGGCTGCTGGTAGCATCAAGCGGAGAAGAGGCACTGAAGATCGTCCGCACGGAGGACGTGTGGCTGGTGGTATCCGATACTCATATGCCCGGTATATCCGGAATTGAACTGCTGGAACGGATACGCCATATCTCGCCCACAACTGGGCGCATCTTGATGACCGCCCATGCCGACCTCAAGACCGCTATTGACGCTATAAATATCAGCGAGGCCTTCCGCTTTATCATCAAACCCTGGGACAACGATGAACTGAAATCCATTGTGAATGAAGCGCTTGAACGTTCCGAAGTTGTCAGGGAATTGGCACATTGCGAGGAAGGCACCATCTTATCCATTGCCCAGGCAATTGAACTCAAGGACCCCTATACCCGAGGCCATTGCGATCGTGTGGCTGAATACGCATCCACTCTTGCCATGAAGATTGGCTTGCCGGAAGAAAGCATTGTTCACATCAAGCAAGGCGGCTGGCTGCATGACTGCGGCAAGATTGGTGTGCCGGGAGCTGTGCTCAATTTTCCGGGAAAATTGGATGAACCCAGCTTGAAGATCGTTCGCAGACATCCGCTCTGGGGGGCTGAAGTAGCCCGGCAGGCCGATCTTCCCACTGTTGTTGTCAACATGATTCTGTACCACCATGAAAGATATGACGGCAGTGGTTATCCTTATGGACTTAAAGGGGAGGAGATTACTCTTGAAGCGCGGATTGTGACTATTGCAGATGTGTTTGACTGCCTCCGAACGCAACGCCCTTATCGTGCGGCTTGCACAAACGATCAGGTCCGGAAAATAATGAGGGAAATGTCGGAAGCATTTTTTGACCCGCACCTGATTGAACTGTTTCAGGCGATTGCCGAGAAGGTACTGGATGAAGATGCGCGACGCGCGGCAACGCATCACCGGGACCTGGCCGGGCAAGGCTCCCGTCATGCTTGAATGTCAGAACATCGACTTCATGGATGCCTCTATCGCATCCCAGGCTGCTTTGCATATTTTTCATCAAGCCGCCTGAAATATTCCGTTCGGCACCAGTTCTCGACATCAACCAGCCCCTGGAACGCCTCGCGGAAATCGGTCATGCCGATACTGAAGACGCCGTGGCCGTAGACAACGGCCGAACCGGTTTTACCAATCACCGGAGGGACATTCCTGGCAATGCCGCCGGCACCGATCTCTCCCGCTACTACCGGAGTCTCTCCCAGGAAACGGACTTTTGCGCAATCCTTCCAGCAGTCCGTAACACGGCACGATTCCTTTTCATCACAGATCATGCTCATGACCACCGCGAAGCGCGGATGGCCGTGCAAAACGGCACGACAGCCGGTCGTTTCAAAAATAGAGCGGTGCGCAACCAGTTCGCTGGAGGCGGTTATGCCGACCGTCGAGCTGTTTTCAAAAGGGACCGGATCGATGCAGCCGGGGAGATCGTCCAGGCTTGATGCGGTTTGCGAAATATAGATCAGGTCTCCGTTTGAATAGGAAATGTTGCCGAAAAAAGAATCTACCAGGCGCCTTTGGACGGTATACCTGCCGACGCGAGCGATCTCCTCCAGAATGACATTTTTCTCGGAAAAAGGTCCCTGCCGGAACTCGAGCCCGTCAGATGAAAGCGGCTGGAGTGATTCACGGCGAAAATGTTCGAAGGCATCCTCTTCACCCGGGAGCATGAAGCCGTGTTCGAGCAGATCTTCAAGATACTTGATATAGGTTGAATGAAAAACCGATGACCAGTTGATATAAGCCTGTTCGACGGTCAACGCACCGGTCGCGATGATCCCGACACCCTCGACGACGATCCCCTTGCGATTCCCCAGCAGGGTGGCAATAATCATTGCAGGATCGGAACCGATCTCGTTTTTTCGTACAATCGGGATGTCGTGCAGAAA
The DNA here is from genome assembly GCA_009886055.1 of Geobacter sp. Classification (GTDB taxonomy): domain Bacteria; phylum Desulfobacterota; class Desulfuromonadia; order Geobacterales; family Pseudopelobacteraceae; genus JACRCG01. The sequence goes on along the minus strand of VFJM01000153.1, from coordinate 8,171 downwards.
CGTGCGGGTTTCAGTGTCGCGCGGGACAATGTCATGTTCATGGCTGGCGCCCCTCTGAATGAGAAAATCTGCAAAGGGGAGCGAAGGGGCAGCGGCAGCGAGGGCGAGGCAATTCAGACGGGAGAGGACCGATTCTGACAGCGCTGCCAGGGTCGGTTCACCGTCTGATATCATGATGTCATCCTGGGCGGCAAAGGCGATCCGCCCTGCGAGCGCCGAGCCATCTGAAATCAGTTTTGCGGTGTATGTGGCAATCTGGTCGTGCATCAGGGGATAGACGAGGGAATATTGGTAAACAGGATCGAACCGTCGGAAAGCGCTTGGCTCCGGAAGCGGGGTGCCCGCTGGCTGCTGGCGGCGAGTGTTGTTCTCGGCAGTGTCATGCCGCTGTCGGGAAGAAAGGCGGCGGTGACATTAGTTCCATCCTGCCAGGCCTCAAAGTGGAGGTGCGGCCCGGTTGATCTTCCGGTGGAACCCGAAAGCGCCAGGGTGCTCTCCGGGGTAACCGGCTGCCCCGCTGATACCAGGGTCCGGCTGTTGTGGGCGTACAGGGTGACGATTCCATCGTCATGTTCAACGACGACGGTGTTGCCATATCCGGAACGGCTCCCGCTGTAGACAACTACGCCGGGAGCAACCGGCCTGACAGGGGTTCCGGCGGGGATTGCTATGTCGACGCCGTTGTGCTGGCGCCAGGTCCCGTCGATCGGATCGATTCTCATGCCGACCCGCGAGGTTATCGTTCCGCCGACCTGCGGCAGGTGATGTTCAAAGCTGTTTTGTCCCGCTTCGTGCGGGTTGAGGGCGGCAGTAACCGCTTTCCGGGCAATTTCATCGAGCGAAATGTCATGAATCTTCTGCTTCTTTAATGATTTTCGCTGTTTGGTGGCGGTTGCCGGGCGATCTTTAATGACTACGGAGGCACTTTTATTGCTGGGGGCATCAGTAAATGTTTCGACACCATCGATAGTGACAAAACGATAGATATCAGCTCCGGCAAAGGAGCTGACCAGAGAGAAAACAACGGTCAGAGGCAGTAGTGAAACACGTAAGAACCTGTTCCAAAACACGCAGGTCACTTTAGCGGAATCTGTCAATTCTGCTTGTTGTTCGGCACATTTTCTGATAATTAAATTCACCCGCGGAGTATATCCCCTTTTTAAAAATAGTTCAATTTATCATCTCGCGGGGGTGGCCGGGGTGTTTCAATCTCTCCGCTGCAATTCCCCGCGGCTCGCTTCGATGAGAGAAAGCTATAGCTGATTCAAAGGACATAAGGGTATACTTGCCTGAGGGGCACGGCTTGGTGTGCCTGTATTATATGCAGATCTGTTTTCGATTGATCGTTTGTTGGGCATCCGGAGATGCCGAGAGTGGCCCTGCAATTGGGGCGTGTCTCCCAACTATTCAAATATACGTCCATAAAAATTTAATATGAAATTGGCAAGGAGCTTGCTAATAAGGCAATAGAAGATCAATGGTGTCAGTCTTGTGAACCTGTTCCCTTGCTTACACAAAATCTCAAGCAACAGGAGGGTACTGTCGTGAAAAAAGTTGAAGCGATCATAAAGCCGTTCAAGCTGGATGAAGTCAAGGAAGCATTGAATGAAATCGGCATTCAGGGAATTACAATAAGTGAAGTGAAGGGCTTTGGGCGTCAGAAAGGTCATACGGAGCTGTACAGGGGGGCAGAATATGTTGTTGATTTTATCCCCAAAATCAAGATAGAGATTATCGTTGCGGACTCTATTCTGCCGCAAGTGGTCGAAACAATTGAAAAGGCTGCCAAAACCGGACGTATCGGCGATGGGAAGATTTTTGTTACCAATATTGAAGAAGTGATTCGTATCAGAACTGGCGAAACCGGAGAAGATGCACTGTAACAATACATAAATCCCGAAAGGAGCAACAGATGACCCCGAAACAAGTAGTTGAATTTGCCGAAAAAAACGGCGCGAAGATGGTTGATTATAAATTCATGGATTTTATTGGGACCTGGCAGCACGTTTCCGTGCCAATAACCGAGTTTAGCGAGGATACCTTTGAAGAGGGGCAAGGTTTTGACGGCTCTTCAATTCGCGGCTGGCAGCCTATCCATGCTTCAGACATGATCCTCCTTCCTGATCCTTCCACCGCAAAAATGGACCCTTTTATCAAGGTTCCCACCATGTCGATCATTTGCGATATTTTCGATCCGATCACCAAGGAAGATTACACCCGTGATCCGCGCAATATCGCCAAAAAAGCCGAAATGTACCTGAAGTCAACCGGCATCGGTGACACCGCCTTCTTTGGTCCCGAAGCCGAATTCTTCATCTTTGACGATGTCCGTTTTTCTTCGACGTCCAATCAGTCCTTCTATGCCGTCGACTCCTCTGAAGGCGCCTGGAACAGCGGCCGCGAGGAGTTCCCGAACCTTGGCTACAAGCCGCGCCACAAGGAAGGGTACTTCCCCTGCTCACCGGTTGATTCCCAGAATGACCTGCGTAATGAAATGGTAGAAGTGCTTCAGAGTGTTGGCATTCGTGTTGAGTGCCAGCATCATGAAGTTGCCACCGGCGGACAGGCTGAAATCGACATGCGCTTCTCAGCTCTCGTTGATATGGCTGACCAGTTGCAGTGGTTCAAATATGTCATCAAGAACGTCGCCTACCGCAACGGCAAAACGGTAACCTTCATGCCCAAGCCGCTTTACGGCGACAACGGTTCGGGGATGCACTGCCACATGTCGATCTGGAGAGACGGCCAGAACCTGTTTGCCGGCGATAAGTACGGCGGGCTTTCCCAGATGGCGCTCTGGTACATCGGCGGGATCATCAAGCATGCCAAGGCGCTCTGTGCCATCACCAACCCCACCACCAACTCCTACAAGCGGCTGGTGCCCGGTTTCGAGGCCCCGGTGAATATGGCGTACTCAAGCCGTAACCGCTCCGCTTCACTCCGTATCCCGATGATGTCCACCAATCCGAAGTCCAAGCGCGTTGAATATCGCACGCCCGATCCGTCATGCAACGGCTACCTGGCGTTTGCCGCCATGCTGATGGCCGGTCTGGACGGTATCGAAAACAAAATTGATCCGGGTCAGCCTCTGGACAAGGATATCTACGGCCTTTCTCCGGAAGAGCTCAAGGATATTCCGTCCGCTCCGGGTACACTTGAGGAAGCTCTGAAATGCCTCAAGGATGACCACGAGTTCCTGCTGAAGGGTGACGTATTTACCCCCGACGTCATCGAGAAGTGGATCGAGTACAAAACCGAGGCCGAGGTTAACCCCGTTCGCATGCGTCCGGTGCCGCTCGAGTTTGAACTGTACTACGATATTTAATTAAAACCGAAGCTGCATACATTCAAGAAAAGGCGGGAGCGATCCCGCCTTTTCTGCGTTTCAGAGGTCGTCTTGCATTTGACTTTACCGGTCTACTCTGCTAGAAGAAATGCAGGTTTATTCAGTTAAAAGGATGTTTCATGGAAAGTTTCTTCCTCAAGCTTTCAGTAATGCTTGTGCCGGGTATGCTGGCAATTGTATGTCACGAAGTTTCCCACGGGTATGTCGCCTGGCGTTATGGCGATCCGACAGCAAAGATGATGGGGCGGCTGACGCTCAACCCCCTGAAGCATATCGATATTGTTGGTACACTCATGATATTCTTTATCGGCATAGGGTGGGCCAAACCGGTGCCGGTGGTGTTTGAAAATCTCCGTAATCCCAAACGCGATATGATCTGGGTGGCGGCCGCCGGACCGATTACCAATATCATTCTGGCAACTGTATCGGCGTTCCTGCTCCGGGGGCTGGTGACGTTTGGCAACCCCGCAGTTTCCGGCTCTCCGCTTGCCATGCTGGTGGAACCGGTGGTTCTGATGCTGGCCTTTTCAGTCTACATAAATCTTCTCCTGGCGATATTCAATATGATACCGGTGCCGCCCCTGGATGGCGGCCGCGTGTTAGTAGGGCTGCTGCCGCACAGGCAGGCTGCTGTCTGGTCTCGCATTGAGCCGTACGGGATGTTAATCATCATCGCGCTGGTATTTTTCACCAACTTGTTTTCGTACATTGTTCTTCCGGTTCTCAAAATTGGCATTCAGTTGCTGGCCGGTCCGCAAAGCGACCTTGTCCTGAGTATCACAAGCCTGATGATGCATTGAAATCAGCCACTATCTGAAGAGGAACCGATGAACGATCCGAGAATCCGGCAGTTTGCAGAGATACTGGTTGACTACTCGACCAGGGTGAAAAAGGGCGATGTCGTACTGATAAATGCCGCCGGCCTGGAGGCGATGCCGCTGGTGAAGGAGCTGTATGCGCTCTGCCTCTTGCGAGGAGCGAAATACGTTGAATACGCTTTTTCAGTGCCGGAAATAGATCGCAGCTTTTATAATCTGGCCAGTAAGCAGCAGCTTGATCACTTCCCGCAGCATAAACTCGATTTCTACAAAACCGTGACGGTCTATATCGGTATTTCAGCCGGTAATAATTCGATGGTCATGGCTAATGCCCGCCAGGAGGCGGTGGTCGCATATGCAAAGCTTACGAGGCCGCTGGTAGACCAGCGCGTCAAACACACCCGCTGGTGCGTCACCCGCTACCCGACCCACGCTGCAGCCCAGGAAGCCCGCATGAGCCTGGACGAATACGAGGACTACCTCTTCTCGGCCTGCTGTATCGACTGGAAAGCGGAATCAAAGAAACAGGAAAAACTCAAGAGACTGATCGACCGGACAAAAAAGGTGCGAATTTCCGCACCCGATACGGATCTCCGTTTCAGCATCGACGGCCTGCCCGGCATAAAATGCGACGGGCGCCTCAACATGCCGGACGGCGAGGTGTTTACCGCTCCGGTCAAAAACTCTGTCCAGGGGCACATCACCTATAACTGCCCGAGTATCTACCAGGGAAAAGAGTATAACGGTGTCCGGTTCGAGTTTGGCGACGGCAAAATTATCAAGGCAACCGCTGAAGGGGGGATGAGCAAAGCCCTCAACAAAATATTGGATGCAGATGAAGGCGCCCGCTATATCGGAGAATTTGCTATCGGCGTCAACCCGGGAATCCGTCAGCCGATGCGCAATATCCTTTTTGATGAAAAGATTTTCGGTTCAATTCACTTCACCCCGGGGCAGGCGTACGACGACTGCGATAATGGCAACCGTTCCTCCGTGCACTGGGATCTGGTGCGGATTCTTGCCGATGGAGAAATACTGTTCGACGACGTGCCGATCCAGAAAAACGGCCGGTTTGTCCACAAGGATCTGCTGGAACTTAATCCTTTGTGATTATTCAGCAAGATCAAAGTAATTCAAAAAACCATGTAACAGGGATAAAAGGGATGAAGGGGATACAAAAATTTCAACGACGCCTTGTTGTGCCGTTATCCCCTGTATCCTCTTCATCCCTGTAAAAATTAATGTTTTTTATGTGAGCTGAATGTTAACAATCCTGAATGAGAATGAGCACTGAAAACATGACGCAAAGAACTGAAACTGAATTTGAGCATGATGACTTCGAGTTTGACACTATAGACGAAGAGCTGTTGGTTGACGGGCGGTGCCAGCAGATTCTGAAACAATTCTATCAGTTTCTCCAGCAGCAGGGTATGGCCGCCGAACAGGCTTCCGAACTGGCCTTCAGCGCCGATCTCTATCTGCGGGACTATCTGATTGATTTCGGCCGTCAGAATATCGTGCGTCCCCAGCCCGGAATCGTGACTAAATTCGCCGGCTCCTGGTTTATCACCCATACACTGGATCCGGAGTTCACCGTTCTGGAGCGTCATCTTACGGCGCTATCCGAGCTATACCGGTACATGCACCTTCGCCATCTGATTTCTGCCGATGAGCTCTCCTTTCTTTTGAAGGAAGCCGGAAATCTTGACTATTTCCGCCAGCGGATCGATTCTTTTCTGCATCTCGCCGGCGACGGGTTTGCCGCGTGGGATGCCGACTGCCCCGGAACGTTGTGACAACGGAGTGACGTGACATGACGTGCAGCAAAACGAAACAGATGGTCATCACGATTCATGACCAGGAGCATTTCAGGAAAGATTGGTACGTTGATTTCGACGGCCAGCCGTTTCAGGAGGTTCTGGCGGTAATGAAGGCGGAGATGGAGCGGCTGGGTGTGCAATTGACCGTAGTGCGTAATCGGGATGCGGTTATTTCGATCAACAGTTATGCCGACCTGCTGAATGCCGTGAGAATATCTTCACCGCAGGACGGGCACAGCAACCAGTGCGTCGGTCATATTATCGGGAAAAGCCAGCGGCTGGATATAGTGGAAGATATCGGCAGAGCTGTCAGGCGTGTGGCGTTTGCGCCTGAAACGGTCGCACCCTCCAGCGAATTCAGGAAAGTCTGCCACAACTGCGGTTGTGGCTGTTAGGTATGGTATGACACGTCACACGGATAAACTTGATGCGCTGCTTGATAAAATCGGCGCGCTGGTCGAGCGCCTGGCACCTCTCCAGGAGCCCCCCGTTGATATCAGCGCCAATCTTGCGTTCCGGTGGGAGCGGGCAGGAGATGCGGGGCGGCTGATTGCGGTGGCTCATCCGCATCTGTTCGATCTGGGTGAGCTGGTCGGCATCGATGATATCCGGGATGAGGTCATCCGCAATACGGCGCAGTTTGTGGCGTCGTTGCCCGCCAACAACGTCCTGCTCTGGGGAGAACGCGGCTGCGGTAAATCATCGCTGGTCAAAGGTCTCCTGAAAATGTTTGCGCCCCGCGGCTTGCGGATTGTAGAGCTGAAGCGGTGGGATATCCTGGCGCTGCCGCAGATTATCTCCCGGTTGCGGGGGTCTCCGTTCCGGTTTATCCTGTTCTGTGACGACCTCTCTTTTGATGAGGGGGAAGGGGATTTCAGGGCGTTAAAAACTCTGCTGGACGGGGATATTGAAGAGCGCCCCTCAAATATCCTGATTTATGCGACCTCCAATCGGAGGCACCTGATGCCGGAACGGATGTCCGGTAACAGCGCCGATTCTGAAATCCACCCTGAAGAGGCGGTTGGAGAGAAGTTGGCTCTGTCCGACCGGTTCGGCATTTCGCTCGGTTTTTACGAATTCGACCAGGATGAGTATCTGGCTGTTATCCGTTGCTATGCCGCTTCAAGGAATATAGCGCTGTCGGACAGTGAATTGTGCGACAAGGCGCTGGAATGGGCCGGGCTGACCGCACGCAGGAGCGGCCGTTCCGCCCGGCAGTTTATCGATGATCTGGAAGGACGCATGCAGCTGGAGCGGCAGGCATGAGAACCCGGGAAAAGCAGAGCCGTTAAATCGTGCACTCCTACTCTATCGGAGCCGGTTCGCACAGGTTATCGGCGCAGTTGGCTTCGCCGCCGCAGGTGAAGCAGTAGAATTTCGGATCACTGCTTACCTTGGCTATTTCATCGTACAGCCCGTTGCTTCTCAGCATACAGAGATGGCCATGGTGATCGGCGCCGCAGCGGCATTTGGAAAGTGTCGTCATAGTGATTCCCCCGGAAAGATGTGTGACTGCTGAAATGCCGCCACCATATCAGAACCGTTGAAAAAAGAAAACAGCTTGAATACTGACCACTCCATTCGGATAGGATACCATCTGCCATGACATTTACTCCCGCATCTCTCCTCGTTACCGGAGGGGCCGGCTTTATCGGCTCCAATTTCATTCATTCATTCATGGCCGGCAATCCGGGATGCACGGTTACCAATCTGGATTGTCTGACCTATGCCGGCAATCTGAAAAACCTGACCGCGCTTGAAGGGAACCCGCATTACCGCTTTGTCAAAGGGGATATTGGCGACGCCCCCCTGGTGGCACGGCTCCTTGCCGATCAGAAGATTGATGCGGTTGTGCATTTTGCCGCCGAGTCCCATGTCGACCGTTCCATCACCGGCCCGGAAATCTTCGTCCGTACGAACGTGCTCGGTACCCAGGTTCTGCTCGAAGAGAGCCGCAAGCATTGGGCCTCCGGCGCCGTCACCGGCTTCCGCTTTCTGCAGATATCAACCGACGAAGTCTATGGGAGCCTGGGTGATACCGGCTACTTTACCGAGGAAACGCCGCTGGCCGCCAATTCTCCCTATTCGGCCAGCAAGGCCGGGGCTGACCTGCTGGTGCGCGCCTATCATGAAACGTTCGGCATGCCGACGCTGAATACCCGCTGCTCCAACAACTACGGTCCGTAC
>VFJM01000030.1 GCA_009886055.1 Geobacter sp. | reverse complement strand
TGGACAATGTCGCGCACCAGGCGGCGCGTTTTGGCGTCGTGACTGGCATCCGCGTGGAAGTAAGAGCGCACGCGATTCCTGAGACTGATGGCCTTTCCGACGTAGATAATCGCCCCGGCGGCATTTTTCATGATGTAGCAGCCGGGTTTGGTCGGTAGGGTGTCGAGGATGCCCTGGAGGTGGGGGGAGATTTCCATACGGGGTGATTTTAACGCAAAAAGGCCATCTTTCCGGCCTTCTCCCAATCAATAACTGGATTAGGGAAAAAGGCTATAGCGATACAAAAAGTGTCATTTTTTTAACCTATCAAGCATTTCCCGGCACGGTTCAAAAGTAAGTATTAGCACCTTTACAAATTCATAGCGGTGTAGGTAGCCAGTGAGTTAAGATTGGATTTGACCACTCAAACTTATTCAGGAGGCTACCTACCATGACAGTTTATACGAGTTATTCACTTTCCGCCAGTGTTATCTGGCCTGAACCAATCGAACCAATTTGGCAAGTTTTACCGGGCTATGATCAAGGTTTGCCGAGTTGGAAACGCACGGATTTAGGTCTGAGCGAGCGGCTTTTTATCGGAGCAGTCCTCAATCTACCTACAGACCGGCGTCCCTGGGGTATCGTCAGTTGGCTGGCAGAGACGTTGGTTGTCAGCCGCCCAACCCTATATGCGATTGGAGAACGGATAAAAGTTGGGTTGGTGCCTGCGCCAGTCTTGCCGATGAGAGCGAACGCTGCTCAGAATCCAGACGTTTCAGACGGCGAGAAAACGGTGACAGTCACGTCGAACCGGATAAAGCGCACGGCCCTGGCGCTGATGTTTCCCGGAGGAGTTTCAGGGCGTGCGGCGGAAATTTGCCTGCAAACTGCCTTTGACGAAGGGCGCTCACCCGCATTTATGTCCGCATTGCTGCACAAAGCTGGAATGCGCGCGGGTGAAATCTTGCGGCAGGTCGATCACGCTGGCATGGGAGAGGTGGTACTCGCCAGAGATGAACTATTTGTTGGCCGGGACCCCATCCTGCTAATGGTTGAGCCGCACAGCCTGGTAATCACCAGCTTGTATGCCACAGCGGCGCGGGACGCTGAAACTTGGGGCTGTGTCTTGCTTTTTACGCAAGATCGCGGAGTGCAAATCAAGGGTTTGTCTGAAGACGGCTGCATTCCTTACGCCGCATCTTGCAAACTCGCCAAGTTGGATGTCGCTATTCAGAAAGATGTCTGGCATCTGATAGAAGATGTTCTAAAAGTCAGCCATGATCTGGAACGAGAAGCCTACCAGACGCTAAAAGTGGTAGAACAACTCGAAAAACAACTGTGTAAACACTGGGATGATGCTGTTTTTGTAAAATGGATGAAGCCCTATGAACAATTTGAGAACCTGTTGGCACAAATCGACCAATTGACGTTCTGGTATGGCTGCCTGTGGGACGCAGTCGAGTTGGTCGATTGGCGCAATGGTGAAATCCGTAATCGCACCATCAACCAGTGGCTGGCAGAAGAAACCCTGAAGGGTATCAAACAACTGCCCCACCCGCGTATCCAAAAGTTGGCTGAACGCCTTGAAAAGCAGTTGCCAGAAATGCTGACTTTTCTGGATGGCATCGTCCAACCGCTGACCGACTGGCAAGCGCTGGCCGAACAACACTTCCAAGACCACTCTGCGGTGGTGTGTTTCCAAGCCAGCGTAGCGCGTTTATGGCGACTGGAGCACGCCCTCCGCAATGGACACCAGAATTTCCGTCAGGCCGCTTTGGACGCTCAGCAATGGCTGGCCGCTTGGATCGACGACGACCCACAAATCCAAGCGTTGGCTGAAAAACTCTTGAACCTGCTCGAAAGAACCGTGCGAACCAGTTGCGCCGCCGAAACCATCAACAGCGTTTTGCGCCCTTACACCGATCGCCGTCGAGAATGCACCGATTTGGACAGCAGACAATTATTCTTAAACCTGTTTGCTTTATGGTTCAATATGCACAAATTCGAGCGCGGGCCACGCAAAGGCAAAAGCCCTTACGAACTCGCCGGGATTGATCTGGGCACTGACGATTGGCTCACTCTGCTCGGTTATCCGCCAGACTTGTGTTGAACCCGTTGAAACACTAACCCGCGCCTTGCTGGTTAGATTTACTGTCAAGTAACCATTCTACCTGCCCACCTGGGATTGTTTCGTTATCACCAGACGACAATCCATTTCTCAATTTGTAAAGGTCTTGTGACCACTTTTTTATCTTTTCTGAACCGTACCAACTTTTGAAGATCGGGATGCTTTTTCTGCTGCCGCTGCCAGACGCCCAAGAGATAAGCGCGCCATTTTCTGGGTTCCTTCTCTTTCAAGGCTTCTTTGCTTTCTTTGAACTTGACATCTGCAGAGCGCAGACCAGCTTCCAACTTTTCCAACTCAACGGGTTTCCACAGTTCAAACAAAACCGGATAGTCGGTCACGTTGTCGCTGTAATGCAATGTCACCAAATCGTGAGCCCAAACATACGTGCCCGTTACATGGTCGAACAGGTTGGCAATTTTCTCAAACTCCTGACCATAGTGGATCAACAAAGTATCATCAAGGCCAAGCACGCCATCGCGTTTAATCTGGGTTTCCGGCTGGCTTGCCAAAACGTTCATGCGGGCCTTGTTGAGTTCTTCCAAACCGAATGGGCTTTGGGTCATCAACCGGTTTAGCGAACTCTGGTTGCGGCTTTCATTCACAAACAAGCGATTAATGCCTTCGACCGTCTTATTTTCGGAAACAATCAATCCGCTGATATAGCGCTCAAATTCGACAAACGCTTCATCAGAGAAAACATCTGCGAAATAGGGTGCATAGTGTTGCACCAGTTCTGGAAATTCCACCAATGGGAACATGTTCTACCTCCAATTTGCAAATGGCTCACTTCCCATTGTACAAAATTCCAACCCCAAGTGCGTAATTCTTTGGCTATTCAGTTTTTAAAGTGCTGCAAAAGTCGAGTT
>VFJM01000142.1 GCA_009886055.1 Geobacter sp. | reverse complement strand
CGAACGCTTTGGAGGGCGCACAGGCGACTGTCCGGTAACCGAGAGCGTCAGTGACCGGCTGGTACGGCTGCCGTTTTACAATGACCTGACGGAAGCGGATCAGGAAAGGGTTGTTGGGGCTATCCGGGAAATACTGTAACGCTATGGAAACCACGCTGAGAGCCGGTAGGTGTGGAACAAGACAAAAACGTTATCACACTGATTTAACGGATTAAAAGGATAAAGGCTTATATAAAAATCTTGGAACCATATTTTCAACAAGAAGCAGGTCCATGGCAGTAGTCCATTCAAAGTGTACAGTCATCACGAAAAAGGGAGATATTCCGAGGACATAGTGCAATTATTGATTTTACCTAAAAGCGTCATTATGTCCTAAAGTTTATAACCTGTCTTCGCTAACTTATGGTTTTATGTGATCAACTGCTTTATGCCCCCGAATTGCCGCGACTATTATTCATTGTTTCGCCTAAAAGACTTGACTATTGTGCAAAACATGAAACAATAGTCGGCATGAAACGGTACCTTTCAGAAAATATTCACTCCGATCTCAAGAAGAAAATGGTGCTGCTGACTGGGCCCAGGCAGGTCGGTAAGACGACACTGGCTAAGGATCTGATGGCTGGCTACCAACGTCCACAGTACCTGAACTGGGATGTTAGTGATGACCGCCGACTTCTGCTTGACCAAAGCTGGAGCCCGCGGGCAGATATACTTGTGCTTGACGAAATACACAAGATGCCAAACTGGAAAGCTTATTTGAAGGGTGTTTTCGACGGGCGTGGTGAACGACAAGCCATTCTGGTAACCGGCAGTGCTCGTATGGATACCTTTCGCCAATCAGGAGAGTCATTGGCTGGCCGCTATTTTCAGGCGAGGCTTCACCCCTTTTCAGTACGTGAGTGGGTCAATTTGAGTGATGCCAAGCCGGATGATGCCCTTGATCGCCTGATCGAGCGCGGGGGATTGCCGGAACCTTTCCTCGCTGACGATAATATTGAGGCTGAACGCTGGCGAAGGCAATACTTCACCGATCTGGTTCGTGAGGATGTGCTGGAGTTTTCCAGAATTCAGGAAATCCGGATGATGCGCTTGCTGGTTGAACTTTTGCGGGGGCGCGTGGGGTCGCCTCTGTCCATTGCCTCACTCGCCAGAGACCTGCAGGCGGCACCAAATACCGTGAGCAAATACCTTGAAATTCTCGAAGCCCTCTATGTTATCTTTCTGGTGCGTCCTTATCATCGCAATGTTGCCCGAGCGATCCTGAAAGAACCCAAGGTTTATTTTTTTGATACCGGCTATGTCCTT